>JAKQOG010000275.1 GCA_029565395.1 Candidatus Hydrogenedentota bacterium | reverse complement strand
GTTTTCGCTGGCGCTGAACCGTGAACAACTCATGGGTACCGTGGTTAAGGGTGGCGAATCCGCCGCCTTTTGCCTGACGCCCCCCAATACCGGCGGCTACACCTCTGCCGCAAAAGTGAGCTTTGATGTGCTCAAGGCGCGGCAATTGCTCGCCGAGGCCGGATACCCCAATGGCAAGGGCCTGCCGCCTATCGATATCCTCTACAACACCTCGGAAAACCATAAGCGCATCGCCGAAGCCATCCAGCGCATGTGGAAAGAAAACCTTAACGCTGATGTGCGCCTGCTCAATCAGGACTGGAAAGTCTATCTCTCTTCCCTCAATACCCTCGATTACACCGTCGCCCGGTCTTCCTGGATTGCCGATGTCCTCGATCCCATCAATTTTCTCGAATGCTTTTTGACCGGCGGCGGCAACAACCGCACCGGATGGTCATCCCCGCAATTTGACGGTCTCCTCCAGCAGGCGTATGCCGAACCAAACCCCGAAAAACGCTTCCAACTGCTCCAGGAGGCGGAAAAAATTTTGCTTGACGAATCCCCCATCATCCCTATTTACTTTTATACCTGGAAGTTCTTGAAAGCCCCGCAGGTGCAGGGTGTGTATCCAAATATGTTGGGCTATATGCGCTGGAAAACAATTTCATTGGCGCGCACTATGCAATAGAAACGAAGCAACACACGCATGACCCGGTACATCCTGAAACGCATGCTGGAATTTATTCCGGTGCTCTTCGTCATCATTACGATGACGTTCTTCCTCGTGCGTCTCGCCCCCGGAGGACCCTTCGACGCCGACAAGCGTATCTCCATCGAAGCGCAAAAGCGCATCGAAGCTCATTACAAACTGGATCAGCCGCTCTACAAGCAATATATCGATTACCTCAAGGGCGCGGCTAAAGGCGATTTGGGGCCTTCCTTCAAAAAATCCAGCCGTAGCGTGCGCGAATGGATTCTCCTGCGGCTGCCAGTGTCCCTGGAACTCGGATTCTATGCGCTCCTCATCGCGTTGGTTCTCGGAATGGGGGCCGGGGTTCTGGCCGCCCTACGCCCCAACAGCAAACTCGATCATGGCCCCATGGCGCTTGCGATGGTGGGCATCTGCGTGCCGAATTTTGTGCTCGGACCACTCTTGGTGCTGATATTCGCATCGTGGCTGGGCTGGCTGCCGGTCGCGGGATGGCGCACCCCCCTGGATAAAATTCTGCCTTCCTTCACCCTCGGCGCGGTATATGCCGCGTATATCGCCCGGTTAACTCGCGCGGGCATGCTCGAAATTCTCGCGCAGGATTTCATCCGCACCGCGCGCGCCAAGGGTCTAAGCGAAGTTCGGATCGTGTTGCGTCATGCCTTGCGCGGCGGGATTCAACCCGTCGTCGCGTTCCTTGGGCCTGCCATCGCCGGGATGCTTACAGGATCGTTTGTTGTGGAAACCGTATTCCAGGTTCCCGGACTCGGCCGCGAATTCGTCGAGTCGGCCTTCAACCGCGACTACACCATGGTCATCGGCACGGTCCTGGTCTACGCGGTGCTTGTCATGGTGTTGAACCTCGTGGCGGACATCGCCAACGCCTGGATCGACCCCCGGATTCGAAACCAATGAATACTGGAGCAAACGACATAGCGGAAAAAGGCACTTCGCTCTGGCGCGATGCATGGCGGCGTTTGCGGAAAAACCGCCTGTCCGTCATGGGCGCCATCATTTTGATCTGTGTGATCATCATCGCCGTTGCCGGTCCCTGGTTCTGCCGCTACACTTATGACGAACAGGATCTCCTGCTCGGCGCCGCCCCGCCGTCCACCGCGCATTGGCTCGGCACCGACCCCCTCGGGCGCGACCTGCTTACCCGCCTCCTCTACGGCGGACGCGTTTCCCTCCTGGTCGGCATTTGCGCCACCTCGGTCTCTCTCCTCATCGGCGTGCTCTACGGCGCGCTCGCCGGATTCATCGGAGGCCGCCTCGATTCGTTCATGATGCGGATCGTCGATATCCTCTATGCACTGCCCTTCACCATTTTTGTCATCATTCTCATGGTGTTCTTCGGGCGCAACTTCATATTTCTCTTCCTCGCGATTGGCGCGGTGGAATGGCTCACCATGGCGCGCATCGTGCGCGGACAGGTCATGTCGCTGCGCGAGAAGGAATTCATCGAGGCCGCGTACGTCATGGGGTTGAGCCGCACGCGCATCCTCCTGTTCCATCTTGTGCCCAACACCCTCGGCCCCATCATCGTCTATGCCACCCTCACCATTCCCCAAGTCATGCTTCTCGAAGCCTTCCTGAGTTTCCTTGGACTCGGTGTGCAGCCCCCGATGAGTTCCTGGGGCCTCCTGATTAAAGAAGGCGTCGAAACCATGGAAGAATTCCCCTGGCTCCTTATTGCGCCCAGCATCGTCCTCTCCCTCACCCTCTTCTCCTTAAATTTCCTCGGCGACGGGCTCCGCGACGCCCTCGACCCGCGGGTTTCACAAGACTGACCGTTTTTAAGCGTTTGCCGCACATCACCATTCGGTATACAATTAATTTGCATGATAATGAAAGAGTGTTGTTTATGAATGCTACACTGGATACAGCAGAACTAAAACAACTGTTAAAAGATGCCTTGCTCGAACTTCTAGAAGAACACCGTGAGGATTTTCAAGAAATACTGGCCGAAACACTTGAAGATGTAGCAATGATAAAGGCCATTCATGAAGGAGAAAACACACCGCTTGTAGAAAAAGAGGATATTCTACGTCTGTTGGGTGATACCCAGTGAACACCTCTTTCATAATAATATCCACCTCTTTCCTTGTTAGCCAAAATCAGGTCTGAAAAGGGAAGTACAACTAACACAATCTCATGCCCTATCTCTCACTTTGTTGACGCCCACCCCCATAACCCATTATGCTCCTGTCAACATTTAACGGGAGTTTCAGCCATGAGCGATCTTGTATTGACCCGGCAGGAAGACAATCTGTTTTTCGTTACGCTGAACCGTGTGGACAAGCGCAATGCCCTCACCATGGAAATGACGGAGGAAATCGGGGCGGCGGTCGAGGCCGCCGGTGAAATCCCGTCCGTCCGCGCGGTGATTGTGGAGGCGAATGGGCCGATCTTTTCCGCGGGCATCGATATTATGGCGCTGGCCGCCATGCGCGCCGCCGCGGGCGATGAACATCCCGGACGCTGGCTGCGCCGGATGGCCGAGCGCATGCAACGCGCGCTGCATCGCATCGAGAACACGGAACTCCCCGTTATCGGCGCATTGAACGGGCGCGTTATCGGATTGGGCCTCGAACTCGTTCTTTCTTTCGATCTGCGGGTCGCCGCGGAAGACCTCCAATTGAGCATTCCCGAAACGCGGCTCGGCCTCGTCGCGGACGTCGGCGGCACGACGCGACTCTGCCGCGCGGTCGGCGCTTCACGGGCCAAGGATATGCTCATGACCGCGCGCAGCATCACCGCCACCGAAGCCCTGCAATGGGGATTGGTGAACCGGGTCGTTCCCGCTGCTGAACTCAAGGACGCCGCGGTTGCGCTTGCTCAGGAAATTGCGAAGAATGCGCCGCTCGCCGTGGGCATGGCAAAGCTGGTCATCGATCAGGGCGCGGGGTCGGACAAATTCACGCAGATGGCCATGGAACGCTGGGCGCAAAGCCAGCTCATCATGACTGAAGACATCGGCGAAGCCATGGCGGCCTTTATGGAGAAGCGCCCCGCGCAGTTCAAAGGCGCCTGATTACTGTCCCGTAGTGAAATACGGCGCAAACAGGTATTCCAGTTCGCCAAGCTTTTCATCAATGGCAAACGGCAGATCCTGCGCGAAGAGATCCAGCAGTGCAATCGCGTTCACGTTCGCGTCGCCCTCGGATACATGCCGCAGCCGGTGCGCCATCCCCACATTCACCGCCTGGACCCGCGCATACGCCGCCTGCAACCCACGCAGATCCATGTCCTGTTTCTTGCCCCGCTGATACAAAAAAAACTGCGCCAGGAGATAGGCGCCTGCCGACCGGAAAATGGTTTCTTCGCGCGTGGCAAACGGCAAATGAAACCGGGCCATCGGTTTTAAGAAAGCGGTATTCGGACATCCGCTCGTCGCCATAAGCAGGCCCAGCAGCGAACTGACCCCTTTCTGCGCGGAGGTGTGACGGCTCATGGTGCGCTGCGGGGTGTCCACGGTAACGTCCATTTCCGCATACGACAGAATAGTCCCCGCCTTCTCCACCAATTCCACTAGCGAAAGCGCCAGGGGACACCGCACCCGGAGAGAGGCATCCAAGGGACAGCCCACGCACTGTTCCATCGTGAGCCGGGTCCATTCCGGCGAGGGATTTGGGGGATCGAAGATATGATCGAGCGTTCTGGCATCAAGCCTTACCAGAAATTCATAAACCTCGCCGTCCTTGCCGGCAAACCGGTACCGAATCTCCATCAACTCCCCGTCCATAACCCCGTTCCTTCCTGTTCCTTTTACTATCCCACGCTTCTCCACAAAATGCAAGCCCACCTCGAAACCACGGATCAAAGAGGGGCGTCTAAGCTTCATACGAAAGAAGAGAGAAGAGGATCTTGATATGCACTACCTTCACGATGCGCAATTGGCGAATATCGTCACTTCCTACGCAACCTGCCTCGGGGGCATTCTCCCCATGATTTTTGTCTTGATGCTGGGCGGCCAGCCAAAACGCTGGTTCTTCGTCTATGCCTGCATCTTGATCACCGGCATCCCCACCGTGTGGCTCCATTCCATGGAAGGAAACCGCGTAGCCTCCTTCTTCGACGTCGGCACCAACATCCTCCTCGCCTATGCCTTGCAAGTGGCCGTCGCCGGCGACTTTATGAAGCCCAAACCCCGCCGGATCCTGCTGGGGATTATGCTCGCGGTGAATGTGTTCGTGTGGGGCTGGCTGATCCAGGAAATTTTCGCAAAAGAAAAGACACCCCTCCTCTCCTTCGGTACCTTCGGCCAATTCTACGCCGGGGAAGTCGCTCTCATTCTCAACGCATGGGTCGTCGTGATCCTGTTCGCGATCAATCTAAAGTATATTTCAAAGCGCGCCAAACGCCTCTTTTACCTTATCGTGGCCACCTTCTTCTTCGGCATGATTCTCGCCACGGCCAGCAACAGTTACATCAGCTTCGGCATCTTCCCCTGGCACGCCGCATGGCACATCGTCGGCGCCTGCGGATTCATCACCCTATTCCTCTTCAACCACGTCCGCTTTAATGAACCGCCCGAAAGTGATTCCTATTCAGCCTCAATATCTAAACTCACTCATGAGATTATTTGAGTGGAACTCACTCTTCGATATTTCACCGCAGTATTTCTACAGTCATATGTGGCGTTTGGGGCGTATTGTGCGGATGTGACACTCAGTGTATGGCCAATCCAAGTTCTTTCGCGGCTTGGCATAAACGGGTATCAAGTGTCCAAAGATAAACATCAGAAAGAGCGGTAGAGGCAAGTAAATGGATGTCAATGAGCCCCAGGCCCCTCCGCATAAGATGATGCTGCTCAATAAAAAGCAGGATCTCATCATCTTCGACTTTTTGCACTGTAGGTAACGCTTGGAGAAGATGTAAAATTTGGGTCCTATTCTTTATGTTTCCGCATGCTAACTCACCGATTACGAACGAATGGCATACCACTTCGTCTGCACGGAGAAGCTCAGCCAGCCTTTTGTTAGGAGACCGAAGATGGTCCACCCAGACTGATGTGTCCGCCAGAATCCTGCTCATGCACTTCTTCGGCGGCGTATAGGCTGTAACTGTTTTTCAGTCCCGCCCAGGGCGGCCAGCCGGGCGGCACTTGCCCGCGCAATTAGCGCTTCAAGCCCCATTCGCACCAGCGCAGTTTTCTCCGATACACCCGTTAGGCGCGCAGCCCTTGAAAGCATCGTATCGTCAATATTAATGGTTGTTCTCATGCATATAAGTATGCACAATTCGTATGCATAAGTCAAGTGGCCTGGCAGTATCAGAGAAATGTTGGGGCGGCGGTTTCATCCGCCGCCCCAACGGGTTGTCCTATACGGCTTGGGCCATACGGCTCTGCAAGACACTGAGGGCGCTGTCCACCTGGGGCAGGTTGCCTTCGTCAATCGCCTTGCGCAGTTTCGGGATCGCGCCGCCGACCTTCCTGCCGCCCCGCGCCGTGCCGAACAAGTGACGGCTCACGGTGGATTGCGTCAGGTTCAGGATGGCCGCGATATCCTCCTGAGTCTTCCCATAAATGTAATACAACTTCACTACTTCACGCTGCCGGCCGGTTAATTTGCTGTCAATTAACGAATGAACGACCGGTTGGACGGTCTCGAAGAAATCACGCAACGCATAACGCCGCTCCCGGTCCTGGTTGGTTTCATACCATAACCCGGCGCTGGCGGGAATCCGATCAAGAACTGCCAGATCGGTCGAGATCTCCCAAAAGGCTGGATTGTAATTCGACATTGTCTGAAACTCCTCTGTTGCCGCTGTCTGTTCTGTCTCCGGGGCTGTTTCCAATGGGATTTGTGCGCCAATGGGCTACCGGGCGCGTTTGCGTAAACTGCATAGTCTTTCGATTCATGGTTTCGTTCCTTCTTCGGTTGCGTCCAAGGCCTTGCACCATGCACGGCCTAAAAAAACTTCGCCGCAGGGGATTGGGGGGTCCGCCTGCGGCGCTGTAAGCTGCTCTATGGGGTTAAATCAGGTCATCGTGTCTGCCCCAGGCCAGGAACCGTCCCGCCAAATGCGATGCGCGTTTACACACCGCGTAAACGGGCGCATCAGGCGTTGATATGTTCGCTTCAGCTTCATCTAAAAAGGTTCCTGGTTCTGTTTCAGTTTCTTAAACCATACCACATTTCATTTAAGAAAAACAATTCTTCCGTCATCGTTACTCCTCCATATGCATACTTTTAATCCGTGCTCAGTATCACTAGCGATGGACTCCAGACTGGGCCGGGGTAAACAGATCAGTGCGTAGGGCGCACCCCACGTGCCCTACATTGAATGATATTACTCACGCCTCCTCCACCGTACCAGCTTTCCCGCGCTCCACCCGTCATTCCCGCGCCTTGTCCTCCATAGTCACGCGCCGCGCGTGACGAAGGAGGAAGGCGGGAATCCAGGATTCACCGTATTTTTCCCCTGGACTTCCCCCTGCGGAGCCCTCCAAAAACACACTCGATATTTCATAACACGACCCATAGCGCCTTAGAGCGTGTTGTAAAAGTGCCTTTTGGTTTTCCGAGGGTCCAATCGGCGACTCATCAAGTTTATCATAGCGATGCGGATCATTGCTTCGCTGTTGTCTGTAATCACCTCATAGTCCTTTGCCAGTCGCCGGTATCTTCCGAACCATCCAAAG
>JAKQOG010000246.1 GCA_029565395.1 Candidatus Hydrogenedentota bacterium | reverse complement strand
TCGCTCCGGCGCGGCATGTGAGGGGCCAGCGGCCCTTGGGGAGGGTAAGGCGCTTATGTTCTATAAGGTGGCGTTGGTAATGTAGGCCATATAGGGGTTCACGGGGAATTCCTGGCTGGGGTAGCGTACGAACGCGGCATGGCCGTCCATGTAGAGAACATTCGAGCCGCCGGCCACGTGGTTGAAGTTTAGCGGATCTACACTTAGCACGTCCCACATGACAGCCAACTCGGACTGTGCCAGATTCGAGGCGGCAGGAGAATTGATGTCGGTGATAAAGAAGCGTTCAATGCCTTCGCGGAGCCGCATGAGCGGGACTTCGCCCAAGGCAGGATGCTCCAGGGTGTGATCGGCAAAGGGATCAGTGAACATGGGCAGTATCGCCGCTATGACGTCGGGAATACCGCTTTGATCATTGGGATCAAACCCAGGCCACCCCAGAAGAAAGCTGTTGTCCAACGGGACAGCATACCCCGCATACGTGTAGGATGCGTCACCGTACAAGGCGAAATTACCACAGCCGGTAATCGGGTCCAGATCGACAACGCCATCCTCGCGCAGCCACGAGGTCTCGCCACCCGGTTCAACCGCATCGGTTCTTTCCGGATCGGATGGGCAAATCAGCACGTTCACATCAGCAAGATACTCCGGGTAAATGCCCATAGCGTCCGGCATCCAGGCATAGTTCCGATTGACCACATCCGATGAATAGTCGCATAGACGCGCTTTGGCGGGGAACAACCCGTCTTGCTCGTTTCCATACATTTTGAACACCAATCCCATTTCCTTGAGGTTGTTTTGGCACGAGGCGCGCCGGGCGGATTCGCGGGCGCGTGCCAAGGCAGGCAATAAGATGGCGGCCAGAATGCCGATGATGGCAATCACCACCAGCAATTCGATTAGGGTAAAACCATTGTGTGTTTTTCTCATGACATGACTCTCCTCTCCCCGTCAGGGGCGGTTGTTAATTCAATTCTTTGCACCAAGGCAAGGTGCGCCGTCCACTTTGCAATGAAGCATCCTTAACTCTTTTCGGGCGCCGCGGCGGACTGCTTCATCTCACGAACATCCGCCGGCGTGATGGGGCGGCCTCCCGGATCCTTAAAAAGGAGGTACGCCGCGCCGGCAGTGTCAGGCATGGTGTATTCCAGCGCTGCCTTAAATGCATTGGGATCAAAAAATTCCGAGGGTTGGTTCTCGAAATAGGACAGTACGACATCAATGCTCTCACCGGAACCTGGAATCCAGAAGAGCAGGCGAACCGGCAGGCGGCTTTCGCGCAAGGCCCAGATACGAATCCACTGCTCATTGTCCGGGGTGCTGATATCAAAGGCCACCATATCATCGGACACCCGGGCGTTTTCATTCTCCAAAGGGCTTGAGAGAACCCCGTTAATGGGCAACGATTTCATGAACGTTTCCAACGAAAAACTGTCCAGCGCACCGAGTGCCTCCACATATTGCTCCACCAGCAGACGTGCATTTTTCCGGACATTGGAGGATTCAGAAGAGCCTGTCAAAGGAACAGTCTCGATCACTTTTCCTTTTTCTCCAAAAATCATCTGGTTGCCCACCCGCAACCGCAGTTTTCCTCCCTGGGCCATCCATAATTCGACCTGAACCGGATCCGCGGTCGCATGTTCTTTCACATAGATCGTGGCGCTGAAGCATGGCGCCCCTGCAAAACGTTCCACTACTTCGGCCCAGGTAGGCGCCGGGCTTCCAATCAGCCCCAGAGACACGCAGAGCATAACAATCGCCGCGACTCCAAACCCCACGGTGATCCGTGCCAGAAAGCGCTGTGAATACCATCGGGGGCGCTGAATATATTCGCGGGCCTGTATGCGCGTTCTAAACTGTCTGAGATGCGCCTGCATCGCCTGCCGCACATCCGCCGGGGTCTCTTCATCAAATGCTTTTTTCACCATGATTTCCACCGGATCTTCTGGTTCGGGATTCGTGTTCATTGAAAACTCTCCACCCCGCGTTGTTCGGAAATAACGTTGCTCAAAAGACCGCGTAATCGTTCCCTGCCCCGCTCCACATGTTTTCGCACCGTGTTCTCGCGGCATCCTAGCGCACGGCTGATGTCTCCATAAGACAACCCCTGCACGAACCGCATCGTTACCGCAATCGCCTGATGGCGCGACAGTTGGCCGATGGCATGATGAATGGCGGCCAGGCATTCCTTGGCATTCAGCACGTCAGCGGGTGTTTTCTCGTTCACCGCCGCGTCCACCTGTACCAAGGCTTCCCGTTTTTCGCGGCGGATGCGGCGACGTAACAGATCATAGGCCGAGTTAATGCAAATACGGTAAATGAGCGCCTCAGGATTCGGATGCATGCGGATCTTGTCCCATTTTCGCCATAGCACGGCCAATGCCTCCTGAAGAGCCTCCTCGGCATCTTCCGCATTCTTCGTCACCCCCCAGATTAACCGAATCATCCGGTCTTCCAAAGGGCGCACAATGCGTTCATATTCTTCCTGTCCGTATTGCACGTTCCATTCAACCTGTTAATGGCTTGTTCCTATCCGGCCATTCACTTACTTAGACGCTCCATACCCTGGATTTGTGTACATAGCGCGAAAAAAAGTTTGCCTGGAAATATGACGTCTTTTCCGGTCGTTCCTAAATGCAGGTGCGTTAAGGGGTTAGTTCCTGCTAGGATAGTGGATATGATTCAGCTTAGATGGATAGTACCACTTATTTTCGCGTTGATTGTCCTGCCGGGTGCACATGGAGACCTGGTGGAGGCGACATTCCCCACACAATCCGCGCCGCCGGAAGATAACACCGCTCCGACTCTATCTCCTGTTCGCGCTACGACACCTGAAGCCCCGAGCAAGGCGCCCACCACACCAGCTTCCCCCATGGAGCACAAACCACCACAGGAAACCTCGACCTCTTGGTGGGCATGGCTGACCGGCACAGAAAAAGAAGAGAAGCCGATCGTTCGTTCCGAAGACGTTGAACAACTGCGTGCGGAGGTTTCCGCGTTGCGCCATGAACTCAAACAATTGAGCGAAACGCTTGATCTGATGATCAACCGGGTCATGGCGGACCTGGAAAATGAGAATGCCCAGTTGCGCGAGGAACTGCGCAAGGCCTATGGAGAATCCGGCATGCCTCTGCCGCCTCAAGTGCCCCGTCCGGGGGGCGAACTGGTGGATCAAGTGTTGAGCGAAGCGCCTTTGCCGGAGTATCCCGCCGCTCCGGAAGCCGCTCCCCAGGCGCCGGTGGCGTTTAATTATACCGTACTTCAGGAATGGGGCCGTTCGCCGGAAGCCGCGGAAGAACTTGGCGGGACCGTCTCCTCCCTGAAGGGGATGGTGTGTGTAGTGCCAAAGGGCAGTCATCGCGCGGATCTGGAGGCCATGGGCCGTGAACTGCGGAAAATGTATGAACAGTTTGACAATATCAACATCGAGGTATTCGACGACGAAGAGGCGGCGAAGAATTATGCCGAACAAAATAAGATGAGTGCGGCCCACCGCGTGTTGAGCGTGTCGAAGCACCAGGCATCCGGCCGGGACACCATTTTATACTATGAAAATGGCGCCACCTACGAAGTGAGTTTATAATTCACGGTGGAATTCAGGCTTCCATCACATGGATGGCGGGGAGATTCCGATAGCGCTCTTCGAAATCCAGGCCGTACCCCACAACGAAATGGTCTTCAATAACAAAGCCCTTGAAATCCGCCTCTACAGGAATTACGCGCCGGTCTGGTTTGTCCAATAAGGCACATAGGCGGATACTCGTCGGCCGGTGTTTGGAAATCCATTGCATCACCTCTGTGCACGTGCGGCCTGTATCAAGAATATCTTCCACCACCAATACCTGCCGATCCTCAAGCATCATATCCGGCAACAGCGTGAAACTCACCGTGCCTTTTGATTCCGTTCCCGCATAACTCCTGGCACGGATGAAATTCAATGAGACATCCACATCAAGCGCGCGCATCAGATCCGAAGCAAAGACAATCGCTCCTTTCAACACAACCACCAGTGACAGTTCGCTTCCCTTATACTGCCGCGTGATTTGTGCGCCCAACTCCCGCACCCTGTTCTGAATCTGTTCCGCAGGTATTAACGGCAGACCCCCTAGGCGCATGGATCTACCTCTATTTCGAGAAATCGCGTTGTGGCCGGATATACCGCGCTCTCCGCACTGGTGGCGTATCCGACCACCCACAGGATACGGTTGTTCGCGACCAGCAATGGCTGGGCATCGCGCTGGGGCGCCGGAAGGCCAATATCCACAAAATAATCTTGCAGCTTTTTCTCGCCTTCCATGCCAAAGGGACGAATGCGATCGCCGTCCCGCCGGGAACGCACTTCTAAAAACGGGCCCACGCGATCCGCATCGAAGACCTGCCGCCGGGGCGTACAATATTTCCGCAAATCCATTTCGGGCGCGCGGTCCAGCAACCGCGCGGAGAATCGATAGCCCATGGCTTTTGCCTCGCCGGGGATCAGCAGCATGGTGACCGAAGCTTCCGCCTCCTCAGTCCGTTTCACCACTTCGGTGTGGGTGCGCCCGCTATACAAGGAAATATCCCCGCCAAAATCGAAAAAGGTTCCCGTGGGTGCGGAGCAAATAAATGCCGCCGCATCCTTTGTCCGCTCATAGGGGCATTGAACGCCGTATTCCCATCCGAGACGTAAAATGCACCGCCGCTGCAACGATTCATGGATTTGTGAAAAGACCTGGCGGTCTATGGTCTTGTTATCGGTTACGCAGGATTCCCAAGCTTCCTGGGCCAATTGTTCAAGCAGGTCATTTTCGCAACGTTGTGTTTCCGCAAGGCGCAGCAAGGCATTGCGGACGCGCGTGTTGTAGTTGCGTTCCAGTAACGGCAGCAATTCAAGTCGTATACGGTTGCGCAAGAACGCTTGTTCGGCATTCGAGGCGTCGCGGCGCCAGGCAACCCCAAGTTCGCTGAGCCAATGCTTGATCTGCGTTCTTGTGCATTCAAATAACGGACGGACAATGCGAATCCCCTCACTCATGCGTAAAGGAGGAAGCCCCGACAAGCCCAATGGCCCCGTCCCGCGCAACACACGGATAAGAACCGTTTCAGCGCGGTCATCACCGTGATGCCCCGTGGCGATGACGGAGCAGCCCCGCTCTTTTGCTATGCGCAGCAAAAACGCATAACGCACGTTACGGGCATATTCTTCAAAATTAGCTCCGGCGGCTTTTGCTTCCTCTTCCACGGGCCGGCTTTCCATGTGAAAAGGGAGGCTGAGCGTTTGGGCCAGGGAACGGACGAATTCCGCGTCCGTCTGGCTGGCTTCGCCGCGAGTTTGGTGATCGAGATGGGCCACGCGCAGGGAAAATCCGAGATTATGAAGTGCATGGAGCAGCGCCACGGAATCCGGGCCGCCGGAAACCGATGCGAGAACCGTTTCCTCCGTCCTGATTAGACGGTACTTCTTAATGGTGGCATACACCCGCTGGGTAAATTCATCGCCGGGTGAAATCATACTACAGCTCCATTTTTCCTATCATGATGCCCTACGAAATGCGGCCACGCAACTTTGCACAAGGTGCACCGGGCACATGCCTATTTTCTCCGTTTTTTCTTCTCTTTTTGAACAGAGAATCCGAAAAAGCCAAGCTTTTTATCTAGTGCATAATAGCCGCCGTGTGCAAAGGTGAAGAGGCCCGCGCGTTCCACTGCCAAGCGCCCCGAAGGGGTAATAAGATGTTCGGATACCTGTACGGCCGTGATATCGGCAAGAAACAAGGTGTGTGATCCAAGTTCGAGATATTTCTTCACCTTGCATTCAAGGTTGACAGGACATTCCAGTATCAGCGGCGCTCTGACCGTGGACGCTTCGCCCGGCGTCAAGCCGGTTTGTTCGAATTTGTCTACTGAACGTCCCGACACCACCCCGCAATAATCCAGGGCGCGCATTTGCCGGAATGAGGGAATATTCACCACAAAAGCGCGGGATGCCATAATAAGTTCATAGGAATGCCGCTCTTTGCGAACGGAGATGGAAAGCATGGGAGGTTCGCTGCAAATGACGCCGGTCCATGCCACTGTGAAGATGTTGGGGCGTTTTTGTGGCGCCACACTGGTGACCAAAACAGCGGGCACTGGAAATAGCATGGTGCCTGGTTTCCATAGGACCTTTTTCAGGCGGTCCGCGGAATGCTGAGGGGCGCTTGTCTGTTTTTTCCGCGTCATGTGGCATTACTCCCATTCAATCGTGGAGGGCGGCTTGGAAGTTATATCGTACAACACCCGGTTTATGTGCTTCACCTCGTTACAGACGCGGTTGGCCACGCGCAGCAACACCTCCGGCGGAAAACGGAACCAGTCTGCCGTCATAGCGTCTTCCGAAGTGACTGCTCGCAGGGAGCAAACCTCCTCGTAGGTCCGCTCATCACCTTGCACGCCAACACTGCGCACGGGGAGCAGACACACGAGCGCCTGCCATATATCGCCGTATAAGTCCGCCTTTTTGATTTCCTCGATAAAAATCGCGTCTGCCTCGCGCAGGGTGTCCAGGCGTTTACGGGTAATCTTACCCACGCACCGCACGCCCAGTCCCGGTCCGGGAAAGGGATGCCGGCCTACAATTTCCTCGGGCAAACCGAGTTCCCGGCCCAACGTGCGCACTTCATCCTTGAACAATTCGTTCAGTGGTTCGAGCAGTTCAAGATTCATTTCTTCCGGCAAGCCGCCGACATTGTGGTGGCTTTTGATGGTGGCGGAAGGCCCGCCCGTGGCCGAGGTGGATTCGATAACGTCCGGATACAACGTTCCCTGGGCCAGGAAATCCATGTGACCCAAGCGGCGGGCTTCCTCTTCAAACACATCAATAAATACCTTGCCGATAATCTTCCGTTTTTTCTCCGGATCGGTCACGCCTCGGAGTGCGCTGAGAAAACGATCTTCTGCATCCACATAATCCAGATTGATATGGAAGTTGTCACGGAACACCCGCTGCACCATGGCTGGTTCGCCTTTGCGCAAAAGGCCATTGTTTACAAATACGCAATTCAGGTTATCCCCCACCGCCTTGTGAATCAATACGGCGGCCACGCTCGAGTCCACTCCGCCGCTCAATGCGCACAATACTTTTTTGTTTTTCACCTTTTGACGAATGGCCTGCACCGACGCTTCCACAAAAGATCCCATGTCCCATGATGCGTCACAGCCGCACAGGGTATGCACAAAATTGGAGAGAATTCGTTTTCCTTTCGGCGTGTGCACAACCTCCGGGTGGAACTGCACACCATAGAGCTTGCGTTCTTTGTGCGCGATGGCGGCAAACGGCGAGTTCTGAGTCTTGCCAATCACCTCAAAGCCTTCGGGCAGCGTCACCACGCGGTCGCCATGGCTCATCCATACCTGGGTGAAGGAATCCACATCGGCGAAAAGACCCGTGGTGTCACGATGCTCCAGATAGGCGATGCCGTATTCCCGCTCTGGAGCGCGTTCTACTTTCCCGCCGAGCATATGGGCGAAAAGCTGGACGCCGTAACATATTCCCAGAATCGGCACGCCCAATCGGAAGACTTCCGGGTCGGGCTTCGGCGAACCTTCCTGATGCACGCTGGAGGGGCCTCCGCTGAAAATGATGCCCGCGGGGTTCATGGCGCGCAACTTGTCCATGGGAATGTTATAGGGCACGATCAGGCTGTACACTTTGGTTTCGCGCACGCGCCGCGCGATTAATTTGCTGTATTGCGCGCCAAAATCCAAAACCACAATCAACGGGCCGGTATGTTCCATGCTTTACCTCGGAATCTGATAATTGGGGGCGTCTTCGGTGATAATAATATCATGCGGATGGCTTTCGCGCATGCCCGCCGCCGAGATGCGGATAAAATGAGTATTTTTCTGCATGGATGGGATGTCCTTGCAACCGCAATAGCCCATGGACGCGCGCAGCCCGCCAATAAGCTGGTGCACGTAGTCCGCCAGCATGCCTCGGTATGGAACCCGCCCTTCGATGCCTTCTGGAACGAGTTTGGCTGCTTCTTCGTCGAATTGCATGTAGCGCGTCTTGCTGCCGCGTTGCATGGCCTTGATGGAACCCATGCCGCGCACCACCTTGTATGTCCGCCCTTCATACAACACCTTTTCGCCAGGGCTTTCCTCCGTTCCGGCAAATAGACTGCCGATCATGACGCAATCCGCACCGGCGGCAATCGCCTTGGCGATATCGCCGGAATATTTAATTCCACCGTCGGCGATCACCGGAATATCCTTTTTCCGGCATTCTTCCACGACGTTTATGATCGCGGTTATCTGCGGAACGCCCACACCCGTCACCACGCGCGTGGTGCAGATGGCGCCGGGGCCCACGCCGACTTTCACCGCACTCACTCCCCCGTCAATCAAGGCTTTGGCGCCCTCCGCCGTCACCACGTTGCCTGCAATCACTTCCACATCCGAATATGCGTTTTTGATCAGGCGCACCGTCTCCGCCACCATGACGGAATGACCATGCGCGGAATCCACCACCAGCACATCCACCCCCGCTTTGATGAGCGCGCCGGCCCGTTCCACCTCGCCCGGTCCTACGCCCACGGCGGCGCCCACGCGCAATCGTCCAATCTCATCCGTACAGCGGTTTGGAAAATCACGCGCCTTGATAATGTCTTTAATCGTAAGAAGCCCCTTAAGCCTGCCCTGCTTGTCCACAATCGGAAGTTTTTCGATGCGGTGCTTGTGAAGGAGTTTCTTCGCCACATCCGGCGAAGTGCCGACGGGCACCGTGACCAGGCGCTCCTTCGGCGTCATCACTGTCGCGATGCTCACGGAAAAATCATCCTCAAACCGCATGTCGCGGTTGGTGAGGATTCCCACGAGCACGCCGGAATCATCCGTAATGGGCACGCCGGAAACATGATACCGGGACATCAGTTGCTCCGCGTCATGCAGGGTATGCTGGGGCGTCAAGGTGAAGGGGTTGGTGATAATGCCCGCCTGAGACCGTTTCACCCGATCCACTTCCGAGGCTTGGTCCTCCGGAGACAAGTTCTTGTGAATCACGCCAATACCGCCTTCCTGGGCGATGGCAATAGCCAGGCGCGCTTCCGTCACCGTGTCCATGGCCGCACTCAACAGCGGAATATTCAGGGAGAGTTTCCGGGTGAGCCGCGTGTTCAGGCAAACATCGCGCGGCAACACTTCAGACCGCGCCGGCTGAAGCAAAATATCGTCAAAGGATAAACCGGTGGAAATACGTTCTTCTTGTGACATAGGGCCTCTCAGAACCGTTGGGTCTTACTTAGTTCCGGAGACGAACCCGCCCCCGGAGACAATATTATAGTGGGCAGTTTCAGATGGTTCAACTTGGCTATTTATGGTATCCTATCCTGCAAACAGAAATGGAAGCAGTATGTCCCCTGTAATTATGTTTGATTTTGGTGGTGTGATCGCCGATTCGTATGAGGCTTTTTTCGGCACGTTTACTAGTGTTTGTACGGATATGAGCTTTGACAAGCTAAATTCGCGGGAAGCTTTCTTGAAATTGTTTGAAGGCAACATGATTCAGCAGTTGGTGAAGGCTGGATTCCCTGTGTGGCGGCTGAAGAAACTGGTGAAACAGTTTCAGCCCCGGATTACCGAAGCCAACAAGCGCGTGCGGCCCTTTGCGGGCATGCCGGAGATCATCAGCCGCCTTGCCGCAGTCCACCCGGTCTATGTTATCACCTCGAATGTTTCCGAAACAGTGGCTGCTTTCCTCGACACGTTCGGCGCCATGGGGGTAAAGGATGTTCTCGGTGCGGACAAGGAAACCAGCAAGGTCAAAAAAATTAAAAAAGTGCGCAAGGGGCATCCCGGGCAACAATCTTTTTATATTGGCGACACCAAAGGCGACATTGTGGAAGGCAAGACGGCGGGCGCTACCACGGTGGCCGCGGCTTGGGGATGGCATCCCGTTGAGACCTTGCAGGAGGCAAAACCCGACCACCTCTTGCATTCTCCGCAAGAATTGTTGACACTCTTTTCGTGTAACCCTTAAGGAAACCGGATATGGGCCGTTTTGACGGAAAAGTAGCGTTGGTTACCGGCGGAACGCGGGGCATTGGCCGCGCTTGTGCGGAACTTTTTACGCAGGAAGGAGCCAAGGTGGTCTTGTGCGGGCGCAATGCCGAAACCGCACTGCAAGCGGCGGAAGCCATCGGCGCGGTCAAAGGCTATGCATGCGATGTGGCCGATTCCGCCGCCGTGAATGCGCTAGTCGATCAGGTGACGGCGGAGTTGGGACCGATTTCCATTCTGGTCAATAATGCGGGCCTTACCCATGACGGACTGCTGGTCCGTATGAAGGACGAACATTGGTCTCATGTGCTGCAAACCAATTTATCCGGCGCGTTTTACCTGTGCCGGGCCGCGGCGCGGGGCATGCTCAAACAACGCTACGGCCGGATCATAAACATCAGTTCGATTGTCGGTGTGCACGGGCAGGGCGGCCAGGCGAATTATTCCGCGGCCAAGGCAGGCTTGATTGGATTCACCAAGGCTTATGCGCAAGAAGTAGCATGCCGCAACATCACGGTAAACGCAGTTGCGCCGGGATACATTCAAACGGACATGACTTCGGGTATGGACGAAAAATCGGTGCAAGCCCTTCTCGAACGCATCCCGTTGCAGCGCGCGGGCACCCCAAAAGATGTCGCGGAATCCGTGGCCTTTCTCGCCTCCCCTGCGGCGGACTATATCACCGGCGCCGTATTATGTGTCGACGGTGGGTTGGGTATGTAAAAACAGGGCCTCATGGTCCGGCAATGATATTGGCATGGAAAAACCATAGAGGGTTGGCTCATGAAAAAGAATGTCCTTCTGTTCCTTTTCCCTCTTGTCCTG
>JAKQOG010000212.1 GCA_029565395.1 Candidatus Hydrogenedentota bacterium | reverse complement strand
GGCCTCCCAGGCCTCCCAGGCCTCCCATCAATTTGCATCCCCTGACAACCCAACAAAATCCCTCCCTTTCTTTCATTAAAACTCTCATCTACATGGTGTTATGCTGCATCTCCTGTGCGGCCTTTTCCGAACCATCCTTGCCAATACCATTAGACGCCAGTTGGCGCATCGAATCCAAAGGCGCATGGCGCGCGCGCATAGACCACCGCGATCTCCTCGCAATGGCGCATCCATGGCAGCCCAGCACAAAAGGTGACTTCTCCCTTGCCTGGCGCACCGTTAAAATCCCTGAAGACTGGAATGAACCCATTTCATTGGCCCTGTATTGTTCCGACGACTACCAGGCCCTCCCCGCCTATATCGGCGCGGATTGGCTCTCCGCAGAGGGTTTCATCAACCACCGCTACAAGCAAGTATTGCTGGATACCACCGTCGTTTGGAATCAGGATGTGGCCGACCAATCCCTTCAAGGGACACCTCCCCCCCTGCGAATTCCCCTCGAGGTGCGCCCAGGACAGGAAATCCGAATCAGTCTCTTGGCCTATGATGCGGAAGCATCCTCCGTCACTCTCAGCCACGACTTCTACCACTCCGGAAAAGAGGATAAACAACGCTCTGAAGATCCCAATGCCTCTAACTTCATGACTCACGTATATTGGGGAGACATCGCTCTGGTGCAAGGTGACTGCCAACCCACTCCCCCAAAACGGCCCATCGAAGAACAAGTCAAAACAACCCACGAGAAACGTTGGCCCCTGCCCCCCTTTGGCGACGGTTGGGATAACCCCTCCGTCACCTTGGATGTTTCCGCACCCCTCGGAATCCCAAAACAGGGCTTCCCCTTGCAGATGGGGATCCCTTTCCCCTGCGGAAAATTAAAACACGATACAACATGGGGACTAAAATCAGGGGATTCATCTCTTTTTGTTCAGCAAACCGTACTGGCACAATGGCCGGACGAATCCATCCGATGGGCGGGGGCGGACTGTACAATTCGCCCTGGAATGACCACGGTGGAACTGGAATTCAACACAAAAGAAATCCCCTTGGAAAATCCCATCCTAATCGAGGAGAAAGACAATACATATCTGGTTCATGCACAACCCCTTCAATACCAGACCGGTCGCAATGCTCTGCTGCAAAACATCCGTCTGGATGGCCCCATCCTCATCAGCGCAATACACTCCACGCTCTCTTATAAAGGAAAGATTTGCTCAGGTCAGGTCAAAACCGTACAAAAAATAACCCAGGGGCCATTTCGCTCCACACTCGCCCTCGAAGGCTCTTACAACCTTGAAGAAAACCTTACGCCTTCGTTCTCCCTCTATGTCTCCGCCTATGCCGGACTTCCCTACCTGAAACTCTGGCTCCGTTTCTTCAATAACACCCAAACAGATCTCACACTTTCAGGACTCCCCATTACCCTGGAACTACCCACGCCTTGCGCACGCTTCTCCGTGCCCGCCGGTGATGTCCCCGATGGATTCTCCCTATACCAGACTTCCGAAAATAAACGCACCCTCAACGGCGAAACAGTAGACCCAAAAGCCCCTTGTTTTCTTCAATGGGACGATGGGGTCCTGACTGTCCGCCAATTCCAGGAACTGTACCCAAAATCCCTCTGTGCTCATGATAACAAGATTACCGTCGATTTAGCCGCCGGAGCGGATTCACCCATTGTCCTTACCCCCGGCGAGGCCCTCTCCCATGAACTCTGGATCGCTCTCGGTGATGTAGACCCGGCTCAATTCGCCGACACCGTCCAACATCCCCCTATCCTCCAAAATCCTGCCTATTTCTGCACAACCGGCATCTTAGGTCATGCATATAAAAACTTGGAAACCGGTAAATTTAATCAAAAATCGATGGAAATGTATAAAAACAAATCCTGGGGAGATCTCGCACATCACTACGGCCTGCGTAACTTCCCTGACGCACCCTACATGTCCGGACTGCCCAATTGGTGTAACAATTACTATGAACACATGCTGGGAGCATGGTCAGAATACTTCATGACTGGGGATCGCGCTTGGTTTGATCGTGCATCCGACATCTGCCGTCACATCATGGACACGGCCATCATCCATTCGGAAATCCCCGGACAGGATTGGGTCGGCGCAATCCATGGTCCCGGAAAAAATCATGTGACGGGTCCGTGGGCGCCCACCATGCGCATAGCGGGTCTGGAACTCTTCCAAAAACTCACCGGCGATCCGGAAGCGCGCGAAGCCTTCCTCGGTGTAGCCGATTTCTGCGTTCGGAAGTCCTTTGGAACCGGAAGCCCCAGCGTCCGCGACCATGCCGGGCCCTTCGACGCCGTCTGTACCGCCTATTGGGAAACCAACGAACCCGCTTTCCTCGATGACGGCTCCACACGCATGGCGAGCGTGCTCAAGGTCATGGACCGCCGACGAGGCGCGTGGCCGGAAGAACACGGTTCGCGGGTCTATCGCGGAAATGTACCCTGGATGATCGCCCAACTGGCCCGCCCACTCTACTGGTGGTACGTCATGACCGGCGACACCGAAGCCGATCAAGCACTCGTAGGATTGGCGGAATCTATTATCTGTGAAAATACCGGATGGGACTCTCCCGGCGCCGTAAATGGCTATTCGCACAACCCCCACTATCCCATGACCGCAAACTACGACCTCATTATCCTCCCCGTCATTTTCGCCGCCTACGAACTCACCGAAGACCCCTTTTTCCTCAACGCCGCAAAAGCACAATGGGAACGTTGGAAAACTTCAGACGCCTTCGACTCCGTCTTCAACACCTACTGGAACACCCCCTGGCTCATGTGGTACCTCCACAAGTATCAAATCCAATAGCGATCAAAGATCCCACGCCTTCGCGAACGCTGTAAATAGTGGGTCCTTTCTCCAGGAAGGACACCTCTTTTCCTCTTGTTCAAAAACCTGTAGGGTGCACCCTGATCACCGATCTCATACAAATTGCACGCCTTTGCGAACGCTGTAAATAGTGGATCCTTTCTCCAGGAAGGACACCTCTTTCCCTCTTGTTCAAAAACCTGTAGGGTGCGCCCCGCGCACCGATCTCCTACAAATTCCACGCCTTCGCGAACGCCTTGAACGACCGATCATACGTGGCCTCCACTTCAGGCGGGAAACAACACCCCGGCAATTGCTTGCTCTTCAAATGGTACTGAAGGCACTCGCAGCACATCCCTTTTCTAACGCAGCCTTCGTACGTACACCCGCACATTTCAAGATTTCGGGCTTTATTTTTACATTCTTGCGCCATGATATACTTCCTCTCTTCAATTCAGATCCCAAAACAACTCCACTGCTTCAAAAAAGTATAGCCGCCTTAAAATACCGTTCCATCCGGTATTTCTACGCGTTTTTATCCCATTCACTCCTCGGATTGCATCGCGCCGGACGCCACCAGCCGCTTCCGCCGCGCATTCCAGAATAGGTAAAACGGAAGACCGGTCAGAATAAGCACCAGGCCAAATCCTGCATCCCTTGGACGTTGCACAATCGTCACGGCCACCAGCGTAAAACAAAACAGGCTGAAAAGTGCCGGCACTACCGGATACCCCGGCACGCGGTAACTCCGCTCCACGTCTTTCATCGTACGCCGTAACACAAACACCCCCATCGACGTCGCCCCATAAAAAATAAAGGACGCGAATATCACCATATCCGAAAGCTGATCAAAACTCCCCGTAAGCACTAGAAACGACGACCACAATCCCTGCAATATCAGCGCATTCGACGGCGTCCGGTGTTTGGGATGGCATTTCTCCGCCAGTTTAAAGAAAAGCCCCTCTCGAGCCATGCTGAAAAACATCCGCGACGGTGGCATCAACTGACAATTCGTCGCGCCGAACGTCGAAAGCAGAATCAGCACCGCCACCAGCGTCGCCGCCCCCCCTCCATACGCCTTGCGCATCACCTCCACACCGATAATGCTGTTTTGCGTCTTCGCCACCGCACGCATCTCCTCCAATGGCATCACATAGAGATACACCAGATTCACCAACACATACACCAGCACCACCCCTCCCACGCCCAACATCAGCGCCAACGGTATGTTCCGCTTCGGATTCCGCACCTCCGCCCCAAGATACGTCACATTATTCCAGCCGTCATACGCCCAAAATGCCCCCAGCATCGCCGCGAACATCGCCCCAAACAACCCCAGCGACGTGTCATACTGCGCTTGCGGATTCGCCAGTATCGGCGACACATTCCCCAGGCTTCCCCCGCTCCACAACAGCCCCAGCACCACCACCAACCCTATCCCAAGCAATTTCAAACACATCGTCAGATTCGCTACAAAACCCCCAAAGATCACCCCAAAATAATTGACCATCGTGAGGAAAAGCAGGGTCAAAATCGTAAAACTCTTCACGCCAAAATTGTCGAACGGATAAAATACTCCTAAAATCGATACCTGCTCCCACGCCGGACCCAACCGTGGAAATGTAAACAACGCATTCGCGCTTTCTCCAAATACATACGCTATCGAACTGATGGACGCCGACTGAATCACTACAAACCCCGCCCACCCAAAGATCCACGCAAAACCACGCCCGTACATCTTCTTAAAAAAGCTGTATTGCCCCCCAGGCTCCGCAATCATCCCCGCAATTTCCGCGTTCGCCAGCGCACCGCACAATGAAACCAGCCCCGCAATGAGCCAGCAGATCAATAACAGACCTGCCGATTGAAGTTCCTCCGCCATAGGAGCGCTTTTCTTGAAAATCCCCGACCCCACCATGTTCCCCATGACAATCATGGTCGCCGTGAACAACCCTAGCCGCGCCACCAGCCCGGAACGATGGATTCCGTCTCCCGTACTGCTCATACACTCTCTCCCATGCGGTTACAGTCGCAAAGAGCATGCAGAGAAAACCTGCGATTTGTCAAACAGGTGCTGTATCCCGGAAAAGAGCAAACACATGTCACGGCGCGGAAAAAGGTCAATCGGCCCTATTCGTCTTATACGTCGTATAGGTCTTATACATCCTATAGCCCCTATTCGCTGTCCGCAGCGCCTTCCGTCTCCGCCGACTGCTTATAGAAAACGATTAGCAGGGCAACAATCCCCCAAACCAAAAGGGAAAACACGCCGATAGTGCCGGTCCACGGTTCATTCGACATAGGGAACAAATACCGCCAGGGCAGATAGGCTTGGGCCACAAAAGCCCCCAGCACAATCGAAGCCAGCCCCGTGTGTCCGGTCCGCCGCGACACTTCGCCCAGAATCACGCCCAGAATCACCAGCATCAACACAAAACGCACAAGTAAGGACCAAAACGGCGTGCTGCTTTCCACCGCCACATGCATGCTATAAATCAACGGCACATAGGAAAGCGCCCACAGTGCACCCGTAATCAGATAGGCGGTCCAACGGCCCAACGGCATCAGCCGCGGCAGTAAATACCCCCGCCACCCCAATTCCGTGCCCAGAAACATCCCTGCAAACACCGTCGGTCCCAGGACAAGACTCAACAGCAAAAGGCCCACCAAGCCTATACCCGGCGCTATCGCGGCCACCGTGGGAGGCAAAGACTGCTGCTGCATCATTATGTCAATATAGGGCTTAAGCCGGTTCATCAGCGTGCCCATCCCCCACTGAATCTCGGTCACCCCCAACAGGGTGATCAAAAGGTGCGTTAAAAAGAAAATAAAAAACACACCCAGCGTAATACTTAGCGCTGCAAAAAACGATACCGGCCAAATCTTCACCCCGGTAACTCCCGAACTCGGAGAAAGCTTCAAGGCAATCCATGCGGCCAGGGCGGGGAACCAAAGCATCAGGAGAAAGATAACCGTATTCAGAAGGTTCATCTCCCGTACTACAATCAAATTAAAATGCAGCAACGCCGGTACGACGGCAAATGCCAGCACAAACAGCGCCACAAGATATATGCAGATGCCTTTTTTATCCATCTCGTTCCATTCTCCCTGTAAATCCGAAAAACCTTATTGGGATAAACGAGTGTACCCCAACGGACGTTGACTAACCAAGCCCGATCTTATCCCTTCCCGCAAATACTTCCCGAAGCGCAAAATACGCCGGTTTGGGATTTCTCAAAAAATCAATCACGGAATTATTCGCAGGACATGGAAAACAATCATGTCCCATCCAGATAATAAACCCGCCGCACCGCGGAAATCGCGCCTTGCAGGCGGCCGCGGCGATGGCATACGCCTCCGCCTGCTGCTTCTGCGTCAATTCAATATACGCGCAAAGCCCTGCCTCCCCCTGCAAAGGACGCACAAGCCGCTTAAACCGGTCCCATTGCGTCCACCACGCCGAGGTGTGCTGCCAATAGTCTCCCTCCGGCGGAAAGGTCTTCACACCACCGCCAAATCGTTCAAATACTTCCAACGGCGAGGCGCCCGGCATGCCAACCTCAGATCGAAACAAGGAATCGTCCACCTCCCAATATCCCCGCCACGCCTCCAAATCCTTAAATCCCCCCCCACTTAAGGCTCCCATGCCCCAGGGACCATGAATATCGTGATGGATGCCCTTGCCATAGTTCTGCGCGTGTGCGTAAAACTGCGGCCCGCTCGGCGACGTCGCAATAAAACGATGTCCTGGATCGTCCGACTCCACAATCGCCTTCAGCGCCGCAATGCACGGGTGATCATACGAAACAGGCAGGGCATCCGGCGTACGTTCCGTTAATTCATTCCCCCCGCACCACAACAACAACGATACATGATGCGAACGCCTTTCAACATACGATTTCGCTATCCGGGAAAGACTCGCAATGGCTTCAGGTTCCGTCGGCGGATAATTCTCCACCCCCGACGACGACATCGGGAACTCCTGCCAAACCAACATCCCATGCTGATCGCAAAGGCGGTAAAAAACTTCCTTCTCAAGAATGGCCCCGCCCCACACCCGGAACACATTGCACCCCATCTCCCGGTACAAACCAATCAGACGCGCGTACTCCTCCACGGTGCTGTCGTGATAACATGTCCGCGGCGGAACCCAGTTCACCCCCTGTAAGAAAAGGGGCTTCCCATTTACCACGCAAATCCAAGGCTCCGCCCCCGCTGGCGCCCCTTCACAGGCGTGCCACTCCACCCGCTTAAACCCAACCGTCCTCTCCTCCCTCCAACAGACCTCGCCATCCTCCCCAACTACTTCCAAACATACCGCATAGGTCTTCTGAACACCCGCCCCATTCGGCCACCACGCCTCCACAGACACACCATCCAAGGCAATACTACCTATGCCTTCCACACAAACCATTTCCCGAACCGCCAATTCAGCCCCTCCATCGCAAAGAGAAAGCCGAATCCTGGACGATTTAAGACATTCCACCTCGGCCTTCACCGTTCCCGTACTTAGATCTTCCGCCAGACCGCACTGCACCCGCCCTAAATGCACTTCACGGGTACATCCGGTCTCCAGCGTCAACGTATCCCAAACTCCAATGGGCACTACCCGGGGAGTCCAGTCCCAACTATACGTATACCGGGGCTTAAAATACCTCGACCATGAGGTGTGCCCGATTTGGCCCTGTTCCCGGGGCGGTTCTTCAAATACCAGCGTTAAGGTATGCTCTTTCTGATCACCTAATCGCGTTCCTAAATCAAAGCGATGCGGCAGCAGGGCGCCCTCAAAACGGCCGGCCTCTCCTCCATCCAATAAAATCCAGCCCGAATAGTCCAATCCCTCCGCCACCAGACAGGCCGGTTCGCCTTCCCTCACCCATCCCGCGGGAATGACCGTCTCATAGATCCAATGCCGGTGCTCCACCCACTCACACGCCCGCGAATTCACCCCTGCGTTCCAGTCCGGCAATACTCCCGCCCGATACAATGCTTCTTGAACCGAACCCGGCACAGGAGCCTCAAACGGCCCCAATTCAGGAACACTTCCCGCCGAACGCGCCAGCTTCCACCAAAACGGACGCCACCCTTCCAGTTTCCAGTGCAGTTTCGACAGATCATGACGCCCCATATTCAGGTTTTCCTCAGATCATCAACAGTTTCATCTCCCATAATGCCCATTCCTCCCATGATTCCCATACTTCCCATGTGCCTTTGTTTCATCCTCAAAAAAATAAAAGACGGCAGGCGATTGAGGTGCGCGTGCCACGCGCTTCCGCCGCCTGCCGTGAATTCCCGCCAAAACTGCCAACCGGAATCAGTCCGGCAAATTAATGGCTTCGTTCGGGCATTCATCCACACACGCGCCACACTCGCCGCACGAATCCGGATCAACTACCGCTTTCCCGTCTTCATTAATCGTTATCGACTCCGTCGGACATACTTCGACACAACTCTTGCATCCACCACACTTGTCCGCATCAACAATCGCTGCCATGGATACTACTCTCCTTATTGCTTGCTTCTGGTTAGCGTCTATATCGCCATCATGGCCAAAAATAGTCCCCGCGTGACGCAACGCATTTGGGACAGGCCATGTCTCATACCGAGGGGAATCATAGCATAAGTTATTACCCGGATTCAATTTATCTCCATATCGGGCCGGGGCAACCCCCAGCCTTTCATCTCCTGCACTGCCATGCCGAAACACGCTGTTCATGCAAATTACAGCGCTACACCTCAAATTCAACCGTCACAATCTTCTTCTTTCCCAGTTTCAATGAAAGGGCGTTCCCAACCGGTTTAAGCGCCTGAATCCGCTCCTCGTTCATATTGGTCAGCCACGCCCTCTTGAATTTCTTAAAGGCAACCAGTTTCCCGGAAACCGCTTTCGACTTCGGATTGAATATTCGAACCACATAGCTGTTTTCCCGATCTTCCGCCCGTTTCAGCGCCGTCAACTGTAAATTATCCCCCGAAAGTTCCACAAAACTCATCGATTTAGGCAAGGTTCCCGCATGCGGGCCACATTGCGCCGTTTCCAGCGGCAGATTCATGTCCTCCGCCTCCGCATACGCCCCCTGCGTCCAATCCCCCACATGCGGATACAACGCATACGACGCCTCAAACACGCCCATGCACTGCGCCAAGTCCATGTCCGGATACACTTCCCACCGCCCAAAAATCGGACAATTCCGGTACGTGTACGCCCGCAACAACGTAATCGCCAGCGGACGATCCTTCGTGTCCATCGCCTCATATTCCCGAAGGCCCGAATTATTCACCACGCAAAATCCCGCCTTTCCATCCGTCATATCCACAAACCGGTGCATCGGATACTGCGGATTCGGCCGCCCATAATACGCATTCCCCTTCTTCACATGTATATCCCGCGAAATCACGTCGAACCCCGCCTCGGAATCCGTCCTGTCGCATTTCAGCCCCGTCGGAAACACCACCCGTAAACGATGATTCCGGCAGCGATTCTCAAAGGACGTGCTGACGTCCAGACGCTTTTGCCCCGCGCGCAACGTAAACCGGCTCGTTATAATCATCTCCCGGCGCGCCGTATTCCGCCGTGTATGGTTCATTTCCGCTTCCCGGAATTCCACCGTCAGTTCATCCTCGATCCCGGTAGGAATTTGCATGTGGTAATCCACCCGCATCCGGGCGAACAGCGGCCCGCTTTCCTCCAGCGTTATCGCACATGGAAACCCATGCGAGGTAATCGTTTCATTCCGGTCCGGTTCCATGTGTATCCACGAATGACCCGTTTCCCCCGTGTCCTCAAGATAATGCAAACCGCAAAACACACGCCCGCTCTCTTTGTGCGTCATATCCAGCGTGCCGTCGCTGTTAAACTTCACCCGAAGGAATTCATTTTCCAACACATTGCCCGCCGGAGCCAGCGTGCCCGGCTGATACTGCATGCGCCCTTCACGAACCAGATGATACGTCCGGTATCCATACGCCGGAATATCCTTCACCTCGATATGGCAACGAACCCGCTTCGCTCGCAACTCTATGGAAATATCCTGAAGATTGCGCACCAACACCCCCGCCTCAAAATTCTCCTGGCATTGCACCCGCGCCACCTGTTTGCCATCCGGCGTCCGCACGCTAAACGCCTCATATCCCATCCCATCAGGCAAGTCCACATAGCAGGAAACAACCCCAGAACGCCGGAATGGACACGGATTGAACACCGTCAGAACCGCGTCTTTCGCGTCAAGATCCGAATTGTCGACATTGATCTGCACCGCCTGCATCCCCCGCCGAGCCAATCCGTCGCTGATAATGACAATCTGGTCCGCACGGTACAGGGAATCCTTTTCCATTTGATCGATTCCCGCCCCCGTGATCGTGTCATGCGGATGATTTTGAAGCAAAAGCCGCCAGCAGCGATCCAATGCGGGTTTCAGATACTCCCCCCCCACCATGCTCCCGATCACGCTCCACGGCTCCGCCTGACGCTGCAAGGCCACCTCCGCCCGGTGATTCGCCTTCTTCAATCGCGGCCGCGCGCTAATCACGTCCCCCATCAGATGCGTCCACTTGCCCGTGGACCCCGGATCCCGGCTCTCCCCCGTCAAAACCGCCGGACTCTTGACCTCCTTCCGCATCGCATTCATATAGTCTTCAAGATTCGACAACTTGATCTCATGCTCAGGAAGCAACTTCTGACAAAGCTGCATTATCTCCGACTCTTTCGGATCCGGATTCGACGTGTCAAATCCCTGCATGCAACAAATCTGACTCGTCGAAAAATGCTCCGACTCATCCCGCACCAGCTTTAACAACTGCTCCCGGATCGGACCGTCATTCCACCGCTTCTTCTTGTCATCCAATACATAATAATGCCCGCGCGGATTCCGATCCGACGCCAGACGGAACGGCGCCGCGCCTCGATCCCAATCATAAAACGCAAATACGTTATCCGATCCGTATCGAAGCACCCGGTAAACATAAATGTAATAACTGAACCGGCTCATGCAGCCAAAACGCATTCCCAACAGCCGCGAACCATCCGGCCCCTCTAAAATAAACTCACTCTTGGGCGTATTAATCCCGCGGTAAAAAATAATGGTGTCTATCCCGAATCCATGATAAATCTGTGGCATTTGCGACGTCTGACCATACCCAAACGGCGTATAGCCCACCTTGGACACCTTCCCCAGGCCTTCCGCCACGCGGTGCCCCACCACAAGATTGCGCACCAACGACTCCGCATTCACCAGATACTCCTCCGGCAGCGAATACCACGGTCCGACAATCAAGCGCCCCGACTGAACATGCTTCTCGATTACGGCGCGCTTTTCAGGACGATACTCCAGATAATCCTCCAACGCCACCGTTTGAGAATCAAAGGTAAACGAGTGAAATTCCGCATCCGTATCCAACAGATCAAGCAATTCATCCATAAAATCAAGCAATAACAACCGCGTTTCCTCAAAAGGATACCCCCACTCCCGGTCCCAGTGAGAATTCGATACCACATGAATCGTCTTGCGCTCTTTGCTCATGATCTTCTCCCGCGATCCGCTGACTCGCCTGGACCGCTATTCAATGCATCTATACACTTCGCTTCACATCAATTCATATTCAGGGAATCCGCCAAATAGTACTTTAAATATACCCTTTTCGTCCATTTCGTGTTTTGTGTGGAAAAATATCAGCCCATCCCTTCGGAAAACATCGAATCGAAATATCAAGGCCCCGCAAGCGTTTCCACTCACGGGGCCTCGTTATACATTAAGGATTACTTAGCTCTGACGGCTCCGGCGATAGGTGCGCCCAAGGGCCAGCAAGCCCGCAAGCGCAATACCCATTACCGCCAAGTCGCCCATGCCGCTGCCGCTGCCCGAACTCGGCGAGCAGCCAAACACCGACACGACTTTAGCTTTCGCAGAGCCAGTGCCGCGCAACGTAGCCACCAACTGCTGGGTCGGGGTTACGGACGTGTTGCTGAAGGTCAGCGCCGCCGTGAAATCACCCGTCTTCGCCGGACTGAATTTCACCGTGACAACCGCCGTCTGGCCGAACGTCAAGCTGTAATTCGCCGCGCCAACAATGCTGAACGCGCCGCTCGGATCACTCAGCGTGGCCGCGCCGGTCAGCGTGCCGCCGCCGATGTTCTTCACCTTCAACACATTCGTAACGGATCCGTCCACCTGGACGATACCCACGATGAAGTCATACGCGGGATTTGGCGATACCGACAACGTCGGACCCATCGGCGACACTTCGAACGGCTCGAACACGGAGAGTTGGCTGGTCTCCGCCGTCAAGGCGCCCGCCGCCGCTTCAGGATTGTCGACAAAGTCGGAACTCCAATCACCGCCCGCCGGAATCGTGATCTGAACACGGTTGCTCGTGTCTTTCGTGATATCCGACGGATGATCGAAGAAGGTTGCGTTCAGGCCGGGCGAGAAAGCCAGACCATTCAACACAATGCCTACCGGCTGTTCCAGACCGTTCAATTCGGTGAAGTTCACGCCGCCATCACTGCTCGTGATAATGCTCACCTGGAAGGGAACGCCGCCCGCAACCAGGTTCTCCGGTTCCGCGGCTACCTTCGCCGATTCGGCTGCGCCAAGCAAGCTGATCAAGTCGCAGGAAATCGACACAATCGCGATGCCCTGTTCGCCCGCGCTAATCAGACCGCGCGGCACAGTCACCGTCACCGATTGCGTCTCATCGTCCGGACGCACCACCGTCAGAATTACATCCGCACCGGCGGCATTCATCCAGGACACCATGCTAATGGCGCGCGGGCAGTTCGCTCCGTCCACCACCGCATCCCAGCGATCTCCGTCATTCGGCAACTGCGTGAACGGATTGTCCGGCAAGCCGTTGTTGTCTTCATCAGTGCCCGGTTGGACATTGAATTCGACTTCCGCTTCCGCGGTGCATCCGGTCTCGATATCACGCACCACCGCTGTCAACACATACGCTTCCGTTTGTGAAACAAGCGTCGTGGTAGCAGCGAAACCGCTCGTGCGATCCGTGCTTACCGCCACCGCAGTCCCATCGATGCTATATACCACCTGGACGCGGTGCGTCTCACAATCCGCATTGGCAAAGGTCACCGCGGATGCAAGATTCACCAGCGCATTCGCGCCCATTGGAACCACAATGTTGCCCGTCGGCGAGGTGATCGCGATTTCAAGCACGCATCCACCACAATCCACTTCACCTTCACCTTCCCCGCCTTCGCCTTCTTCGCCTTCAATCGTGCAATCTTCCACAATCACGGTGCGGGCCGCAGTGCCTTGATTGCCCGCGGCATCCGTCGCAGTATACGTAACCGTGTACGTCCCGGGGGTATTATCATCCACCATCGTTATAGCGTCGCTAACGATCTGAGGATCGCCATCACAACTATCGTTAGCCGTTGCGTTAAGTTCCACATAGCCGCCACCGGAATCCACGGTGCAAATGGTTTGCGGATTGTCGCCCGTCACCGTCACGACCGGGTCGGTCGTGTCGGCAACCGTCACCGTGCGCGTGGCATCCGCCGTGTTGCCAGCAACATCCACTGCGGCATAAGTGACAATATAGTCGCCGGGGACTGCCGGGTCCACGGTATCCCCGCCAATCGTCACATCCACGGTGCCATCGCACGTGTCTTCCGCCGAAGCGCCCGCTTCAGTATAGACGCCGCCGCATTCCACCGCTGCCGGGACATCGCCATTCAGCGTGATCACCGGGGCAACCGTATCCGTCACCGTCACCAGACGCGTGACTGGCGCCGCGCAATTACCGGCGTTGTCGCATACCGTGTAGGTGACAGTGTAATCACCCGTAACCGCGGTGTTCACGGGATTATCCACTTGAACAGTCAACACGCCGTCGCATGCATCCGCGGCAGTGGCGCCGGCATCGACATAGTTGGCGCCGCATTCCACTGTCACCGCCGCATCCCCGGTAAGGGTGATAACGGGCACTGTCGTGTCCTGAACAAACACCGTCCGGATAACCGGCGTCGCCACATTGCCTGCTGTGTCACTGACATTGTACGTTACCTGGTAACTGCCCACGGCGGCCGTGTTCACAGTGCTATTGGGAACAATATTCGCCGTCAGATCGCCATCAACATTATCGCTGGCAGTGGCGCCCGCATCATCATAACTGCCGCCGCATTCCACAACGACGCTCGAATCGCCCACCAAAGTAATCTCGGGCGGCTCGCAGTCCGCTACGTTCACTGTACGGGTCTCCATCGCCGCATTACCGGAGGCATCCGTCGCGCTGTACGTTACCGTATAGGAACCCACCGCATTCGGATTCACCGGGTTATCGGTGTTAAGCGTCACACTCGCATCGCAAATGTCCGTGACACTCGCGCCGGCATCCGTGTAACCGTCGCCAACACAAAGGTTAACCACGGCATCGCCATTTATCGTGATCACCGGATCCGTCGTATCGCCCACATTCACGGTACGAGTAACCTGCGCCGCGCTGTTTGTGCCATCCGTTGCGTCATACGTGATGACATACGTGCCAGGAACATCCGGATTCACGGTATCGCCGCCTACGATTACGGCAACACTGCCCACGCACACGTCACTGGCGCCAAAGCCAGGATCCGTAAAGGTGCCGCCGCATTCCACACCCATCGTCGCCTGGCCCACCAGGGTGATCAACGGCGGCGTCGTGTCTTCCACCGTTACCGTGCGGGTGACTTCAACCGCGGCATTGCCCGAATCATCCGTTGCGTTATACGTAACCGTGTAAACACCCGGCACACTCGAATTCACCGGATTATTCACAATAACGGGCACCTCCGCATCGCAGGTGTCCGCCGCCGACGCGCCAGCATCATTGTACGCCGCGCCGCATTCCACCGTCATATTGCTGCCATTCATCGTAATTACCGGAATGGTCGTGTCCACCACGTGCACAACGCGGGTGGCTTCAGGCGCACAGTTCGTCGCGGCATCACATACGTTGTAGGTAACTGTGTAATCACCCACCGCTGTTGGATCAGGTACATTATTCACGGTAACTATTTGATCTGTAATGTCGCCGTCAACATTGTCCAAAGCCGTGGCGCCGGCATCGGCATAAGCATCGCCGCATTCCACCGTCACGGGATTCTCGCCTTCAATGGTGATCTCGGGCGGCACAAGATCCGCGCCGCACACCACTGTATCCACAAGGAATGTGCGCAACTCGCCGCCGCTCAACCGGTATATGGCTTGTCCGCTGATTATCTTATCATCCTCTTGGGGATCAGGCACATGCGCAATATAGGAGAAAGTGTACGGGAAAGCGGGAATCGAGAACCATGCAAACGAGAGTTCTCCGGTTGCACCCGCAGCCGGTTTGATATCGCCGCCGGTCGCGCTCACAAACGTCCAGTCCGCCGGAAGCGTCTCTGCCAGACCCAACGCGGTGATACTCGAGACACAGTTGGAAGTCAACGTAATATTAACGGTTAGATCCTGACCTGCCGCATAGCACTGACTCGGTACGACCCGTTCAAGGCTCAAGCAGGGCTCTTCATCCAAACATACATTAAATTCATTCGACGTTAATTCCGGGCCGCCGGTCCGGTAAAGCGCTATGCCATTCAAACACTTGTCATCACCCGCGGCATCCGACGCAATCTCAATCTGATACGTCAGGGTCAAGGGGAACGTCGGAAGGGAAAACCACGCAAATGATAATATTTGGCCTGCAAACTGGGTGAGATTCGGCGCAGTATTGCCTGCATTCACGCCCACGCTGCCGTTCACATACATCCAACCATCAGGCATTTCGTCGGATACGCCAAGCGCGGTCAGTGTGTCCGTGAACGTCCGCGTAAAAACCACCGTCACATCCAGCGTCGTGCCTGGACGATAGTACGCGCCACCGGGGCCTACCGACCCAACAACGGTGCGTTCGGCAACGATCGAGTTCTTGACGATTGACTCAATCGTATCGGATAAAAGTTCCCCGGCACCCGTCCGGAAAATCGCTTTGCCGGTTACCGAAACAGGCGCCACTACATCCGCAGGAACATTTACCGTGTAGGTAAAAGTCGCAGGGAACGTCGGAATCGAAAACCACACAAATGCCCCCGGACTGGTATCGCCAGGATCGGGGTACAGGTTCGGTGCGTTGCCTGTAGGCGCGCCACCGGCAAACGTCCAGCCGGCAGGAAGCGTCTCCTCAACGGCCAGCGCCGTCACCGTTTCCATGTCACCGCCCAGCGTCAGCGTGACGGTGAAGCTCAGTTGGCTGGTGCCCGGAATAAAATTCCCATAAGCATCCAACCCGTTGGTTACTCTGTCCAGAGTTATCGTGGTCGCGCCAAACGCACTGGCTGATACACCAACCACGACAACCGCCACAGCTAAAAACACAGAACACTTTCTCATGAACCTCTTCCTTCTCGTTGTTTGCGCAAGGAATTACCCCTGTACGGCCAAAACGCAATTGTTACCTGATTATAGGGAGTTCGATCCTATGCGTCAAGTAAAAAACTCCTGCCTCGTTTAACACCTTTTTCCGCCCCTTCAGAAACCTCTCCAAAGCTCCTGGGTAACGGAACATTGAAACTACTATAGCAAACATCTTCCAATTTGGCAATGCCTTCCTACCATACCCTCCTCTCTGTGCCTTTTTCAACTTTCTACGCAATGCTAACATACTTCATTTAAAACACTTGCCGCAAATTATTTCTAGCTCTGACCAGATCCAGTTGTTTCACCCTCTGCGGACGGAGTATTTTCGCCTTCGGACACCACCCCTTCGGATTGCCCCTCCAAAACCGTCACGGAAGCCTCCCCTTCCTGGGCCTCTTCTGGAAACAGATCCGCATGTTCTTTTTTCAACCGCGCCAGGGCCTCTTCCGACTTCTCTGAAATATGCGAGTCGGGAAAACCTTTCACCTGCGCCTGATACGCCTCCACCGCCGCCTTAAAATCGCCCTTGCTCTCCTGAACCCGGGCAATATTATACCACTGACAACGTCCGGTAAAGGTGTTGGACCACTTGTCCATCACGTCCTTATATCCTGACAGCGCAGCGTCGGTATTCCCTTTGTTTTCCTCAAGAAACGCCAAGCCCTCCGCGGCGCGCGGCGCATACTCCGACGTTCCAAATTCCTCCGTCACCCGTTTAAACGCCTCCGCGGACTTGTCATACTGCTGCGCGCGAATCGCCGCTTCGCCAAGCATGTACAACACCTCCGCCGTCCAACGCCCCCCCTCCTGAACCACCGCCTCCAATTCCGTCACCTGCGCCGCCGGATCCTCGTTCTCAAGCGCCTTCGCGTACCGCGTCATGATCTCATCATCCGTGATCGACGCATTTACCCGAAACAACCAGCCCGCCAGAAGGATCAACACCACCGCACCCGCTGCCGCACCTACGATCAATGGGTTCTCACGGGCATACGCCATTGCCCGCTGCAACGTGTCCTGACCCGCCGTCACCGAACCCACATCCGTCACCGACAACTTTTTCGTCTTGCCTTTTTTCTCTGCCATGCCTGCTAAATTACTCCATTCATTGTTCCGGGGAAATCACCGCAAGGGTCCCCATTCCACTATCTGCCATGTGCTTCCGGCTCGTTCAAGATACACCGTGACTTGTCCCTGAAGATTTATGGGAGGATCCTTTCGTGCATCCCACGGCGCCGCTATCGTTCCAAACGTCTCCACCGCACGCGCCCGATCTCCCGCAATCAAAATTTTCGGACGCGTCCGGGTAATTTTTACACTGTAATATGCCTTCACTATATACGAAATGTATTCCTGGATGGCATTGTAATCCCGCCCTTCCTGATCCAGATATCCCGGCGATACATGCGCAAGCACCTGATACACCCGCCGCGATTCCATCCCGCGCCATACATCCTCCAAAACATATGCAACCTTCTGTTCATCCGTCATCCGCTCAAGACCGGGGATGGAAACCCGCATGGCCCCATGCTGCGCGCAACCCGCCATGATCAGCCACACCATTCCTGCGGCCAGGAGCTTCTGCTTCTTCATGGCGCGGCCTTCGTTTCCATATCCGGCGTCAAATGAAGAACCAGTATAGTATTCCGTCCCCATTTGCCTTTCTTCACATTCACCGTCAACTGTTTGCCTGGTTTCTCAAACACAATAAAATAACCGTCGCTTTGTATCAGGCTCTTTAAGGTCCAATCCGCCGCGGGACACCGTTCTACATAAAACTGCGCCAGTTCATTCAAGCCCGCCCTGGAGCGGTAAACCACCTTTCCCACCTGAAGCCCCCCGGTTTCCAACACATAACTGTGCTCCAAATCCTCCTTCACTTTCTCCGGCAACGGAACATCGCTGAACCGCTGACTGCTGGACAGGGCCAGTCCCGGCGGCGGCACGGAAGGCGCTGTTACCTCACCCGATTCCGAGGCTTCCGTAACGGGCGGGAGTTCCCTGCTCTCGACTGTCTCCGGCGTTATCGGCGGAGCGGCTATATCGCCCTCCGCCAAATCCGGCGGCAGCGAATCTTCCGGAAGATCGCCCCCCGTCTGGCAACCGCACAGCGCCATGCCAAATATCACAAACGCCAAAATGCTCTTATACATGATAATCGGTCCTCATGGTTACTGATAAACGGCCTACTCCTTCGCATGAACAAAATCATACCACACGAAAATCCATTGAAACCAGTCTGCCCCCTGACCCGCCTTCCCCTCAATCCGCCGCTATATGCTCCGGACCCTGACCCGTCCGCTTTTCATACTTGCCATGACCCGTCCGGACATACTTCGTAAACCCAAGCCGCTCCAGGTTCTTCTCACTGGTAATTTGCTTCCCCTGCCGTTCATGACTCCACCCCGCCACATGCGGCGCCGAAAAAACCCGTACCACCTTCTCCCCCGTCTCCGGATGAACCTTCAATCCAGGCTCTTTCATCCCATGCTCCACCTCAAAAACCTCCCCCTCCGTCCCATCCTCATGAATCACCTGATACGTATACCGCGGCATAACTCATTCACTCTCCATAGATAACACAGCGCAGGGTCCCCCACGCACACCGAAATTGTGCCTCCCCATTTCCAGGAAGAATTCGTCCATACGTGTCCATGACGTCCATATTGTCCATTCAATTTCAAAAGCATTACTCGATAATTACACTGAAATCACTCCTTCCAGTGTACCACAGCCGCACAAACCAAACCACCTTATCTCTCATCCGCTATCGCTATCGCTATCGCTATCGACACCGCTATCGGCACCGCGCTCATCAAATCCTTTTTTATGGTAAAATCACAACCAGTCAACAAAAACGACGAAGGAACACGCGCATGACAAACGCTGACAGCCTCTCCCGACGTTCATTTCTGCAAAACTCCCTCTACGGCATCGCTGCTGGAACGTTCCTCATGCACACGGCAAGAGCCCAAACTCCCGCCACCCGCATCACACTCACCTACGGCGATTCCCGCGCAAAAAACGTCTATGACGCCCTGAAACTCATCGAATCCCAAATCCGCGAAGGACTCGCCAAAAAACGAACCATCGTCATCAAACCCAATCTCGTAAACATCGACAACCAACTCACCGCCACCCACGTCGACTGTCTCGAAGGCATCCTCGAATTCCTTAAACCTCTCGTCCAAGATGAAATCATCATCACCGAATCCCCCGCCAACGGCCCTGCTGCCGAAGGCTACAGCAACTATGGCTATCTCCGCCTTAAAGATAAATTCAACATCCGCTTTGTTGATCTCGATGCCGAACCTTTCGGAACCGAATACCTCGTCAACGAACGCCACCATGTCATTCCCGTGCGCTTCTCAAAACTGATTCTCGACCCCAACATCTACCTCATCTCCACCGCACCCATGAAAACACACGACCGCGCCGTCGTCACCCTCGGACTCAAAAACATCGCCGCTGGCGCCATCATAAAAGACTCCGGATATCGATGGGGACCCAACAGCAAAGGAACCACCGACAAACACCTCATCCATGGCGGCCCTAAAAACGAGGGTATCCACTTCAATATGTTCTCCCTGGCAAAACGCGTTACACCCCAGCTCACCGTACTCGACGGATTCCAAAGCATGGAACACAACGGCCCCGTCTCCGGAACCCCCGTTGACCACAAAATCGCCCTCGCAGGAACCGACTGGCTCGCCGTCGACCGCATGGCCGCGGAACTTATGGGATTTGACTACAATAAAATCGGCTACATGGTCTTTTGTGCAAAAGCCGGCATGGGCGAAGTCGACAAAAGCAAAATCGAAATCCTCGGCGCGCGCTTCGATGACCACATCCGCCACTACCAACCCCACGATGCCATCGAACAACAATATAAATGGATGTAATCCCCGCTTTTCTTTGCCTGCTTTCTTTTCTCCCGAAGCGAACAAATAAAGTAATCTTGGCTTTTCTTTGCCTACTTTCTTTTCTCCTGAAAAGAAAGTAGGTTTCTCTCATATGCCTCAATTTTATCTTCATGCCGCAGCGTCAGACCGATCTGATCCCAGCCATTCAGCAACCGCTCCTTCAAAAACGGATGGATCTCAAACGCTATTTTCTCCCCATTCGGACGCGTAATGGTTTGCGCTTCCAAATCCACCATCAGCGAATACCCTGCCTGTGCCCGGACCTCCTTGAACAACACCTCGATCACATCCCCAGACAACCGGATCGGCAGCATCCCATTATTAAAACAATTATTAAAAAAGATATCCGCGAACGACGTCGCCAGAATGCACCGGAACCCATAATCATGCAATGCCCACGGCGCATGCTCCCGCGACGACCCACACCCGAAATTATCCTTTGACAACAGAATCGACGCCCCTTGATACCGCGCCGCATTCAACTCAAACGCCGGATTCGGCGTCTTCCCATCCTCCAGATACCGCCAATCATAAAACAGCACATCGCCATAGCCCGTACGCTCTATCCGTTTCAAAAACTGCTTCGGGATGATCTGATCCGTATCCACATTCAACGCCTCCAACGGCGCCACAATACCCATCAATTTCCTAAAAGGTTCCATTATTCTCGTCCTTATGATTATTTAAATTCCCAGGTGCGAATATCCACAAAATGCCCGCAAATCGCCGCCGCCACCGCCATCGCGGGACTCACCAGATGCGTCCGCCCCCCCTTGCCCTGACGCCCCTCAAAATTCCGGTTCGACGTCGACGCACACCGATCCCCAGGCTGCAACCGGTCTTCATTCATCGCCAGGCACATCGAGCATCCTGCCTCGCGCCATTCAAATCCCGCCGCCGTGAAAATCTTATCCAGACCTTCCGCTTCTGCTTGTTTCTTCACCTGCTGCGAACCCGGCACGATTATCGCCTGATCCATCGCCGCATTCACGGTATATCCTTTCGCGGCCTTTGCCGCCTCCCGCAAATCCTCAATGCGCCCATTCGTGCACGACCCCACAAACATCTTATTTATGCCTATCAACGTAATCGGCATCCCTTCTTCAAGCCCCATGTACTGCAATGCCTTCTCCGCCGCAAGCCGCGCATTGTCATCCTTCAACTCCGCCAGCACCGGCGTCTTCCCGCAAACCCCCGTCACCATCCCCGGCGACGTTCCCCATGTCACCTGCGGCTCCACATCCCGTGCCTCCAACTCCACCATTACATCATACCTGCACCCCGAATCAGACGCCCACGCCATCCATTGCGCCGACAACGCGTCCCACGAAACGCCTTGCGGAAGATGTGGACGGCCCTTCAAATATGCAAGTGTCCTCGCATCCGGCGAGATCACGCCCGCACGCGCCCCCGCCTCTATCGTCATATTGCACACCGTCATCCGGCCTTCCATGCTCAACGCGCGGATCGCCTCGCCCGTATACTCAATCACATACCCCGTGCCACCCGCCGTCCCAATCTTGCCAATAACCGCCAGGATCAAATCCTTCGCCGTCACGCCCACCGGCAACACGCCATTCACCCGGATCTCCATCGTCTTCGATTTCTTCTGCAACAACGTCTGGGTCGCAAGAACGTGTTCCACCTCGCTCGTCCCAATGCCGAACGCCAGCGCGCCAAGCGCGCCATGCGTCGATGTGTGCGAATCCCCGCACACTATCGTCATGCCCGGCTGCGTCAACCCCAGTTCCGGACCAATCACGTGCACAATCCCGTTCAACGGATGAAACATGTCAAAACACGCAATCCCGAACTCCGCGCAATTCGCCTTCAACGTCTCCACCTGCTGCTTCGACATCGGATCCTGGATCGGCTTCGTGCGATCCGTCGTCGGAATATTGTGGTCCATCGTCGCAAACGTCATCTCAGGATGCCGCACTTTCCGGCCCGCCAGACGCAGCCCTTCAAACGCCTGCGCCGACGTCACCTCATGAACATATTGACGGTCGATATACACAATCGGATCCTCGCCCGCAGGTTCATGAACCACATGCGCATCCCAAATCTTCTCATAAATGTTCTTCGCCATGTTCAACTTCCTCTGCTTGACAACATCGTGTTGTATTTTCTCAAAAGATCGTTCAACCCCTCCCGAAGCAACACCGCCTCCCCAATCCCTTCCCGCTCCGCCAGCCGCCGCAGCCCCATCAACTGACCCTGCGTATAATGACTCGTCTTCGTCACCATCTTCTCCTCCCGCGCCAAACATACCTTATTCCTCCCGGACACCTTCGCACGGTATAACGCCTCCGACGCCTTCACTATCAAATCATACGCTGTACCCCCATCCTCCGGAAATGACGCCAACCCCGCACAAATCGTACATGTTACTTCCCGCGATTTCCGATCTTTTTTCACAACATACGGCGCCTGCATCGCTATCCGAAACTGCTCCAATACCAAAAACGCCTGCTCCTTCTCCAAATCACGCCACAATACACTCAACGCGTCCCCGCCAAAACGGAACACCTCCCCAGCAGGTCCAAAACTCTCCGACATCTCCAGGGCTACATGCAAAAATACCTCATCGCCCATCTCCCGCCCATGTTCCACATTAATCCGGCCCAATAAATCTATATCCACAATCCCCACCGAAACAGACCCGCTCCCAGAACGCACCTCCTCCAATACCTCCGAGAATCGCTTCTCAAAAGCATCCCGCGTCCGCAATCCCGTCAACCTGTCTACCTCCGGATCCATCTTCTAAACCTTTATATGGCTATCATGATACATATTGCTTTATATGTATCTTGCTATATGTATACCAGATCCCCGCCAACATG
>JAKQOG010000290.1 GCA_029565395.1 Candidatus Hydrogenedentota bacterium | reverse complement strand
ACACTGCGGAAGTGCAGAATCCGCCGCCGTCAAATGTCGCCGAGTTCCTGAAGAACAGGCAGTTGATAACCGTGGGCGTGGAGAATTCGCAGAACAGGCCGCCGCCGCCTTGTCCGGAGGTGTTAAAAGAGAATGTACAGCGGGTGATACTGACCGTTCCAGAGTTTATGCGTATGCCGCCGCCGTAGCCGTCAGCCATATTTTGGGTAAACGTGCACCGGGTTATGGTACATGCGGTGCAGGACAGGATGTTTGCCCCGGCGCCTGCGTTGTCCGTAGACGAATTACCGGTAAAGGTGCAATCGCTGATGGCCAAAGAGTCTTCGGAATTGGCAAACAATCCCCCACCGCCAGACTGCGTGGCTGTGTTCCCGGAAAATGTGCACTGAGCGACAGTCGTCGAGCCACCACTGGTACGCAGCCCGCCTCCACCTCGTGCTGTATTGTTGGAGAACGTGCATCCGGTGATGGTGAACGTTCCATTGCTACAACTGGCTCCTCCCCCATATTCTGTGGCCGTATTGCCGGAGAAGGTGCAGTTGCTCAGGGTAACCGAAGTATCAGACACACAGACGCCCCCGCCGTTGCTGGTGGCGGCATTGCCGGAGAACGTGCAATTGCTTATCGCAGACCCGGTGGAACCCTTGCTGAGACCGGCGCGATTGACACCAACGCACTTGGAACCATTAGTGCTTATGTAAAGACCGGCGCCGTAATCGGCAGCGCCATTTTGCAGGGTGAAACCGTCAAACACAATGCCATGCCCCATGGAAACGCACCGGCGCGCGGATTCTCCGTCAATGATACTATGGTTGACGGTCCAGTCACGGTCTCCCCGCACAGTCTCCGTGCCCGCGAATCCGCCATATAGGTTCACATCTTCTTTCGTCACCACTACCGCATCCCCGGTTCCCGTATAGGTCCCTCCGGCAACCCAGATCTCGCCTTCATCGAGATTGCCGATGGCCGTCTGAATGGACGTGAACGCGGTCTCCCACGACTTGCCGTCTTCCGTGCCGGACGTGTTGGCCAGACTCACCCGGCGGATACCGGATTGGAGTATTGGGTCATATCCCAGCGGGGGTTCATCGCCGTCAATGATCCCATCACCATCCGTATCCTGAACGAGGGGATTTGAGTTATACAAACTCTCGAGCAGATCTGAGAGACTGTCGTCGTCATAGTCGGAATCCTCATCCGCCGTGATCAGATCGCCCACCATGTCTTGCTCCCATTTGTCGCTGATGCCGTCACCATCCGAGTCGTCGAGTTCATAGGCGCCCATGTCGACTCCCGCGCCCTGCGGACGGCTCACCCCGCGGATATCCGCCGCGGGCGCGCCCTCCGAAGTTCCCGCATCAATACAAGGCGATGTGGGGAGAATGTGACCCAGGGAGCCCTGTGTGCCGATCAATTGCGGGTCTGAAGTAATGATATCTGTCCCTGCATACCCGTCCTGAACGCAGCAATGCGTTACGTTCAACGTTCCGCCCTCCCGGTAGATCTCATTGCCACCTTGGGAAGCGGAATCGCCCCAGAAAATGCAGTTGGCGACATTCACGACAGAGGAGTCGCCACCCGACCACAGACCGCCGACGTACCAGGTTGTGCTGTTGCCGTTGAAGGTACAATTCGTCAGTGTCAGCAAAGATTCGTAGGTAGCTATTCCACCGCCATTCCGGATAAAGACGCTGTTGGTCACACTAAATGAGGTATTGGAGACGGATATGCCACTGTATGTGTTTTTAATAAATGCACAACCGGCTATTTCCAGGGAAGAATTGTAACTCGACAGGCCACATCCTCCATTTTTAATGAACGTGCAGTGGGCGAATATAGGCGAGGAAGCAGACACGCTGTACATCGCATCATATTCATTTCCGGTAAAAAGGCAATCCATCACCGTTGGCGAGGCTGTCGTGTTGAACATTGCGTAGCCTTTATTCTCTGTAAAGATACACTCCTCCACCATTGGTGAAGAAGATTCGTTATGCATGGCGCTCCCGCCATCATCGCCTTCCTCCCCTTCGTCATAAAAATTTCCGGAAAACCTACAATGCACCACGATCGGAGAAACAGAAACGTTGTACATCCCGGCCCCGCCGACGGTGTCATTGTATCCATTCTGCACCGTAAACCCATCGAGCACGGCCTCATTCGCGCCAAGTACACACCGGCGTGCGGATTCACCGTCAATTATGGTGCGGTGGCCTAACCAATCGCGTTCAGACATCTCCGATTCCGTGCCTGCGAAGCCGCCATAGATGGCAACATTGGACGCCATGAGCACGACTGGATCTGTCGCGGAGGTATATGTGCCCTCCGCCACCCAGACTTGGCCGCTGATCGCGGGCTTTGCCGTGGATGCCGCATCCACCGCCTCCTGTATGGTTCCAAAGGCGGTATCCCAGGAAGTTCCATCGCCCGTTCCACCAACTTTCACATACCAGATGTTGCTTTCCCCTTCCCCTTCCCCTTCAGCAGCCCCTTCGCCTTCCACGGCGCCTTCGCCTTCCACGGCTCCTTCACCCTCGACCGCGCCTTCACTTCCGCCTTCGGCGGAACCTTCGCCTTCCACGGCGCCTTCACCCTCGACAGCGCCTTCACTTCCGCCTTCGGCGGAACCTTCGCCTTCCACGGCTCCTTCACCTTCGACCGCGCCTTCACTTCCGCCTTCAGCCTGACCCTCATATGAGCACACCTCCGACGCGGCAAGATCCGTGGCTACCCATGTGGGATCCGCGGATTCCGGATCACCGGTCGTCCCGCGAACGCCATTATTAGAAGTCGTCGAATGATCAAATAACGTTTGGCCGGTTCCTTCACTCAGCGGCCAGTATCCAACCAATCCCGTCTCAGTGCCTGTAAGACGGCAATTCATCGAACCTAGAATATCCGAGGCGCTCCGGGCCACATTCCATATGCGGACTTCCTCCATCACGCCTGAAAACAGATACGGATAGCCCGGATTGCTATGGAATCCCAAGTCCAACTCGCTTGCATTACCCACGGTGACCCCTTCAGCAGGAGAGGTCGTTTTAAGCTCTCCATCTATATATAACTTGATCTCATGACCATCATAGGTCCCCGCCACGTGATACCACACGTCCGGAAGAAGCGTCATATAGGCGATGGCGCCATAACCCGACCAGTACGGTCCAAGCCCAAAAGCAAACTCCTGTCCTTCCGCCCCCCATTGCGCACACAAAATGTAGGCCCCATCCAGTTGGTCGTGTCCCTTGGCTGCTAAAAACTTGGCATCGCCCGGATACGCCGGAGGAGCCGCCATCCGAACCCACACCTCCACTGTAAGAGAGGAAGGATTGAGCGCAGAATTGTCCGGTATGACCGCCCTATCATCCGTTCCGTCAAACGAAAGCGCCGTGACGCCCTCTCCTTCGATCGCGCCTTCGGCCTGACCTTCAACTACTCCTTCGCCCTCGGCTGCACCTTCGCCTTCAACTGTTCCCTCGGATGCCCCTTCACCCTCGACAGCGCCTTCGCCTTCCACAGCGCCCTCGCCTTCCACAGCGCCCTCGCCTTCCATTGCTCCTTCACCCTCGACAGCGCCTTCAGTTCCGCCTTCAGCGGAACCTTCGCCTTCCACGGCGCCTTCTCCCTCGACAGCGCCTTCACCCTCTACAGCGCCCTCGCCTTCCACGGCGCCTTCTCCCTCGGCAGAGCCTTCGCCTTCCCCGCCACACTCAAACAAGCTGCCGGGACCCGGCGCGAAAGTATCCTCGCTTCCGCATTCCGTATGATAGCCGTTTGAATTGAAGAACTGGATAATGCGCAACAATTCCGAAAGGTTGACATGCCAATCCTGTGGTGCATAATCGCTGTCATGCGGTGCGCAACCCGTATCGCCCGGCCCCGGGGCATAGTTATCCTCCGTGCCCGCCTGACAATGCAGCCCGTCCGAATTAAAGAACTGAATGACCCGCAGCAACTCACTCAGCGAAATAAGCTGGTCGGGGGTTGTGTCCGCGGAATGATACTGTGCCATGGCAGTGAAAGTAGCCAGCAGGCAGAGAAGCGTGATTGCGATGCTGCGTTTTAACATGGTTCCGACTCCCTTTTTGCGTTTATGCAACTCCCTCTGTTTCCATCTACATGTTTCCTAGAATACACCCCCACATCCCACCTTGCAAACAGAAAATCACCCAGCCGTGCAAAACGGAGAGGGTGCTTTCTCTTCCATGAGGGTATGGCGGCATCGATCAAAACGATGTATCGGAGTGCGAATGGCAAGAAGCAGGGAAAGTCGTGTAGTATCCCTACGGATGTTCTTTCAGATAGACCGGAAAGGATTGACCGTGGGCCGATTCGTTGTAGTGCTGATAATGGTGCAGTGGCTTGCCGGGGCGGCGATGGGTGAACCGGTGGTGAGCAGGTTATATTCGCTGCCGGTGTTTCCACGCGAGGATTCGGTGCAGCAGGACGCCGAAACAGGAACGGAATTGCTGTTTCTGACGAATGCCAGGCATAAAGATTCCAATCTGTATTTCCATCAGCGTTCGTGGCTGGCGGACGGTGCGATGATTTTCTTGTTTTCGGACAGGGACAAGGGCGGGGTGATGGGGTATGTGGTGGAAACGGGGGAGTTGGCGCAAATCACCGCGGCGGACGGCATGAAGCTGCGTCATCCCACGGCGGCGGTAAACCGGAACAGCCTGTTTGCGTTGGCGGGGGATCGCGTGGTGGAGATTCAACTCGCCATTTCGGTGAAGGAGAAGAAGGGGATTAAACGTGCCAAGGTGGAAGCGCGTGAACGAAGCTTGTGCGCCATTAAAGGAATTGATGTCTACCTGAATGAGAGTTGCGACGGGCGGTATCTGGCGGCAGGCGGGGCCAGTATTGAGGGCGCTTCTAAACCCGGCTTGGTGCTGATTGATATCGCGTCAGGGGCGTGGGAGCGGTTGTGCGATATGCCGGCGGGGGTTGAATATCACGGGCATGTGCAATGGAGCATCACGAATCCGAATTGGCTGAGTTTTGCGGGCGCGCCGAACCGGCTGTGGGTGGTGGATCTCCGCGACCGGAAACCGTGGTGTCCGTATGTTCAGCAAAAGGATGAACTGGTGACCCACGAGTCATGGTGGGTAAATGACGAACTGGTCTTCTGTGGAGGCATACATCCAAAGCCGTCCGAGGATTCGCATGTGAAGGCGCTGGACATGCACAATGGCACGGTGCGCATTATTGGCGCGGGCAGTTGGTGGCCCGAGGGCACGCCGCCGGAAATCGCGAAACGCAACTGGTGGCATGCCGCGGGGAGCCCGGACGGGCGCTGGATGGCGGCCGACAACTGGCACGGCGATATCATGCTCTTTGACCGGAAAACCTCGAGGCCGCACCTGCTCACCACGAATCATCGCACGTACGGCGGTGGAGAACACCCGGAAGTCGGTTGGGATCGCAAGGGCAAACAGGTGGTTTTCGCTTCGCACACGCTGGGAGGCGTTACGGTGTGCGTGGCGACGGTTCCCGAAACCTGGCAGAAGGAACTGGATACGGCGCGCGTGGGTCTGGAAGCGAAATAACTGAAGTATAACTTGGGAACGAGCAGATTGCTTCGTTGAAGACTCCTCCTTAGAAACACAAAGCAGTACGGGATGCGAACCGGTTGGAGGTCTGGGAAGACTGGGAAGACTGGGAGGACTGGGAAGACTGGGACCCGGCTTCGTTCCGCGAGAGCGGAACTACGCTGCGGCAAGAGACTGGGAGGACTGGGACGCAGTAAGACGCAATTAGATAAGGTGGAAGAAGAGAAAGCAGATATAATGGAGAAGACGATAGCGATAGCGATAGCGATAGCGATAACCGCGTGGAGGCATTCAGGTGTTTCTTCTAAGTTTACCCCGCCGTCCGGCGGGTGGGCAACTCGCAATGACAGGTATGGTTGCAGTTGGCGCGAACTTGAGATTGCTTCGTCGAAGACTCCTCGCAATGACAAGGTAATACACTATGTTATGCTTACCCACAATTGATCATGCTCGCAAGAGCCGCTTAGATCACTTCCCTATAATGTACGGGGATGTATCTTGTGAGAAATTCAGGTTAGCTGTTGTCTTGTTAGCAGGATTATTCGCGGTGAGTATTTCGGCAGCGGGACAAGCACCGGAGAATCCTGGGGCGTCAAAAGTTCAAATCCACAGTTTCCTGCCGGACAAGCCGATTGCGCGTGCGCAGCGCCCCGCGGAACTGGCGGCCGTGATTGAAAACCTGGATCGCGCCGAGATCGAAATTGATCCCAAGCTCATGGCGCCTGAAGGAATCAAAATCCTGGAACCAGTGCCTGGTCTGACGCCGATAGAAGGCTTGACCGAGCAGGTGTTGAAATGGACCATCGTAGCGCAGGAAGCAACATCGTATGAATTAACGCTGAACGTGGAGTCAGGGGGCGTTGCAGCCGCGCGTGCATCGTTGCATATGGATTTTCTGACGGCGAGGGAGGTGAAAAAGCTTCCGTATATTCCGGAGCCCAAGCCGGTACAGACCTCGCTTATTGTGGGCGCGCATCATTGCCCCTTGTGGGAAGCGGACAAGCCGAACATGTGGTCGCAATTGCTGATACATCCGGAACGCACGCCCGCGCTGGGCTTTTATGCACAAGATAATCCTGAAGTATCTGATTGGGAAACGAAATGGGCCTCGGAACATGGCGTTTCATTCTTCATCTACTGCTGGTACCGCATCAGCCAGGGCGAACCGGTGAAAACCCAGTTTAGCAGCGCGATCCATGAGGGCCTGTTCAAGTCCAAGTTCGCGGACACGATGAAGTTCACGATCATGTGGGAGAACCAGTCGCGGGGCCGGGCCGGGGTCGCGGACGAAAACGATCTAATGACAAATCTCCTTCCGTTCTGGATGGAGAATTATTTCAAGCATTCCAGCTATCTTAAGATTGACAACAAACCAGTATTGTTCATTTATCGTCCGGAATTTCTGGTGGATGATCTCGGAGGCGTGGAAAAGGTGGTGCAGGCGTTCCAACACATGCGTGAGGCCTGCCAGGCGGCGGGATTTGCCGGGCTGTATCTGCTGGGAGAATACCGGGGCCTGGATCCGGAGCATCTGAAACTCATGAAGAGCCTGGGGCTGGATTACACCTTCGCCTACTGCTGGTATGTTCCGGACAATCCAACGCCCGCACAGGCGATTGACGCGCAAATGGGATATATTCAGAAAACGCAGGCGCTTGGCATTCTTCCGCAGGTCGTCACGGTATCGCAGGCATGGAGCGGCTGGCGGGATGAAGGCACCATCTGGAAAATTCCGCCCGCGGAGTATAAAACGCTGTTGCAGAAAGCCAAGGAAATTGTGGCCACGTTCCCCGCGCAAGAGTTAGGCAGTAAACTTCTGCTTCTGGACAACTGGAATGAATGGGGAGAGGGCCATTACATTGCGCCGTACCGGGAATACGGGTTTGGGTATCTGGATGCAGTGCGCGAGGTGTTTTCCGGCGATACGGCGCCGCACGACGACCTTATTCCGGAAGACATTGGGATGGGGCCTTATGATTCGGCTTACCGGAATTGGACTGAAAAAGAACGAGAAGCGCGCAATCAGGCGCGGAAGGCAAAATGAACGCCTTGCCCCCTCTTGCACAAAATCCAGATTATGATTACACTGAAATACATTGTGTTTTGGGCTAAACCACAGTAACTAAAACGGGAGATAAGCACCATGAAGAAGAGCTATCTGTTCGGAGCAATGTGTGTGGCGGCACTGATGATTATCGGCTGGGCCGGAAATGCCCTGGCGCAGGAAACCGCCAAGAGCACGCTGGACAATCTTCAGGCGGCGTTCAATGGCGAGTCGAATGCGAAGGCCAAATACGAGGCCTTTGCCATCAAGGCGGATGAGGAAGGATACAAACAGGTGGCGAGCTTGTTCCGTGCCGCCGCGCATGCAGAGGGCATTCATGCCGCGAGTCATGGCAAGGTGATTACGGACATGGGCGCTACGCCGAAAGCGGACGTAGGGAAACCGGAAGTGAAATCCACCAAGGAAAATCTGGAAGCTGCACTGAAAGGAGAATCCTACGAACGCGACACAATGTATCCTGCGTTTATCAAGCAGGCGGAGGCCGATAAGAATCAAAAGGCGTCACGGACCTTTAACTGGGCTATTTCCGCCGAGACGGAGCATGCCAAGCTGTATCAGGAAGCATTGGGCAATCTGGATGCCTGGAAAGCAGGTCCTAAAGAATTTATTGTGTGCCAGAAGTGCGGATATACCACGGCGAAGACGGACATCAAGCAATGTCCGGTGTGCTCTAATCCGCGCAGCAAGATGGACGCGATTAAATAACCGATGGCAGTTTTCGGGGTGCAGTCTCTCGAAGGGTCTGCACCCCTGTGTTGTTGTTCGCGGGAGGTTGAACCATGATCAAGAAAACGGGTGTATATTTGCTGGCTCTTGCGGGCGCCGGGATCATTCTGGCGTTTGTTGGGCAAAATCTTTTCGTTGTCAGTCCGGTTGGCGGCACTATTGCCTCCGATGTCTCCCTTCAACTGTTGACCGCCGGACGAATTGCCGCCCTTTTGGGAGCATATGTCCTTCTCCTTCAATTGCTCCTCATTGGACGCGTTCGTTGGATTGAACAGGTTTTCGGCCTGGATCGGCTCAGCCGGGCGCACCACTACAACGGTCTTGCCGTTCTTGTGTTGCTGATGCTGCATCCAGTTTTAGTGACGTTTGGGTACAGTCTTCGCGATGACGTTCCGTTTTTCGAACAGGAACTTGATTTTTTACGCAACTGGGAAGATGTTCTGTCCGCGGCAATCGGATTGTCGCTATTGATTATTATCGGGATTCTGTCCATTGGTTTCATTCGGCGGCGGTTTCGCTATGAACTCTGGTATGGCATACATCTGCCTTTGTATATTGCGGTGGCGTTGGCCATCGGGCATCAGTTCGAGGTGGGGAGTGATCTTACCCTGAACAATTATTTTCGTTTCTATTGGTATTTTCTGTATGGGTTTGTGGCGGTGAATCTGCTTTGGTACCGGCTGTTACGGCCGATTCTTCATGCCCTTCGGCATGACTTCCGCGTAGATCGAATAGAAGCGGAAGCGGAAGATGTTACTTCGGTATACATCACCGGACGGAATCTGGCACGGTTTCGGCGGCGCCCCGGTCAGTTTCTGATCGTCCGGTTTCTGGCGCGCGGCTTTTGGCGGGAAGCGCATCCGTTTTCGCTGTCGTGCCCCGCAGAAGCGAATTACTTGCGGCTCAGCATAAAGCGGTTGGGCGACTTCACTGGCAAAATCCCGCGTCTTGTGCCCGGCACACGCGTGATCATCGAAGGTCCGAACGGTGTGTTTACGCCGGGCCGGTGCAAAAGGGAGAAAGTGCTCCTGATTGCGGGCGGCATCGGGATTACGCCTCTTCGCGCCATGGCGGATGAATTGTTGCAGCAAGATCGCGATGTGACCCTGCTCTATGGCAACCGGAAACAAAACGGGATTGTTTTTGAGCGGGAACTGGCGGCGTTGAGCGAGAAGGGCCTGCGGGTGGTTCACATTCTGAGTGATGAACCGGACTATCCTGGTGAAAAGGGCGTGCTCACCCAGGAGGCCATTGCCCGGCTTGTGCCCGATGTGGCGGATCGGGAAGTGTTTCTGTGCGGTCCGCCCAAGATGATGCAGGGTATCCTGAAATCGCTCCATGCACTGAACGTTCCCCGCAGGCACGTATATTATGAACGGTTTGCATTATAGTAGGAGAATACGTCATGACAGCGTTTGAAGAACTCAGTAAAGCGCGGGAAAAGCGTGCGAAAACGATTGCCAAGGCGAAAGGTATCGAGAACGCATTGCACTCCGGCGCGCTTCCGCAGTATATCGATACGACGCTGTCGGAGGTGATAGTGCTGGGATTGTTGCGGCAAAACGTGACCCGCTTTTTGTGCGTGCTGGGGCATGGCTCCACGGAGGTGGGGGAGGTGTTGCGGGTATACGAGCGGGCGGGCGTGTTGCGCACGCATAATGTGCGGCATGAGGGTGAAGCGGCGCATGCAGCGGCGGCGTTACGCTGGGTGACGGGTGAAAAGGCGGCGGTGGTATGTTCCATTGGGCCGGGTCCGTTCCACGCGATGGCGGCTTCTATCGTGGCGGCGAGCGACGGGCTGGGCGTGTGGTTTCTCCTGGGCGATGAAACCACGCATGATGAAGGCCCGAACATGCAGCAGATCCCAAAGCATCAGCAGGGCACCTTGTTGCAGCTCGGCAATACGCTGGGAACGGCGTATTGCCTTCACACGCCGGAGGCGGTGAGCGCAGCCCTGCGAAAAGGCTGGGCGACAGTGGATCATCCGCACCGGGCCGGCCCGTTTTATTTGCTGATGCCGCTGAATACACAACCTTGCCAGCTCAGCCGCTTTAATTTGGATGAGTTGCCGTGCGGCACGCCGCCCCGGCTGGGTCCTGCGGTGGATGACGGCGCCTATGGCGAAGCGGCGGCGGCCATTTTGGGCGCGAAGCGAGTCGTAGTGAAAGTGGGCGGCGGCGCGCGCAATGCCGGACCGGACCTGGAGGCTTTTCTTGACTTGGCAGATGCGGTGGCGGTGACCAGTCCCTTGGTGTCGGGCGTGATTCCGGTGAATCATCCGCGCAACATGACGGTGGGTGGGTCGAAGGGCTCCCTGAGCGGCAATTATGCGATGGAAGAAGCGGAATTGTTGGTGGCTATCGGCACGCGGGCGGTGTGTCAGTCGGATTGTTCGCGCACGGGATATCCGAAGGTGAAAGGTGTGATTAACATCAACGCAGACATGGAGGATGCGCTGCATTACAACCACACGATTGCGCTGGTGGGCGATGCCGCGCTCACGTTGGATCGGTTGAATTCCGTGCTTCGGAAATTTCCCCGGAAGGTGCGCCAGGAATCCGCGTGGTTCAAAGCCTGCAACGCCAAGCGCGCGGAATGGAATGCCTTCAAGGAAGAACGGTATCGCACGCCGGTTCTTCACGATCCCGTTTGGGACGGTGAAGTGTTAACGCAGCCTGCCATAATAAAAACCGTGACGGATTGGGCGCGGAAAAAGAATGCAGTGTGCTTTTTCGACGCGGGCGACGTTCAGGCGAACGGCTTCCAAATCGTGGAGGATGAAAAGTTGGGCCAGACGTTCACGGAGACCGGTGCGAGCTACATGGGCTTCGCGGTATCCGCGCTATTGTCCACCGCATTGACCGCGAAACCTTTCTACGGCGTTGCGCTCAGCGGCGACGGCTCGTTCACCATGCAGCCGCAGATTTTGATTGACGGCGTGATGCACGGGGCCACCGGCTGCATTGTGCTGCTCGACAACCGGCGCATGGGCGCCATTACCGGGCTGCAATACGCCCAGTTCAATGCGGAATACGCCACCAGCGATTCAGTGGAAGTGGATTATGTGGCGTGGGCGAAATCGGTGAAGGGCGTGGCGGCATTTTCCGGCGGGCGCACCGTGGAGGAACTGATTGCAGCGCTTGAAAAAGCCCGCGCGCATACAGGGCTGTCGCTGATCCACGTGCCGGTGTATTTTGGTCCGGATCCCCTGGGCGGCATGGGCGTTTTCGGGCGCTGGAATGTCGGCAACTGGTGTGAGAGCGTGCAAAACCTGCGGCACGAAATCGGATTGTAGCGATAAGACCCCATGAATGCTTTTTAAACTGTGGCACTTAGCAGGATTTTCAGAATTACTCTGTGAGAAATTCAGGTTAACTTTTTGCCGGCTGTTGATGGTCATGCTCCGGGACTTGATAAAAAGCGATAGTTTCCTGCGCAGAACACCCCTTAAGTTGGTGATAGTGCATGAGGCGCACAAAGTGCACTTGCTGCATCGCTTCATCTTCTGGAAACTCTTCCCGGACTTCCTTCCAGATTTGCTCTGCTTCTGTATTTGAAATTTCGGATATTGTATTCATTGTTTAGAACTCCGGCGGCGCTGCAATCTCAATATTGCCGTACCCATTTAAAGCGTTAATGAGGTTAATTTCCCGTCGTACATTTATTCTCACAAGATGTTTAAAATTCCAACTGGCAAAATATGCTATTCCATTGCTGACGGCAATGGCAACATGATTTGCATCGGCGCCGAATTTCTCTGGAATTATGCCTCGAACCATATAGTCCTTTGCCAACTGTAATGCTTCAATCTCAAATGGCAGTACTATTATTCCAGCCACCAAATCCAACATAGCCTGCCGTTTTTGGATATCTGGTGTGTCATAAATCTCACGAAGAACCATCACCGATATAACGGGATCATATCGAATCAAACGTTTTTCCCAAAACTCTTTTGTTAGCTGTTGCCTGTCAGGTGTTCTGTTGTCCCAAAAGGCGCTGGGTACTGTTGTATCAAGATATAGCATCGGCTTCTTCATGGCAATTCAAGTATATCACACCAATTTTAATGCATACAGGCTTATTTCCGGTCTTTTTGGAGTTCGAGGAACAGATCGGGGCGGTCCAGCATGACCATATCCACCGGACTATCCAGAATTTTCAGGTATTCTTCGCGGGTGTTTTCCGCGGCGCAGACGATGACTTCTAGTTGATGGCGCCGGCAGGTTTCCAATAATTCATTGGTCAACAGCGCGAAGGGGATTTCGACAAGGCGCGCGTGATAGTTCGTTGCGGCTTGTTCCGCCTCGGGAGGGGAGGACACATTCATTTTGATGGCGAGATCGGGGGCCAGTTCATGGAAACGCAAGGCCATCGGGGAACTGACAAAATAGAAAAAGCAGTCCTGTTCCATGTGATTGGCGCGGACCAATTCAATCAATTTCGGGAGGTCCACGGCGCGTATATCAAAGTTGACCTTTATTTTTCCTTTGAGCCAGGGCAGAAACTGATCGTAACGGGGGATGCGCTCACCGGAAAACTTCGGATCAAACCACGAGCCAGCGTCCAATTGATCGATGTCGGCGGAATATTTCGAGAGCAACAATCCCCTGCCGTTCGTGGTCCGGTTCAGCCAGAGATCATGGAGGTTATAGAGCACGCCGTCTTTGCTGGGTTGTACGTCCACTTCAAGATAATCCACGCCCCACTCAATGCAACGTTGTGCCGCGGCATAGGTGTTTTCCGGGGCCACACAATTCGCGCCCCGGTGCGCGATAATTTGTATCCGTTGTTTTTCTTTGGGCGCATCCGAACCGGCGTGTGCGTCAACCAACAGCAGGAACACGGCGATCATCATCATCGCACCGCAGCGAATATGTTTTCCTCCGGCCGGACGCATTGGGAATCTCCTCTCAATAGTGTACGTTTCTAGACCCTCAAGATCCCAGCAGAGTTTCCGTATTCTTGTGGGGTCAAACCGGTTGAACACGTGCCGCTGACATGATGGACGGGTTTATGAGTTCGAGGCGGCGAAAGGTGCACAATGGACATCCTCCTTCGTTTTACGCGCTTCGGGAAGGCGAGGACTTGGACATTCCTGGGGGGAGCTTGGTATTCTAGGGGTTGCTTTTGGGGATGCCGTGCGGGCATTCGGCGGTATTCCGATGCTCCGGGTATGCATTGCGCATAGTAGAGAATAAGGAGCATATAAGCCAACCAGGACAAGGTTTTACGCGATGAGTACTGAGTGTGAAAATGGTGTTGTAAGCGAGGATAGTCTGTATAAAATCCGCCATTCTCTGGCGCATATCATGGCGCAGGCGGTGCTGGAGGTGCGTCCGGAGGCGAAATTGGCGTTTGGGCCGCCTGTGGAGCATGGGTTTTATTATGATTTTGATTTTGGGGGGAATCCTCTGGGGGAAGCGGATCTGGAGGACATTGAAAACCGGATGCGGCGGATTATCAAGCAGAAGCAGCCGTTCGAGCGATTTTTCCTGCCGTTGAGCGAGGCGGAAGGGCTGTTGAAACAGACGGATCAGGAATACAAGATCGAGTATGCGCGGGAGTTGGTGGAGAGCGGGAAGGCGCAGGGGGATCTTTCGTTTTACACGAACGGCGCATTTACGGACATGTGCGAGGGGCCGCATCTGGCGCATACGGGGGAGGTTCCAAAGAATTGTTTCAAGCTGGACCGTATTTCGGGGAGTTATTGGCGGGGGGACGAGAAGCGGCCGATGCTGGCGCGGATTTACGGGCTTGCGTTCGGCTCGGCGGAGGAATTGAAAGACTTTATCGAGCGGCGCAAGCTGGCGATGGAGCGGGATCACCGCAAACTGGGCGATGAACTGGATCTGTTTATCCAGGACGAGGAAGTGGGAGTTGGATTGCCGATGTGGATGCCGAACGGGGCGGTCATCCGCGAGGAATTGGAAAAGTGGGCGAGGGAGGAGGAATTCAAGGCGGGGTATCTGCGCGTATCGACGCCCGTTATCACGCGCGGGGATCTTTACCGCCGGTCCGGGCATTTGCCGTATTACGCGGAGAGCATGTATCCGCCGATGCCAGTGGACGAAAACGACGAGTATTACCTGCGTCCGATGAATTGTCCGCATCATCATAAGATCTTTGCGGCGCGCACGCACAGTTACCGCGATCTGCCATACCGGCTGGCGGAATACGGCAACTGTTTCCGTTATGAAAAGCATGGATCCCTGGCGGGCCTGCTGCGGGTGCGGGCGATGTGCATGAACGACGCGCATATTTATTGCGCGAACGATCAGGTGGAATCGGAGTTCCGATCGATCATCGGGATGTATCGAATGTACTACACGCATTTGCGGATGGGGAATTTCCGGGTGCGGTTGTCGCTTCACGATAGCAAGAGCGAGAAGTTCGTGGGGAACGAGGAGGAGTGGGTTCGGAGCGAGGCCATCGTGCGGGACGTATTGAACCGGATGGGCGTGGGGTATGAAGAAGAGGCGGGCGAAGCGGCGTTTTACGGGCCGAAAGTGGACATTCAGGTGAAGAATCTGCTGGGCCGCGAGGAGACGGTTTCGACGTGCCAGCTTGATTTCGTCATGGCGAACCGCTTCGATCTGGGCTATGTGGATCGGGACGGCCAGGAAAAGCGTCCGTTCATCATTCACCGCGCGCCGTTGAGCACGCACGAACGGATGATTTCGTTCCTTATTGAATTGTTTGGCGGCGCGTTCCCGACGTGGATGGCGCCGGTGCAGGTGCGCATGGTGCCGGTCAATGACGACGTTGTTCCATATGCGCGTGAGATTGCGGATCTGCTGCGCATGGATTTGTTCCGGGCGTCGGTGGACGAGAGCGGGGAAAGTTTTAACAAGAAAATCCGGAATGCCGTTACGCATAAGATTCCAAATATCTGGGTGCTCGGCATGCGTGAAATGGAAAATAAGAACGTGACGTGGCGGCGATATAGCGTGAAGGAACAGGTCACCGTATCGCTGGACAAGGCCATCAACGCGTTGCGCGTGATGCGGGTGCAGCGCATGATGGATAATTTCCCGGATGTAGCTTTGCCGATCGCGTAGGGGCATCACTATTTGCCAATTTGACCGTTTGCATCCTTTGGGCCGTTCGGGCTCGGGGATGCTTTTGCATTTCTTGACGTAAAGTATTGCGCGGGGATGGTCCAAACCTATGGAACGTTCGGTTGATTTATGGAATTACATCGACAAGCGCGTTTCAGCGTGTTACAATATGAGTCTCTTTTCATTTGTGAGGTATGCGAGATGAAACGTTTACATGTAGTGTATATCCGCCCTTCGCGGTATGACGACGAGGGCTATGTAATACGGTTTTGGCGCGGCGTGTTGCCGTCGAACACCTTATGCTGCCTGGAAAGCCTGACGCGGTCCGTGGCGGAACGCGGCGCGTTGGGTCCGGATGTGGAAATCACGGTGGATGTGTTTGATGACACGGTGCAACACATTCCGGTGCAGCGGATTGCGCGGCTGAACCGGCGTTCGGACACGACAGTGGTGGTAGGATTTACTGGTGTGCAGAGCAATCAGTTCATGCGCGCGTCGGACTTGGCGCTTGAATTCCGCAAACTGGGTGTTCAGGTGATGATCGGCGGGTTCCATGTGAGCGGGATGCTGGCGATGTTCGAGCAGCCGTCGTATGAGCTTCAGCGGCTGTTGGATGAGGGCGTGACGCTGGTGAAGGGGGAGGTGGAGGCGCCGGGGGTGATGACGGGGCTTCTTCGGGATGCATTGAACGGAGAAATGAAGCCGATTTACACCATTACGGAATTTCCGGACCTTTCGCATGCGCCGGTGCCTCGCGTAAGTCAAAAACTGCAATCGCGCTTTGCCACGCGCAACATGGCCACGATCGACACAAGCCGGGGCTGTCCGTTTAACTGTTCTTTTTGCACGATTATTAATGTGCAAGGGCGGAAAATGCGGTACCGCTCCGCGGAATCCGTGCTTCAAGCCATTCGGGAGAATTATGCGCGGGGGATTTCCGCGTACTTTTTCACGGACGATAATTTTTCCCGGAATCCGGTGTGGGAAGAGATTCTGGACGGCCTAGTCGCGCTGCGGGAACAGGATATGGACATTATTTTTATGATGCAGACCGACACGCAGGCGCACCGCATCCCGAACTTCGTGGAGAAGGCTTCAAAAGCGGGGTGCTATCTGGCCTTTATCGGGATGGAAAGCGTTAATCCGAAAAATCTGGAAGCGGTGGGCAAGAAGCAGAACCGCACAAGTGAATATGAGCAGATGGTGGAGAAGTGGCATCAGCACGGGATACAAACGCACGTGGGGTACATTATTGGCTTGCCTTTTGACACGCGGGAGTCGGTGCGCATGGATCTTGAACGCCTGCGCAACCAGGTGAAGGTGGATATTGCTTCGCTGTTCATGCTGGTGCCGCTGCCGGGTTCTCGGGATCACCAGGAAATGGTCCGGACGTGTAAACCGGTCGATGCGGATTTCAACAACTACGATGGTCTCCACGAAACGTTTCAGCATCCGCAAATGCCGCCGGGCGAGTGGCGCGCGGCGTATGACGACGCCATGAACATTTTCTACAGCAAGGAGAACATTATTAATGCGCTGCTGCGGTGTTCGCGCAGCCATTACTGGCATTTATTCTGGTCGTATGCCTGGTACCGGTACAGCACGCTGGAAGGCATCCACCCGATGGCGACGGGTTTGTTCCGGTTGAAAGAGCGGCGGTCGCGGCGGCCGGGTTTTCCGCGCGAGAATGTGTTTGCGTATGCATGGCGGCGGGTCAAGGATTCGGTGCATGGGTTGCGAGTGTATGCGAGCCTGTTTTTCGAGTTCCAGGAAATATGGATGCTTACGCGCCGGACGGAAGACCCGCGTTGGGCCACGCTTGCGGAGTTGCGTACGAAATGGGCCGAGGCGCAGCAGCACATTGCGGAATATGACATGCGCGGGCGGTGCGACGAGGCTGCTCAAGAACTTAAGGCGATGCTGGCCTCCGCTTCGGAGCGGATCGCGCAAATCAGCCGGGCCGGCGGGCATTTGAGCAGGTCGGCGCGCAAGAAACTCCGAAGAAAAGCGGCTGAAGCGGAAGCCTATCTGCGCTCGTTCGACGTGCAGTTGCCGGGCTGGCGCCGCATTGCAGACGCGGAGCGCTTCATAACGCAAAGCATTCTTTCTGGCTATGAAGAGATTGCGATCACGTATGTGGCCAAGCGGCGCAAATTCAACGCCTACCGCCGGGATTTCTTCGAGCGGCTGAAAACAGGACGTATTTTGGGGTGGAATGTGTCGCAGATTCCGTTCGTGATCATGTATGAATGCCTTTTCGCGTCCAGGTTGTTTATTCATTATTATAGCCACCGGTAATTGCGGAAATTCGCCCGGATTTTCACAAGATAAATCCGCATGGTTTACTAGAAGGCAAAGTAATTATTTAATGAAAGCGGTTGAATGGCATGCGCCGCGCCAAATGCGGCTTGTGGAACGAGAAAAACCGGAACCCAAACCGCACGAAGCGCTGATTCGCGTGGAATCGGTGGGGGTGTGCGGTTCGGACATGCATTATTACCTCCAGGGGCGCATCGGGTCGCAGCAGGTGCTCAAGGAACCGGTAATTCTAGGCCATGAGTATTCGGGCATCGTGGAAGCGGTGGGCGCGGCGGCGGATGGGGGCCTTGTGGGAAAACGGGTGGCGGTTGAGCCGGGGATACCGTGCATGAAATGCGAATCTTGCACCACGGGCCACTACAATGTCTGCAAAAAGATGTTTTTCCCGGGCGGGCCGGGCAATGATGGCGCGCTGTGCGAGTACACCGCGGTGCACGCCGCATTTTGTTTTCCCGTACCGGACACCATGACCGCCCAGGCGGCGGCCATGATCGAACCGGCGGCTGTTGCGGTGCATGCGGTCGAGTTGGCGCAGCTTTATCCCGGCGAGACCGTGGCGATTCTCGGCTTGGGTTCGATTGGGTTGCTCACGGCACAGGTGGCGAAGTTTTCCGGCGCGCACCTGATTTATGGGACGGATGTGCTGCCGTACCGGGTGGAGGCCGGCAGGCGGCATGGGGTGGACATGGCGTTTGACGCGGGGCGCGAGGATACGGTGCAACGTATCATGGCGGAAACCGGCGGACGTGGGGTGGATGTGGCCATTGACTGTACAAATGGTTCGGACGGGATGGGTTTGGCGGTCCAGGTGACGCGTCCGGCGGGCCGGTGCGTGCTCGTGGGGATATCGGGAGAAGAATGGGACCCGTTGCCGGTGAGCATTGCGCGGCGGCGTGAATTGACGCTGCGCTGGTGCCGCCGGTTTTGTCATAATTTCGCGCGCACCATCGTGTTGGCGGCGTCGTGCAAACTCGATGTGATATCGTTAATCACGCATAGTTTTCCGCTGGAACGGACGCAGGAGGCGTTTGACCTCGTGGCGGAAAACCGGGATAATGTAATCAAGGTTTCCGTGGATATATGACAGTTCCATCCGGTCCGGGGGATGCCGCTTATGTTGGAGATGCCCCGGACTTTCGTCGTTTAGGTTATTCAATAACGGAGGTTATATGGCGCTCTGGAAAAAAATCCTAATAGGTTTCGCCGTGGTGATTCTGCTGCTGGCGGGGTTGTTTGTCCTGTTCATCGGTCCGTGGCCGGTGTATACGGACTCCAAATTTGAGACATCGTCGTATTACAAGAAGGCTTTAACCGATATTGATGCGGCGGTTAAGGAATCGGATATTACCGCGACGCCTGGCCCGCTGAAGGCAGGCTGGGCGATGCGTGTGTGCACGCCGCCGATAGGAACGCCCCTCGGCGGGTATGGGGATCGCCGAGGCAAACCGTCCACGGGCGTACACGATGATCTCTATGTGAAAGCATTGGCGCTGAGCGACGGCAAAGACACGGTGGTCTTGACGGGATCGGATTTACTGCTGGTTCCGCCGAATGTCGCGGAGGTGGCGTGGGCGCGCGTGGCGAAGGAAACGCCGCTGACGCCGAATGACATATTGTTTACGGCGAGTCATACGCATTGCGGACCCGGTGCGTGGGCGCCTGGGATTGCGGGATATATAACGGGTGGAAAATTCGATCCGAAGATTCCGGAATTGCTGGGAAATGCGTTTGGGGATGCGATCATTGAGGCATATAAAAAACTGGCGCCGGCCAAATTGGCGCATGGAAACGTGCAAGCGCCGGAGTATATCCGCAACCGCGCGCGGAAAGAACCGGTGGATTCGGATCTCAGCTTTTTGCTGGTGGAGAAAGAGACCGGAGAGAAATGCTATGCGGTGCGATTCTCCGCGCATCCTACCATTTACGGCGGGGAGATGATGCAATTCAGCGCGGAGTATCCTGGTGCATTGCAACGGGCGATTACGCAGGCCACCAATGGATTTGCCATGTACATGGGCGGCTCGCTCGGTTCAAGCAGTCCGAATGCCCCGAAAGGTCCCACGGACGAAGACCGCATCGAAACCATGGGGCAAGCCTTAGCAAAACTAGTACTGGATAAAAGCCAGACCCTCACGTTTGAATCCAACGTGGATATAGTCTCGCTGGGCGTACGCGTGGGGATGCCGTCGATGCAGATGCGTCCGGTCAATAGTAAGTTCAGGATGTCGCCGTTGATAGGAAAAGTGTTCGGGGTTCCGCCGTATGGTTGGATACAGGCAATCCGGGTGGGCAAGATTGTGTTTGCCGGCACGCCCTTTGATTTCAGCGGGGAGACCAGCATCGAGTGGAAGAAATGGGCCTCCGCCCGCGGATATGATCTGTGGCCCCAAGGACATGGCGTCTATTATTGCGGCTACCTGTCACCCGACAAACATTATCTGGATGAACCGCTGGGATACGAGACGGGACTGATGGGGTGGTTCGGTCCGAACACGGAAGCGTACTATACGAAACTGTTCGAACATGCCGTGGCTGTGATGGCGCCCCAGGATGAGAAGACCGCCCAAATTCAATGAGCTTATCCGAATATCCAGAGATTCCCCTTGAAGAAGAGGTCCCCGCCGGGCCGGCCAAGCCCGCGCGGGGGCTTATGGCTCCCATAATGCTCCTGCTCCTGGGGGTATTGGTGTTAGCCATGCTGGGCGTGGTGGAAGACCGTTGGGCCGCGGCACAGCCCTGGATCGATGCGCTGGTGTTTCCCAAAGACGTTATTGATATAGAGGGGCGGGCGCCGGTGTGGGCGCGGAAGGTGGAGCGTGTTTCTGTTTCTCCGGAAAGCGATCCGCTCAAAGCCGCCGTAAAGACACTGCTTGAAACCGAGGGGTTGGGCGAAGAAGTGTCGCTGCCCGAGTATGTTTTTGCGATAGAAACGCCGGTGGCATCCTTTGCGCCGCTGCTTGCTTCCGGGCGGTTGCCGGAACCGGGCCATCCGGAAGTATTAGCGGGGGATCTTGCAGATGGAAATTCGATTCTTCTGGATCAAGTTTTCTTTACCGTGACCGGGCGCCTCCGCGGGAGCGTATCCGGATTCATCGTGGATTATGTGTTGCCGTATCATCCAGACATAGCGCAGTTTTTCTCGGAAACCGCCGGGGCCACACGAGGATCCTTTTTCGTGGATGGCTTGAGCCGGGTTGGAGATCTGTTGCCACCCAGAAAATCGGAGGAGGACGTAACGCCGCCGGATTTCATCGGAGGACAGGTGCGCATCCCCAAGCCGTATGCATGGACGGCTTGGTTGGGATTGATCCTCGTAGCGGCGGGCGGGATCACCGCCTATATACGAGTGTTTGAGCGGCTTTCCCTTCGCCCGTCGGTGTTGTTCGGGCCGATTTTGCGCGAAACCGTAACGCGGCGGCGCCTGTTTGCCGCCATGCACATCATTATGTTTCCCACGTTCTTTGGCGCAATGGCCGCGGGGCTTTGTCTTCCCGGGCTGAATTACCGGCTTACGGAATACATGGGATTTGTGTTCACCCAGGGCGATCTCAGTTATATTGGCGATGCCTATGCATCGGGGGATATTCTGAAAGCCACTGCCGCCACGTTCATCAATAATTACGTCGTTCAAACGTTGGGCTTGACCTTCGCGATATCCTTTTTCCCCGTTCCCCTGGGGATTCTTAAAACGCTGGTGAGTTTCGGCATGGTTGGTTTCGGCATGGCGCCGCTGTGGCACGGGGCCGCGGCCGGATATGCCTATCACAGCATCACCATGGTGTTGGAACTTGAGGCGTATGTGCTGGCCTGCTTCGCCATCACCGTATGGCCCATCCGGTGGGCGCGCACTTTTTTCAGTTCCTCGCCCGGTCATGAAATTTTCACAAATCTCCGGATCTTTTTCGGTGGTGCGATCCTGGCGGGGGTCATGCTGGCCATCGCCGCCCTGTATGAGGCCACCACGCTCATCCTCCTGGGCGGGTTTTAATTCGCGGGCCTATGGTGGTATGATTAAGGCCTCAGGTGTTTCAATCCTCTTTTTGCACCTGTTCGGCCGTGAACATGATGAGGCGGTCACAATTAGCTCTTGGTGGAGAAATGTTGGTTTTGGCGTTCACATATTATCAAGGCACATCATGGAACCCCGGACCCGATGGAGAATGTGGAATTGGTTCGTCTTCCTGAGAACGCACAGCGGGTCTTTCAGACAATCGTGCTAAGTCTAACCGCCGGTTTCATGGCGGTGGTATTCCTCAAATCGACCAATCTGCTTTTCCAAGGGACATACGGGGTGTTGGCGTCGCACTCGAAGGCCGTTTTCATGGCGGGGAGTTTTATTCTGATTACGGTGTCTTCGCTCGTGGTGTCCCTCATCTTGCGATACACCCCGGACGCCGTGGGAAGCGGCGTGCCCCAATTGAAAGTCGCCTACTGGAAGGAATTGGGGTATGTTCCATGGCGGCCCGTCCTTGCGAAATTCGTTGCGGGGGTGATCAGTCTTGGCGGCGGGGCGAGTCTGGGCCGTGAAGGGCCGACGTTGTACATGTGTGGTGGATTATCCTCGGCCTTATCCGGCTATTTGGGGATGCCCAAACGCGGGCGCCGCGCGGCATTGACCATGGGTTCGGCGGCAGGGCTGGCCGCAGCCTTCAATACGCCGTTGGCATCCATCACCTTCGTTTTGGAGGAGTTGGTTGGCGATTTGAGCAATCGGTACTTGGGGGCGGTGGTCTTGGCTTCGGTCATGGGGGCTCTGGCGGTGCAAGCCAGCCTGGGACCCCAGCCGGCGTTTGCACTCCCCGAGGTGAACGACACCACCTGGGAACTGTATCTGGTTGTTCCGTTAGTGGCGCTGTTGGCCACAGCCTGTGGCATAGTCTTTGAAAAAGGGACGCTCCTGCTTCGCCGCCGGTTGATCACCCAACGTCTAATTCCCAAGTGGATTTTGCCGTTTTTCGGCGGTTTGCTGACATGGTGTATTGCCATCAGCGTCTATTTTTCGACCTCGAAGATTGGTATTTTTGGCCTTGGGTATGGCGATCTTTCGGAGGCTCTCGGGCAAGGCATCCCCTGGCGGTTGGCGGGTTTGCTCATGGCGGGCAAGATCGCGGCCACCCTCGTCAGCTATGGATTCGGCGGATGCGGCGGCATTTTTTCGCCCACCTTGTTCATTGGCGGAATGTGCGGTTTCTTTGTCGCGGGGGCCGGCGCGTTATGGCTTCCGTTGACTTCTTCGGATCATGTAATACTTGCGGGGGTGGGCATGTGCGTATGTTTGTGCGCCGTGATTCGCGCCCCGTTGACCTCCATGCTCATCGTGTTTGAAATGACCCATGAGTTTGCCTTGGTCCCCCCCCTCATGATCGGCGTGATCATCTGCGAGGCCGTGACCCGCTTGTTTGGGAATGAGAATTTCTACACTTCCCTGCTTTTGCAGGATGGCCATGAGCTTGTGAAGATCAATCCGCCGCGGGATCTTCAAAGCTGGCAGGCCATCCAGGCCGGAAAGTTGATGAGCGGCAAGGTAGTGTCTTTTGAAGCCCTCGAAACGGGGCAGGCCCGGCAAGTCCTGGCGACGAGCCCTTATCGATGCTTTCCGGTGAAACACGAGGGCGAACTGGTTGGGATAGTCACGCGGGATGAGATTCAGAAATTCATCCAATCCGGGAATCCGCCGCACATTGAGGTCGCCGTTACCTGTTACCCTGACCAGACTATTCAGGAACTGGCCGATAAATTTATCTTGTCGCCCTCGGGAATTTTGGTGGTGACGGATGAAGCCGATGGAACGTTGTTGGGCATCTTAACCCTGCACGACCTTCTCCGCGCCCAGGCCGCCGTGTTGGACGGCACGCTGGCATAATTGGGTTTTTTACTGCTTTCCATATCCGTTAATACGGCACGCGCAATCACGGGACGCGGTATTTGCAACTCCAAGGCGGACAAAAGGTTGCGTTGCAGGGGCATAATTAGGTATACTTGCGAATTGCTAATGATTTAGCACCGTTATCGACGCGCGGGCGCGCAACGTGTCGTTCGGGATGTCCCCGGAACGGTGAGTTTCTTGTTTCCAAAGAATAACGCAGGGCGCGCCGTTTCCGGAGTCATCCATGTTGCGCAGCATGACCGGGTTTGGACAATCGGCCATTGAACTGAATGGCGAGCGGGTCACCATCGAGGTAAGCGCCGTCAATCACCGGTTTCTTGAGAGTTCGTTCCGGTTGCCGGGGGTGTGGGCGGCGGTGGAGCCGTTTTTGCGCGAAGCCGCAAAACTTCAAGTAGCCCGAGGGAAGTTGAATATAAATATCCGTCGGGAACACGGCCCGCTGGGGCGCATGAAGGTGTGTTTCGACGCGGACGCCGCGGAGAGTTATATTTCGGCGTGCCGTGAGTTGGCGCATCGGATGAACAGCACGGAATCGGTTTCGCTGAATACGCTCGCGACGCTGGAAGGTGTTTTTTACCCGGAAGAAGATGAAAAAGATCTCGAACAGATCAAAGAAGCGTTAATCCGAGGCTTGAATGAGGCGCTTGTCCAGTTGAATGTGGCCCGGACGGCGGAAGGGGCCGCCATGGGGCGGGACATTTCCCTGCGTGTGGATCAGATGCGGGAAGCGCTGGATGTTATTGAATCCATGATTCCTGAGATAGAAAAGGCCTATGAAGAGCGCTTGAAAGCGCGGGTGGCGGAACTGACGGAGGATCTTTCCTTGCGGGAAGACCGGGTGGCTGTGGAAGTGGCCTTGCTGGCGGACAAGAACGCCATTCATGAGGAGGTGGTTCGTCTCAAGGCGCATCTGGAGCATGTTCTTGAGCTTCTAGGGTCTGAAGAGCCGGTGGGCCGGGAATTGAATTTTCTTTCGCAGGAAATCCAGCGGGAAGCGAATACGCTGGGGTCGAAACTTCGGGACATTGGCGTAATCCGCGAGGTGCTGCGGATTAAATCGGAATTGGAAAAGCTGCGCGAGCAAGCGCAAAACGTGGAGTGAATTCCCCTGTGGCGGATAATGGAATGTTTGTGATAATTGCCGGGCCTTCCGGTGCGGGCAAACATACCGTGATCCGGGGGTTCCGTGAAGCGGAGCCTGGCATCGCCCATACCATTTCCGCCACCACGCGTGCGCCGCGCGCCGGAGAAGTGGACGGGGAGCATTATTATTTCCTGGACCGCGAAACGTTTCAGGCGCGGGTTGCCCAGGGCGATTTCCTGGAATGGGCGGAAGTCCATGGCAATTTGTATGGCACGCTGATTTCGGAGTTGGACCGGTGCGTGAAGTCCGCGCGTGAAACGATTCTTGAACTCGACGTTCAGGGCATGCGCACCCTGCGCGCGCTCGGATATGATATTATTAGTGTTTTCATCATGCCGCCATCGCTGGAAGAGCTGGAACAGCGCCTTCGCAAGCGGGGCACGGACAGTGATGAAGTGATTGCCGTGCGCCTGGCTAACGCGGAAGCGGAGCTGGCCGCGCGCGGAGACTTTGATTACATCGTAGTGAACGACATCGTGGAACGCGCCGTGGGCGACGTATCGGCCATATTCCGTGCCGAGCGCTGCCGTGCGTACCGGCAACTATAGGAGAAAGACATGCCGACCCCGTATTGTGTGGATGATTTTGAGGGAAAAATTGACAGTCTGTACCGGCTGGTGATTATGGGGGCGCGCCGCGCCAACCAGATCAATAAGACTGAATCGCATGGATTCGGCCTGGCCGCCCGCGCCCGGAAGACCACCATCACCGCGATGGAAGAAGTGCTCCAGGGCAAGGTGGGCTATTTCACCAGCAAGGAAGAAGACGAGACCTACCTGGATTAATGACGCATGGCGGGGCCCTTCGCGGATAAAGAGATCGTGCTGGGCGTCACGGGGTCCATCGCGGCCTATAAGGCCTGCGAGATTGCCTCGCGCCTGGTGGAGGGAGGAGCGCGTGTCACCGCGGTCCTCACGAAAAACGCGCAGCAATTCGTGGGTCCGGCCAGTTTCGAAGCGATTACCGGCCGCCGCACCATTACGGGGATGTTTGAGCGGCTGGAAACGCCTGAAATCGAGCATATCTCGCTTGCCCGGCGGGCAAATCTCTTTCTGATAGCACCTGCCACGGCCAATAGCATCGCGAAGGCCGCGCACGGCATCGCGGATGATTGGCTCAGCACCACGCTGCTGGCCACGCGCGCGCCGGTGCTGTTCGCCCCCGCGATGAATACGCACATGTATCAGCATGCCGCGACCCAGGCGAACATTCAAACGCTTAAGGCGCGCGGGTGTTATTTTGTGGGGCCGGGTTCGGGTGCGCTGGCCTGTGGTGAAATCGGCGAAGGCCGCCTTATCGATCCCCCCGCCATTCTCGAAGCCGCGAATATTTTATTGTGCGAGAAGAAAGACCTGGCGGGGAAAAAGGTGTTGATTACCAGCGGGGCCACGCATGAACCGCTGGATCCCGTGCGGTTCATCGGGAATCGTTCTTCCGGGAAAATGGGCCGGATGCTGGCTTTGGAGGCCCTGCGCCGCGGGGCATCGGTCACGGTGGTTTCGGGTCCTGCGCATGTGCCGTTGCCCTATGACGCCGCCGTGATCAACGTTAAAACGGCGCAGGAAATGCTGGAAGCGGTCAAGGAACGATTCGCGGAGGCGGATATATTTATCGCCGCGGCGGCCGTTGCGGATTACCGCATAGATAATCCGGCCGAGGAGAAACATAAACGCAATGGCGAGGCGCTGACGTTGTCACTCACGCCGAATCCTGATATTGCGGCGTATGCCGGAATCCAGAAACGGCCCGGACAGATTACGGTGGGGTTTGCCGCGGAAACGCATGATCTGATTGCCTACGCGGAAGAAAAGCTTGCCAAGAAAAATCTTGATATGATTGTGGCGAATCAGGTGGGCGGGGAAAACTGTGCATTCGGTTCGGATACCGCGTGGGCGTGGCTCCTCACGCCGGGCAATCCTCCGGAACAACTTCATCTTATCGCGAAAGAAGAACTCACCGGGCGCATCTTTGACGCCGTGGCCGCGCTTCTCTAATTGTTTTTTTTAGAACTCGTGGGATTTTCCTCCTCCTTTTCCACTCCGCGCCCCGTTTGAACAAAATAGTTGTTCAAAGGTTATATACTATGGAGAACATCCACGGGAACGCACAGTCTATGGAACAACCGCCCTCGATACGGGAAGCTTGGATAACGGCCGCGCTCGCGCGGTATGAACAGCCGCTGCTGCGGTATGCGGTCCGCATTACGGGCAACCGGGAAGTGGCCCGCGACGTGGTGCAGGACACCTTCCTAAAACTGTGCCAGACCAATCCCGATGCGGTGGAGGATCACCTCGCCGGATGGCTCTATACCGTTTGCCGCAACCGCGCCCTGACCCTGCGCGAGAAGGAGGCACGCATGACCCCGCTGGGTGAACACGAACTCGACCTGCCCGCGGAGAGCGCCCCCGGCGCCGCCGCCGAGCGGAAGGAAAGCCATGCGCGCGTTTTCGCGCTGCTCGGCACGCTGCCACAAGAGCAGCAGGAGGCGTTCCAATTAAAGTTCCGCGACGGTCTGACCTACCGCGAGATCAGCAGCATCATGGGGGTTTCCCTCGGTACTGTAAGTTATCTAATCACCACGGCCCTGAACGCCGTCCGCCGTGAATTGCGCCCCGACCTCAACCTGGCGGAGGAGGCATAATCATGAATACCCGCATCAACGACTCTACATTAGTGGCCTATGCCCTGAACGAACTTGATGACCTCGAACGCAGCGAGGTCGAAAAAGCCCTTGAAACTGATGAAGACGCTCGGAAACGCCTTGCCGAGTTGCAGGCCGCCGCACACTTGGCCTCGGAAGCCTTCCAAGAAGCCCCGGTGCATACGCTGGAAAATTCACAACGCGAGAAAATCCTCCGGACAGCCCGGACGGCGGTTAGTTCCACTAATGCAACCCGCCCTTTCTCCAAAAAGAAAAATACATGGTCTCCTCTTAAGAAATGGGTACTCGCCGGTGCAGCGGCATGCTTGGTTGTTATTATTGCAGGAACTGCTTGGTTCTCAGGGTCAGCACGTACGGGGCGCCTGAGCTACAATTGGGGTCTTTTCCATCAACAGCCAGTTCAACAAGAGGCTATATGCGCCGATTTCTATTCTTCGACTGATTCCAAAAATGGGGTAATACTTGATAAATTTGTACCCTATTCTGAACAACTCAAGTCTTTGGGATACATCGACTCTAAATTGGGCGTTCAGAATAATGACGGGGATGGGCTGCGAGGCGCTGGCAGCATGGGCGGCTTTGGCGGAGGCGGAGGCGGAGGAATCCTCCAAAATGTCGAGGTCGGCGGTCAGATACACGACCTTTTCGCAACGGCGGACACTACAGGGCAACCTTCATCCGAGAAACCCGCTGACGATCTTCCAAAACCAGACCGCTATCTGATCAAAAATGCGGACTACCTGATTGAAGCAGTGGATCCAAAACAGGCCTCGGCGCAATTCATTGCCTCGGTCACCGCAGCCGGCGGGTATGTCGCCAACCAACAGGAAAGCATCGACACCCTAGGCCGTGTCAATATCCTCCTCCAGGTGCGCGTACCGGCAGATAAACTTGATGGAACCCTCGATGGCATTCAGGCACTGGGCCGGGTATTGAACAAACAGGTTTCGACGGAAGATGTTACCGAAGAATACATGGACACCGACTCCCGCATCCGCAACCTGAAAAAGACAGAAGAGCGGCTGCTCGATCATCTCAGCAAATCCATGCTGATGGAGGGCACGCTGAAGATCGAACAGGAACTCACACGGGTCCGCGAACAACTGGAACGGCTCGAAGGCCGCTTAAAATACCTCAGTCACCGGGTCGATTTCTCCACCATAACCGTGAGGTTCCAGGAAAAACCCAAGGCCGAACGAATCCTTCCACCGAAAAGTTTCAGCAGCGGTCAGGTTGCTTCGGAAGCCGTGCGCAGTCTGTTCGGCTTCGCCCAAGCTCTCTGGAGCAAGATCATCTGGCTGGGCATCTGGAGTCCGGTGTGGGGAACCGTCCTCTTCTTGTTCTGGCTTGTGTGGCGTTTTATCCGTATGCGCCGGTCGTAACACTCCGGCTATTGCGGGGTCCATGTCTCAAGCTGTTCCGCAGTGCAACCCTTCATGAGCAAGACGGCGGCGGCATCCACTTTTTTGTTGAGATATTCCGCTGCCAAGCCCAAGGCATACCAGAACGGGGCATACAATAGTGTGATTTGCCCATGCAGGTTGAGCATCATGTCGCTGTAATCCCAGATATGGATTCCGCAGGCGTTAAAAATGCGCCCGGACACATATTCCACCGCGAAGATGCCGATCATGTATACAATTGCGCGAAAGGCCAGCGGAACGCCTTTTTTTTTCATTGGCCGTGCAAGCGGCATGATGATCACACCGAGGAGGCCGTAATCCAGCATCATCCATGGGGAGGTATGTCCGACGAGATTAATTCTGCCGTGAAATGCGCCGCTCATTCCGGTGAAAAAGACTTCCAGCAGCAGTCCGAAAAGCGCGAAAATGAAAAAACGGATAAGTACACGTTTTGCCTGCATGGTTACTTCCTTAACTTCAGTTGGTTCTACACGCCCTATGCACAACAACACATCAGTTTGTGCATTGTTTTAGACGGATTTCCTGGGAAGGCGGTTTCATCAGGCACGCGGGTGGAATTTTTTGTGGGCCTGGCTGAGGCGTTCCACGCTGACGTGTGTGTAGATCTGCGTGGTGCTGATGTCCGCATGGCCGAGCATTTCCTGTACGGCGCGGAGATCGGCGCCATGGTCGAGGAGATGGGTTGCGAAGGAGTGGCGGAGCATGTGGGGGGTGACATTTTGCTGGATGTTGGCGGCGCGCGCGTGGTGTTTTACGATTTCCCACACGCCGGTGCGGCTGATGCGTTTTCCCCGGCTGGAGAGAAAGAGCGTGTTGTCGTTGACTGTGCCTTCATTTCGCACGGTCAGCCATGCGCGCAGACGTTTTGCGGCGCGGTCTCCCAGGGGTACCAGGCGGACTTTCGCCCCTTTGCCTCGCACGCGCACCGATCCTTCGTCGAGGGAGATGTCCCGCAGCCGGAGGTTGGCCAATTCCGAGATGCGCAGGCCGCAGGAATAGAACAATTCGAGGATGGCGGCATCGCGCGCGTTGTTATCCGGTGCGTCTTCGGGCGAGGCCAACAGGCGTTCGATTTCTTCGCCGCTGAGCACATGGGGGAGCGCGCGTGCCAGCCGTGGCGAATCGAATCCTTCCGAGGGATTGTGTTGGGATAATCCTTCATCGGCCAGGAAGCGGTGAAATCGGCGGATCGCGCTCAAGTGGCGGGTGACGGATCGCGGGGACAATCCCGCGGCCAAGAGGCCGCCGATATGGTCGAGGATATCTTCCCTTAAGATATCATTTGGTTCGCCGATGCCCGATTGTTCCAAATATTCCAGGTAAATCTTCAAATCCGCCGCGTACGCCGAGAGCGTCCGGTCGGAAAGCCCCGCTTCAAAGACGGTGACTTCCATGTACCGGTCCAGCAGCTTGATCAGCGCTCCCTCGGAAGATTCGGGTTCCATGGCAGATCCTAAAAACTATCCCGGCGCGGGGTGCGCCGGGATAGCATTCATTTGAAAAAAATTGTTTATTCACCCAAGGTGATTTTGAATTCCGCGCGGCGGTTCAGTTTGCGGTTTGCTTCGGAATTATTCGGCACGGCGGGTTTTGTTTCGCCGAAGCTCTTGGCTTCGATCCGTGCGGTGTCGATGCCCGACTCCACCATGTAGGCTTTCACGGAATCCGCGCGGCGCTGGCCCAGACCCATGTTGTATTCGTCTGTGCCGATGTCGCAGGTGTGCCCTTCGATGAGGACTTTATCTCCGGCGTGGGCCTTCATTTCGGCGACCAATTTATCCACTTCCACCTTGCCTTCCGGCTTGAGAATGGACTTGTCGAAGTCGAACAGCACATTGTTCAGGATGATTGCGGTGCGTTCCACTTTCGGCGGAGCAGGGGGGGGCGGCGGGGGCGGCGGGGTGGGCGGCGCAGGCTCTTCCTTTTTCGCCTCGGCCATGATGTGGTAGACAATGCCGCGATTGCCCCACAGTTCATTATCGTCCACGTTGGACTTGGCGGTCTTCGGCCACCACCAGCAACCCGCGCGGCCTTTGCTGTCCTTTACCGGGTCGGGGGTTGCACCGGTTTTTCCCCACCAGGACATATCATCCCACTTCTTGGCCGCCGAGGCGGTGCCCGCGATGCCTATTAATGCGGCAATAAGTACGATCGCCAAAAACTTTTTCATGCTGTTCCTCCTTCTTCGCTTACACTCTGACGTCCCTTTGGCAATTCCTCCGAGAGACAAATTTAATCATAGTACAGCACACTTGTCAAGCATTTCCCCGGGGCTTGGGGCAAGATGTGTACCCAAACCTCCCGTCTCATGCATTGGAGGTAGTGTATCACAACCCGTGTTTCGGTGCAATCAAGAAAGTTGTTAAGAGGCAATTGCGAAATAGCCCTTTTTCCCTTTTCGGGTTGGTTGAAAAGGAGCCGTTTTTGGCGTGAAATGCTGGCAATTTGCCCAGTATACGGTGTGCTTATGAGAAAAAAGGCTATTTCGCAATTGCCTGGCTAAAAACCTGCGCCGGACCTTGAAGGCCCGGCGCAGGGGATAGGGCTGTTTTTTAAATTAATGGTGGTGATGGCCGGCGGCGCCCTGGTCGTCTTCTTTCTTTGGCGCATCGGTGATTAAGCATTCCGTTGTAATGATCATGCCCGCGGCACTCACGGCGTTTTGAATGGCGCAACGGATGACTTTCGCTGGGTCGATAATGCCGGATTTTACCAGATCCTCGATTTCACCGGTTTCGGCGTTCAGGCCGTTATTGCCCTGCTCTTTGAGGACCTTTTCCACCATGACGGGCCCTTCCAGGCCGGCATTTTCGGCGATTTGCGCCAGGGGCGAAACCATTGACCGGGCTACAATGCCCGCGCCTACGGCTTCGTCGCCTCGAAGCTTCATCGCCTCGACCTTTTTGCGGGCGCGCAACAGGGCCACGCCGCCGCCCGCCACAAAACCTTCCTCGATGGCCGCGCGCGTGGCGTTGAGGGCGTCATCCGCGCGGTCTTTCTTTTCCTTGAGTTCGGTTTCGGTGGCCGCGCCCACGCGAATCACCGCGACACCGCCCGCCAGTTTGGCCAGGCGTTCCTGAAGTTTTTCGCGGTCATAATCGGACGTGGTGGCTTCAATCGCCCTGCGGATTTGTTCGCAGCGGCCCGTGATGTCTTTCTTTTTTCCGCCGCCTTCGATGATCGTTGTGTCGTCTTTGGTGATTTCAATCCGTTTTGCGCGGCCCAGTTGGCTCAGTTCAATGCTTTCGAGCGTCATGCCGAGATCTTCGGAGATGAACGTCCCGCCGGTCAGGATGGCGATGTCGTTCAGGATTTCCTTGCGTCGGTCGCCGAACGCGGGCGCTTTCACGGCGGCGATCTTCAGCACGCCGCGCAGGCGGTTCACCACGAGGGTGGCCAGTGCTTCGCCTTCGATGTCTTCCGCGATAATGAGCATGGGCTTGCCGGTCTGCGCCTGTTTCTGCAAGAGGGGCAGGAGGTCTTTCAAGCTGCTGATTTTCTTTTCGTGGCACAGGATATAAGCGTCTTCCAGCTTCACTTTCATGTTCTCAGGATCGGTCACGAAATAGGGCGACAGATAGCCGCGGTCAAAGCGCATTCCATCGACGGTTTCCACTTCGGTCTGAAGGCTCTTGCCCTCTTCGATCGTGATGACGCCGTCTTCGCCCACTTTCTCGATGGCATCGGCGATAATCTGGCCGATGGCCATATCGCCGTTTGCGGACACCGTGGCCACTTGCTTGATCTCTTCCGGATTCTTGACTTTCTTTGAGAGGGCGGCGATACCGTCCACCGCCACTTCCAGCGCCTTGTCCATCCCGCGTTTTAATGCCATGGGATTGGCCCCGGCGGTTACATGCCGCATCCCCTCGCGCACCATCGTCTGCGCCAAAACCGTCGCCGTGGTTGTGCCGTCGCCCGCATCATCACCGGTTTTGCTGGCCGCCACACGCACCATCCGCGCACCCATTGCTTCGTACGGCTCTTTCAAATCCACTTCTTTCGCCACCGTCACGCCGTCTTTGGTCACCTTCGGCGCGCCATAGGATTTTTCCAGTAGTACATTGCGGCCCTTCGGACCCAGCGTCGCCTTGACGGCATCCGCCAACTGATCCACGCCCCGGACCAAAGCCATGCGGGCTTCTTGTGCGAACAATAATTGTTTAGCCATATCTATTTCTCCTCCTGCTCGGTGTTGAATGGCATAATTGACTTAAACTGTAGATGTTGGAGCGCCCATCTGGAGAGCGGGCGGTAGTAGCACTCTCCACGAGTGAGTGCTAACAGCGAAAGCATAGCAAATTCCGCCCCCCCTGTCAAGTGCGTGTGCGAAAGCGAGTACACCTTCCTTAACTCATTTAAAAACAATGTGTTATAAAAGCGCGAGAAGTTTTTGAATCGTTATGAGGCCTGCCTTAGGCGGTTTCACACCTTCATCTTATTTATTGTCCCTGCAATTGCATCGGGTGTACAAGAAAGATCCATTTTGTCTATGATACCAGCACGAGGGACCGAAGATGGGAGTATGTATTGGCATTGCGGGCGGGACGGGTTCGGGTAAGAGCACGCTTGCGGGATATATTTGCGATTGTTTCCCGGAACAGACGGTTGTTTTGGAACACGATTGGTATTACCGGGATCAGCAGGCCAAGACGTTTGAAGAACGGCTTTTGACCAACTATGACCATCCCGATGCCCTGGAGACGGATCGGCTCATTCAGGAATTGCTCGCCTTGAAAGCCGGGGCGCCGATTGAAGCGCCGGTGTACGATTTTACGCGGCATGTGCGTGCGCCGGGCTGCCGCCGCATTCATCCCAAGCCCATTATTGTGGTGGAGGGGCTGCATGTGTTGGGGCATCCGGACTTGCGCGCTCTTTTTGATTTAACGCTCTTCGTGGAGTTGGATGAGACGGAGCGGCTGAGCCGGCGTATGCAGCGGGATGTAGCGGAGCGCGGGCGGACCCGCGAGAGCGTGCTTCAACAATTTCAGAGTCAGGTACAGCCCATGCACGAACAATTTGTCGAACCGGCAAAAGCGTTTGCCGGAAGAATTGTTTCCGGAGAAACCGTGGACGCGTGGCAGAGCGTCATTGCGGAGATCCGATCCCGCTTGGCCTAATCATTTCCCTGTGTATGGGAGGGCGAGGCTCCCGTCGAGCCGTCAAACAAGATCGGGATTATTGTTTAATCATATTGCATTGGGTTGTTTAGTTTTACGGCTCGGCGAGAGCCTCGCCCTCCCAATCTCTATTAAACGGTCCGGGTTAAAGCGCGGGATTAGTTTCCCGGTCGTAAGAGGCGGTGACAGTGCTTGCGAGGCCGCCGCGAGGATTGCAGGTGATGGTGATGGTCATTCGGCGGGGTTTGCACGCGCGAACGAGATCTTCCAGCATGCGATTGACGAGGTGTTCATACCAAATGCCCACATCGCGGTAGGAAAGCAGATAATATTTCAACGAGCGCAACTCGATGCAGCGCTTGTCCGGGATGTAGGCGATTTTCACCTCGGCGAAATCCGGCAGGCCGGAAAACGGGCACACGGAGGTGAACTCGTTCGTGGTGGTGACGATTTCCATGGCCTGACCGTGCGGCGTGTTGTGATATGCGTATTCAAAACATTCCAGACAGGCGGAGTCGATTGCCTCCGGGCCCTTGAACGGGATCGTCTTGTCCTGCGCCTGAAATTGACCGCGATTTTTGGATGGTGTGCTCATATCCGCCTCGATGTTCGGTAAACTACCCTGGTTTTTAGTCAACTCTTCATTTCATTTGTCATTCCAAGATTGCTTGTATGTTCAGAGTCGCCGTGTATAAGCGTAGCGTAAATGGTCATCGCAGTAGTAGTTTTCTTTTTGGCACGTTTTCTTCGCCGGGGACTTTTTAGAAACGCAAGGTGCAGGGGATGCAAACCGGTTGGAGGTCTGGGACCCGGCTTCGTTCCGCGAGACCGGAACTTCGCCGCGGCAAGAGACTGGGAAGACTGGGAGAAGAGGACCAGTAGGAGCAATTGGATGAGGTGGAAGAAGAGGAAGCAGACATAATGGGGAACACGATAGCGATAGCGATAGCGATAGCGATAACGATAGCGATAACGATAGCGATAGCGATGCCAAAAGCGATAGCGATAGCGATAGCGATAGCGATAACGGCGTGGATGCGTTTAGGTGTTTCTTTATAATTCACCCCGCCTGCGGCGGGTGGGGAACTCGCAATGACGAGTATGATTAAGCGTTGGTGGAAAATGCAGGTTAAGAGTATTCTTCGAGGCCAGCGTGTATGGGGTTGGATTATTTGCCTTACGGCGGGGATTCCAGCCACAATGCGGGGCATGACTGGGACGATGCGACATAGCCTGTATGCCGCGCTGATTGGGGCGCTGTTGTTGGCGGGGCCGTATTCTGCGGCTCAGGAACAGCTCGACACGATTTTGGAACGTGGCTATGTGGCGCATTGGCTGGTGTGCGGGCCGTTTGCTTCGGATAAGGAGGGCGGCATTGCGGGGGCGCTTCAGCGGGGCGAGCCTCCGCTGGGGGATAAGGATTTCATGGAGCCGATCAGGGGGGTTGCGCAGATGCGTCCGCAACACTTGGTCAAGGTGAGAAAAGAGGGGGGGGAAGCCATCTGGCAACGGGCGGGCACGGCGGATTATTCGCTGAATCTTGCCCCGTTTTTTCCGGATGCGGCGGAAGGGGTTGCGTATGCGGGGTTTTATGCAGAGACGCCGGATGCACGGACGGTGTTCATGGAATTGCAAAGTCCGCTGGGGGTGCGTGCGTGGATGAACGGTTTTCCCGTGCGCGATGTTCACGGCGGACCGGTAACCTCGATGGGGGCGGATTATTTTACGGTTGCGTTTCGTCCGGGGATGAATTTTTTCGTGTGTGAAGTGCCGGGGATAACGTTTGAAGCGCTGGCGAAAGCAGCAGATATGAGTGAGAACGAACTCGGCACGCGTGTATTTGTAAACCGTCCGCTATTGCGGGGGGTGAGCGGTTATGAAATTGCATTGAAGCTGTATGCGGCGTTGCCCTTGGGCGAAGTGTTTTACGTGCCGCGTCTGGAAAACGCAGGGGCCTTTTCCGGGAGCGCGAACGACGTGCGGCAGGACACCTGGCTGACGCTGTTCAATGCGGGGAGCAAGGTTTCGCCGCCAGTGGACGTGATTGTGACCGCGAATACTCCGGTGAATCCGGAGGTGCGGCGGATCGCGGCCATAAAACCCGGAGAAGCCTGGAAAGAACGGGTTCCCGTGCCTGCCGGGGCCACACCCGCAGGCTTGACGATTCCGGTAAAGGTCCGGTTGGCGTCAAAGGATGCGGAGGGCGGCGATGTGAGCGCGGTGTTCGCCTGGAATTTGGCGGTGCAGCCGCGCGTAAAAGGGGGAACGGTGTATGTGGTGAGCGGGCAGCGGTATGCGGCGGAGCCTGAAGTGGATGAAGCCGCGAAAATGGATGCGCGCGTGGGATCGCTGCACCGGCAGTGGATGCTTATGGAGCAGGAGCGGGAGTATGGAATTGATCTTGGCCCGGCACAGCAATGGGAGGCGGCATTGATTGCGTATCCGGAGTATGTGCATGTGCTTCAGCAGGCGGGAGAGCATATTGGCGCGCTGGCGGCGTATGCGATGCCGGACGAGCGGCTCGTGGGGGGTGAAGTGATCGCGCGAAATATCGCGTATGGCCGTGCCGCCGCGCGGGATTGGCTGAACATTACGCGTCCGGCATGCTGCGCGTGGGATTTGCCCGGCATCGCGCCACAGACCCCGCAGTTGCTGGATCAGGCGGGATTAGGCGGCCTCATCAGCAATGTGCAAGTATTGGGATTGCCACCGTTGTTTCGTCATGCCGCATTGAATGGCTCGCAGGTTTTTCACCGGCGTAAACAGGCATGTCCTGGTCCGGCGAATGCGGATGAATTGCGGCAGATGGCGGCGTTACAGCGGCGTGAATTATTGGATTGGGGCATTGTTTCGGACGTGCTGGTGTTGGAGAGTGTGCTGACTCCGCCGGAGCCGTTTCTCATGGGTGCATCGCGCGAACTGGCGCAATCATATCCCGCGATTCGCCTGCAAGGAAGCGGCGGGAACGTTTTTATGTCCGATTTGGCGCGTCTCGATCCCGAGAGCAAAGAGCATGTTCCTGACAGCGGGCGGTTGTTGACGGCGCGGTATCCGGGGGCCGTGCTGGCGCAACCGGATCTCAAACGCGCGCATGCCATCGCGGAAAACCGTTTATTGATCGCGGAACGGTTTGCGTCCGTGGCGGCGCTGCTGGGGGCGGACTATCCGGATGTGGCGCTGGATCGTGCGTGGCGGAGCATTATGTATTGGAGCGCTCCGGACCGGCTGGGCGTGGCTTCTTCGGAAGAGGCCTATGCGGACACGCTCTCCGCATACCGGGAATTGGCGGAGTTGATCGACGGGGTGTTGCGCAAGTCGCTGGCGTACGTGGCCAAAGAAGCGGATACGCTAAAAACCGCGCCAATCAGTATGGAGGGCGTGAAGGCGCTGGTGGTGTTTAATCCCTCTTCGTGGCCGCGCACGGACGTGTGCGAAGTGGAAGTGGAGCTGGACAACGCGAAGGGGCTTGCACTTTTAGATAATTTTGGGAATGCCGTGCCGTTTCAGGCGGATCGGATACGGTACACAGATGCATCGAAACAGGCGGTGCGCGCCGCGCGGGTCCGGTTTGTGGCGCAAAATATCCCTGCGGCCGGCTATCGAACGTTTTATATTCAACCAGAGGGAAAACCACAAGAGGCGGTGGTGCGCGGCGATGCGCAGATCGAAAATGAGTTTTTCCTGGTGGCCTTGGATGCCGCAACCGGTGCGATTCGCAAATTATTGGATAAGCGCACAAATGTCGATTATGCCAAAGGGCCGATGAATCAATTGATTCTGCTGGAGGAAGATTCCGCGCAAACGGATTCCGGCAGGGAACTTTGGACCACCGGCAAGCAAACGGTCTCCACGGAAAAACCCGAAGAGGTGAAGAGTGAGATCCTGGAGGGGATGCAGAAGCTTGCAGTGCGCGGCCCGTTTGGCGGGGGAACATTGACGCGGGAAATTACCCTATACCGAGGCGTGCCGCGCGTGGATTGCGAAACCCGAACTGAAGGAGTGAACCTGGAAGGGAAAATGCTTGTGGCGCTGTTTTCCGTGCCATCGGAACAGCGGGCGCCAGTGTTTGGCGAACGTTTCGGAGCGGTGGCGGGACGCCGCAGCCGGTCCACGTTCGATTTCCGCAGCAAGGGCGCGGAGAATCCGTCGGGCACTGGCGCGCAACCGGCCTTGGACTGGGTGGCGGTTTCGCCAACTGACTGCATACAGATTGGTTTTGAGGGTGCTGTACCGCTGGGGCCGTGCCAGATTGTTTATGGAAAAGTTCCGGCATTGAAAGAGGCGGCGCGCACCGTGATGAATGCGCTGGTGCGGCGGGGCATTCCCGCGGGCATGACGTCCGATGCGCCCGATAAGCCGGATTTTTTGTGGACGGATTCGACAGAATTCGTGAACCTGGACGCGGATCTGGATCATGGCGCGGCGATGCGAATCGTGATCGGGGATCCTGCACAGAATACGGTGTGTGGACGGTTGGTAAAGGAATTGCCGGAGACCGCAGCGAAGCAATTCTTGGAACAGGTTCCGCAGGGCGCGGCGCTGTATCTTGAAGACGGAATGGTCCCGGAAGGATATGCGCCGGTTCCGACAATAATTCTGGCGGGCGCGGCGCCGGATCGCAGTGCCGCCATGGCTTCGGATTTTGCAGAATCGGTGGGTTCGCGCGGACACTATGACTTGCCGCCCTCGGGTTATCTTCCCGAAAAAACACCAGCGAAGGCCACGAATGGTGTTGCGGTGTTTTTCCAGGGGGCAAAGCTATGCAGCCTGGAGCGTGATGGCACGCTTGCAGTGGGGTTGGCGCATGGCGCGGCCCCGGAGAACGTCCAAACGTTCCAGTATGCCTTATGTCCATTTGACGGTGATTGGCGCGATGCCGCAGTGGCGCGGGAAGCGCGCGCGTATAATGAGCTGTTCTTGACGTCGGTTTCTGATTTGCATACGGGACATCAGCCGGGCCTGCAAGGGTTTTTGGAGGTAAATCCGCCTGGTTGGCTTATGAGCACGTTGAAACCGGCGGGGTACGCTATGGCTTCGATGCAGGCCAATGCCGCGCATCCGCGCAATGGGCTGGTGATGCGTGGCTGGGAAGCCACCGGCCGGCCCTGGAAGGGAAACCTCCAATTCTTCGTGCCGTTTACCAGCGCATCGTATTCGACGCTGCTCGAAGATCCCGGCAAGACGTTGAAGGGGGAAGATGCGTCGATTCGTCTGGAATCGAATGGGTTTGATGTGGATACCGTGTGGATGCTGCCCACCACGCGCTTTACGCATGGCGAACGCGCAACCCTGGGGCCGGAGGCAGATCTCTTTGGCCCGGTGCACAGCCGTTATTGGGAACATCACCTGGGCACGGCGCCTTTGGGGAACATGCCGCTGTCGCTGGTGTTGCGGGGCAGCCTGGAGGAGGCGGAAACGAAAGTGGAGGCGGTGATTGCCAATCATCTGTCCGACAAGACGCTCGAAGGGATTGTATATCTTCAAGCCGCGGATGGCTGGAGCGTGGGTCCTGGGCAATTTTATTACAACCTGAAGCCGGGCGAGTCTAAAGAAGAGGATATCTCCGTGGTATCGCCCACGTTGGGCGCGGACACCGGCGGGCTGGTGGCCTGGACCACCTATAAGGATCAGATCATTCGCGATGTGCTGGATCGGATGGAGCAGCCGCTGGCAATGACCGTGTCACGCAACGAGGCACAGGTGAAGGTCACCATACAGAATAAAAGCGGCATCCCCTCGGAAGGATTTGTGGACTTGATCGTGCCGGTGGAATTTTGGCCGGAACTCGGAGGATCCCCCAAGGTGACCGTATTGCCTCGCCGCGCGGCCGTCGCCGTGCCGCCATTTCAAAGCCAGGATGTACTGTTCCGATTCTCCGATCCGGCAACCGCCACGTGGGCGATGGTCAAACTCGCCGCGAATGGCCATACGTTGTATCAGGCGGTGCCGGAATGAGAGGTATTCGTTTACATCTCGCGTTCTAAATAGTGTCCCCTTGACCGCGCACCAAATTTGATGCATACTATAAGAGAAGGCTATGTATAAAAAAGTTCCAGCGCGATTTTTTGCCGCTGAAAGCGGGGAGGAACCCGTTCGCCAGTGGTTAAAAGAATTGGACGCTAATGACCGAAAAACCATTGGGAAAGATATCCAAAAAGTTGAATTTGGCTGGTCTATTGGGCTTCCAGTGTGTCGATCCTTGGGATCTGGTCTTTGGGAAATACGGAGCAACATATCTGACGGCAGAATAGCGCGAGTTATTTTTGGCTTTGTGGAAGGGACCATGGTTCTTTTTCATGGTTTTATTAAGAAAACGCAGAAAACACCAAGCCAAGACATTGAACTTGCTTACAAACGGATGAAGTCACTAATAAGGCGATAGGAAATGATGGAGGTGGTTTTACCATGAAGAAACAGAATAAGGGAAATATTGGATCATTGTTTGATGATTTTTTGGCGGAGGAGGGGATATTGGAAGAGTGCGAGGAACGTGCCATCAAAGAACTTCTTGCCATGCAGATAGATCAGGCAATGAGGGCTGAAGGGCTTTCAAAAGCACAGATGGCGCGTCGTATGCGCACAAGCAGGCCGGCACTTGATCGTTTGTTGGATGCCACTAATACCTCCGTTACATTGCATACGCTGCAGCGTGCAGCAGCCGCAGTAGGGAAGCGCCTTCGCCTCGAACTTATTGAAGTAAGGTGATCATCGAATGCCATTCTATACTCCCATCGGATTGCCATATTTCATGTTGCATGCAATGAGGTTTTCCTTATTTGACAAGGATGCGGTTGATTGCCGATAGTGGTGCGCATGTTTATTGGACTGTATGTTGTAGCTGCAATTTCCCTTTTGGGGGCTTCATCCGCATCGGATGATTTGGTCCTGGGGCGGGTGTATGTGATTGAAGTGGAACAAGGTTCCAGGGAAACACTGGATTTTTTGGTGAGGAATCACTTTGATGTGGACGGGATGGCGGAGGGCCGGATCCGGGTGTATGCGCGGGAAGAAGAATTACGGCAGATCGAAAGTCATGGTTTGACTTATAGGGTAGTGGAATGTCAGCCGAATCCGCCGGTGTTCGATGAAGTATCCAAGGCCGTCTGGGTGTATCACAGTTATTCCTCGTTGACATCGGCCTTGCAGGAATATGCGAACGATTACCCGTCCATCTGCCGGTTGTATTCGCTGGGGGATTCGGTGAACGGGCGTACGCTCTGGGCGGTGAAAATTACGGCCAATCCGGATGCGGAGGAGGATGAGCCGGAGTTCAAATATGTTTCCACCATCCATGGGGATGAACCGATTGGCACGGAGATGTGCCTGCAGTTGATCAAGTGGTTGCTGAGCAATTATGGCGCGTATACGGAAGATGGGGTGCGCGCTACGCAGTTGGTGGATGAAACGGAGATTTGGATTGTGCCCTTGATGAATCCGGACGGGCTCACTAACGGCACGCGGTATAATGCACAGGGCTTTGATCTGAACCGGAACTTCCCGAGTTATGTTCAGGACGGCCCCTCGGAAAATCTTCTGGATGGCGGGATGATCGATGCGCCGGGACGTCCCACGGAAGTGCAGCACATGATGCGCTGGACCGCGCAGCACAGTTTCACGCTTTCCGCGAATTTTCATACAGGCGCGCTGGTGGTGAATTATCCGTTTGATGAGGGCGATGCTCCGGCAAACACGTATACCATTTCCCCGGATGATGCGCTGTTCATTCAAGTGGCGGAAGTATATTCACAATATAATACGCCGATGTGGAACAATTTCTTGTTTGAGCACGGGATCACCAACGGGGCCGCGTGGTACACGGTGTATGGGGGGATGCAGGACTGGAACTACCGGTACGCCAGTAACAATCAGATGACGATTGAGCTATCCAATACCAAGAAGCCCGCGCAATCGACGCTGGGACAGTTTTGGGAGTACAACCGGGAATCGATGCTTTCCTATATGGAAACGGTGCATTGGGGGGTACGCGGAGTTGTCACCGATGCCTCTACGGGTGCGCCGGTGTATGCGAGGATAAGCGTTCAGGGAATCGATCATCCGGTGATTACTGATCCGGATGTGGGCGATTATCACCGGATGCTCCTGCCGGGGACCTATACGCTGGCGGTTTCCGCGCCAGGATATGTTTCCCGTACGATCAGCGGGGTTACGGTGGTTTCCGGAAGCACTACGCGCCGGGACATTACATTGACCTCCGATGGATCGCATCCCGCGTCGGTGCATTCAGCCGATATTAACAGCGACCATCATATCAGTCTTTCCGAATTGCTTCGCGGGATACAGCTTTATCAATCATATCCCGCGCGTTCGTATGGATATCACTGCGATCCTGGAAGCGAGGATGATTACGGCTTGAGTGATGGCAACCGGTGGTCCTTCCCGCAGCATTCGAGCGATTATAATCCCGCCGATTGGAAAATCGATCTTTCCGAACTGCTCCGGCTGATGCAGTTGTACAATAGCGGGGGGTATCAGGCGTGCGATGCGGGGGAAGACGGATTTTGTATCTTTTGATTTTACCGTTTGGTAAGATATATATACATGATGCTGAGCAATTACGGAGCAATGTTTTGTGAGGAGGGGATGCGTTGCATATGACAAAAGAACACCATGCGAATGAGTCCAAAGCCGAAATAGCGTCACAGCCCGGCCAGGTTCCCGTTGAGTATGCCAACTTGCTACGGGATGTAAAAGAGCGTATACGGTCCGCCCAGTATGCCGCACTGAAGGCCGTCAACAAGGAGTTAATTGCCCTTTACTGGGATATTGGCCGTATGATCGTCGAGCGTCAGCAGGGGGAATCCTGGGGCAAGGCGGTGGTAGAGAATTTGGCGCATGATCTTCAGAATGAGTTCCCTGGTATTCAGGGATTTTCAGTTCGTAACATATGGAATATGAGGAACTTATACATTACTTATGCGGACTGTGAAAAACTGCAGCCATTGGTTGCAGAAATTGCCTGGAGCCACAATGTAGTCATTTTAGAACACTGCAAGGATCCACTTCAGCGAGAATTTTACATTAAAATGACGCGCCGAATGGGATGGACAAAACGTGTTCTCCTTCATCAAATTGAGAACCAGACTTATGAAAAGACTCTTATCAGTCAAACCAACTTTGATAGTACCTTGCCAGAATCCATCCGAGACCAAGCCAAACTTGCATTGAGAGACGAATACCTGTTCGATTTTCTCGGGCTGGGCGAAGAACATTCTGAACGTGAACTCGAACATGCTATCTTGTCTCGTGTCGAGGATTTCCTTCGCGCCATGGGTGGAATGTTTGCCTTTATTGGCAGCCAGTATCGGCTCGAAGTCGCAGGCAAGGAATACTTTGTTGATCTCCTGCTTTTCCATCGGAAGCTTCGGTGTCTTGTTGCCTTTGAATTGAAGGTGGGCGAGTTTGAACCAGAATATGTGGGCAAGATGCAGTTTTATCTTGCCATTCTTGATGACACTGTACGGGAAGAAGGTGAAAACCCTTCCATCGGAATCATTCTATGTAAAGACAAGAATACCACCATTGTTGAATATGCCTTGCGCAATTCCGCCAAGCCCATCGGTGTTGCAGAGTATTGCATAGTCCCTACTTTGCCAAAAGAACTTGAAGGGTTGTTACCCGCGCCCGAAGACATTGCCCGTCTGATGGAAGATCTGTAAGGGAACGTCCTTAGCAATTCTTTAGAAACGACAGTTTGTCTTTGCGGCCAGGGATGTGGTGGAAGTCGCTTTTGATGGTTTCGGCGATGGCGGCGGGATCAGCCGCAGGGGATTGTATCAGGAAATCGTAGAGATGGCGGGCGAGTTGGGCCAAGGGGAATTCGTGGGTGCGTCCGGTGGTGTTCCACAGGTAGTCCGTAAAGGCCATGCCTGCTTCAAAGGCAGAGGGGCGGCTATGCCACAGGATCGGCAGGCTTGTGGGGAAATTACCTGAGTTGTAATACAGGTCGAAATAGCGTGCGAATCGTTTGATGCGTTGCATTTGGGTGAAATTGAGGTGGTCCGTTTGCAAGATGTCGTAGGGGGCTTGGGGTGAAAAAACCATGTGGAATCCGGGGATATGCCGCGCGATGGGGGCGCCTTTCAGGCGCTTTAGAATGCCTACCTGGATTTCATGCGGACGCAAGGCCAGCAGTTGATCGAAACTGGCGCCAAAACTTTCCCAGGATTCGCCGGGCAATCCCGCCACCAGGTCGGCATGGAGCAGAACGCCGGTGTGTTCGCGCAGGAAGTGGATGGTTTCTATCGTCTTGAGATTATCCTGCCGCCGGGAGATGTTTTCGAGCACTTCGGGAGTAAAGGTTTGCACGCCCACTTCGAGATGCAGGCCTTCGGGAGGAAATTCCGCCATGCGGCGCAGCAGGGTTTCATTCAGACGGCCGGGCACAATCTCAAAATGGACCCGGAGCCCTTCGCGCCAGTGTTCAAGGAAAAAGCGGAGGATGGCATCGGCGCGTTCTGTTTTCAGGTTGAAGGTGCGGTCCACGAAGAGAATATTGCGCACACCGCGCTCAATGAGTGTTTTAAGGGCGTCGAGAAAAGGTTCCAATGGGAAATCGCGCACATGGGGATCCAGGGAAGACAGACAGAACTCGCATCGGAATGGACAGCCCCGCGAGGCTTCCACGTATACCAGCCGCCGCGTGATATCGAGATCCGTATAGGCATCGTATGGAAGCTGCAGTTGGGCCACATCGAGCCGATCCGCTTGAATTACTTTTTGCGCGGGTGAACGGTTCTCCAAAATGGCTTCGGCGAGTTGCGCGAAGGCTGTTTCGCCTTCCCCGCAAACAATGTAATCGGCGGTATCGAATAATGGTGTATTTTCGTACTCGAAACTGATTTCCGGACCGCCGAGAACGAGGGAGATGTCCGGCTGCACGCCTTTGATGGTTTGCGCCACCTGGGTGATGAGGTTCACGTTCCAGATATATACGCCGAGGCCGAGAATGCGCGGCTTTTCCGCCAGGAGGCGTTCCGCGATTTCCAAAGGCGGTTGTTGGAGGTGGAATTCGCGAATAATTGTTTTTTCTTTCAAGGGCCCCAGATTGGCATACAGCCAACGCAAACCGAAGGCGGCATGGGTATACCGTCCGGTCACCGTGCTCAGGACGATGGGGGTTTCGGACATTCACAAAACCTTCGTAATTTTGTGGAAAAACACGAGTATACCATACCCCTTCCTCTCCGTGCGGGCTGTGGTTGTCTCCGGAGGGAACAAAATTGATCTGCGATGCCTGAATACCTACCATAGGCTGAGGAGCGTGCCGTTGGGCGGCATGCGCAACACTCTCAGGCATCCGATGGAACAACACGTTGACAGCAAGCATGTGAGTTTCGCGCAATCGCGGTGTTTCAATCATGCGCAGCGCGAGGCGGCGGCGCGGTGTCCGGAATGCGGGCGTTTTTTTTGCCGGGAATGTGTTTCGGAGCACCGCAACCGGTTATTGTGTGCGGCGTGCATTGCAGAAGAAACCGCTAAGGCGCAACTTGACCAGAAACGGAATTTTGGATCATTGCGCATGGTTTTCCGGATAGCGTTGGGGGTGCTGGTTTTGTGGGGGTCATTTTTTGTGATAGGAAAGGCGCTGCTCTCCGTGCCTTCGACGTTTCACGAGCATAAGACGATCCTGGAAGATGATTGGGACAGTTCATGATGCAACCTTCCCGAGAGACCAGTCCTTCCGGTCTGCAAATTGCCGAAGAGGCCGTGCTGGTGTTGAAAGGAACGCCGCTGGCGGTCCTGGCCGTGTATTACATTGGGGCGTTGCCGTTTGTGGCGGGGGCGATTACGTTCTGGGGCGCCATGCTTCAAAGCGCGGGGGCAACAACAATATTGCCGCTGGCGGCGCTGGGCATGGCGGTTTTATTTGTCTGGATGAAGACATGGCAGGCACGGTTCTGCCATGTGCTCATGGCCGGGTTGAAAAATGAGCCTCCAGCGCCTTTGACGGCGGGGCGCTGGCTCCGGTCCGCTTCGTTCCAGGCTATCATTCAGATGACGGGCTTTTTCACCCTGCCGTTCGCCGTGATGACGGCGTTTCCGTTTGGCTGGGTGTACGCCACCTATCAAAATGCGACGGTGCTGGATGATGGCGGAGGCGCATCGGCGCGGGAGGTTTTTGATCATGCGACGGCGCAGGCCAAACTCTGGCCTGCGCAAAACCATATTGTGATATGGCTTTTGAGCCCCTTTCTCGTGTTGTTGATGGCCGGGCTATACCTGGCGTTTCTGCCCGTGATGGATTCATTGTCGCCCTTGCTGCTGGGGGGATTGGCGTATTTGTACGCGGTGTTGCTGTCCATTGCGTTTGTGCCGTTGGCGCCGGTGGGCATTATCGTCGCGCTCAATCTTGGCGCGGGCCTGATGTTTGGCGCGCAGATGCTGGATTCCTTTCTGGGTGTTGAGACGATCCTCTCGCAATCCGGGAATGCCGTGCAGAACAGCACCTTCATAGCGATTATTTGCGGCATGACCTATCTGGTTCTTGATCCCACGATAAAGACGGCGTATGTGCTGCGGTGTTTTTATGGGCGCTCGCGCCGCAACGGCGAAGATCTCCGTATTCTTCTCCGGCGGGTGCGGCGGATGTCCGCGTGGATGATGATATTCGCGGGTACGGCGGCAATGATGATGGTTGCTTTACCGGTTTCGGCGCAAGAAGATGCGGCGGCGCCTGTTGCCCGGCCCAATGCAGTGACGGCGCAGCAACTGGACAAGGCGCTGAATCAGGAACTCAGCCGCATGCGGTATACCTGGCGCATGCCGCGTCCGGCGCCGGATCCGAACCAGGAGGGATTTATTGTACGGACGTTGCGCAACATTTCGGAGACAATACGCGGGGCTGCCAAGAAAACGGTGGATGCAATAGACCGTTTCTTTGACTGGCTCCTGGACCGGGATCGTGTGTTCAGCAAGGACCGAACCCCGCGGACATTGGATTCCATAAAGGATATTTTGCGGGTGGTACTGGTGGTGCTCGTCATTATCCTGATCGGCGCGATCGGAGTATTGCTGTTCCGCTTATGGAAACAACGCCGGCAGGAGACGCCGGTGCTGGCTGTTCTGGGGAGTACGCCCGTGCCGGATGTTGCCGATGAAAACACATCGGCGGATCAACTTCCGGAAGAGGGTTGGCTGGGCATGGCCCAGACATTGATGGAGCAAGGGGAGTGCCGTCTGGCGATCCGGGCGTTATTCCTGGCGATGCTTGCGCGGATGTCCCGCCTGGACCTTATTCGGATAGCGCGGTTCAAGTCGAATCGGGATTACGGCGTGGAATTAGCCCGGCACCAGCATGCGCGTCCGGAACTGCTTCCGGCGTTCCGGCAGGGCGCGGGAATCTATGAGTCTGTCTGGTATGGCGAACATGAAGCGAACAAGGACGGTTTTGACGCCGTGTATGCGTGTCATGAACGGGTGGGAGGTTAGGCCGTGGCCGCGCCTGCACGCATATATGGAAAACGAGGCTCCGCATGGGCGTTGGGAGCGGCGGTGGTGATAGGTCTTCTGGCCTTGGTGCAATTATGGCGGGTGTTTTCGCTTCGTATGGATTATGGCGACGTTTATCCGGCCTATTCGACACACCGTGCGGACCCCATGGGTGCACAGGCCTTTTACGAATCGCTTGCCATGATGCCAGGGTTGCAGGTGCGCCGGCATGAACGCAACATTATGGAACTGAACCAGGGGAATAACACCACATTATTTTTGGCAGGGGTGCCGGATACGGACGATCCCATGGAAGTGATCCGCGCGGCGGAAGGATTTGTATTAACGGGGGGGCGCATGGTGATCGCGTATTATCCCTTATCCGGCGTGTACTGGAAAGAGGAGCAGGAACGGGCGGAAAGAGAAAAAACGCGGGAAGGGGAATCGGAAAAGGAGGCGATACAGGGGGAAAAGGAACTCTATGTAAACATCAAAGAACGCTGGGGGTTTGAAATAAGCGGGAAGGCGTTTTCAGAGAAAGCGCAAAAGATTTTTGTGAATAAGAAAGCGGAAGTTGAGGAACTTCCGGACTCATTGCCCTGGCGATCCGCTTCTTATTTTGAGAAGCTGGCGGATCATTGGCGCGTGGTGTATGCGCGCGATGATTTTCCGGTGATTATTGAGCGGCAGTGGGGCAGCGGCTCCATTGTGGTGTGCGCGGATTCGTATTTTATCAGTAATGAAGCGTTGCGCAAAGAACGTCCGACGGGGTTTTTAACGTGGCTGGTGGGCCCGAATACACAAATCGTGGTGGATGAATCGCATTTTGGCATTGTGCATACGCCGGGGTTGATGGACTTGGTCCGGCGTTACCGGCTTGATCTTGCGCTGATCGCTTTTGCAGTGACAGGGCTGTTATTTGTTTGGAAGAGCATGTGGAGTCTTGTGCCCCGGCACGATGCGGCGTATCTGAAACAGACGGTGGAATCGGAAAATGTACAGGAAGCTTTTACCGGCTTGCATCAACTGGTTCGGCGCAGTGTGCCGGTTCGCCGGTTGTTAACTACCTGTTATGAGGAATGGCGGCGGGATTTTGCGCATGATCCGCGCTTTGCTCCCGCGGCACATAACGACATTATGGGGTTGGCTCAGGATACGGAAAACAACGCGGCCGCCCTGGTGGCGCGTTATAAAACCATGGAGAGGCTGATAAAAGAAAGGAAATGATCCGTGACCTCAACACTTGAACAATTGCAGGATCTGCTGGCCCGTGCGCGCCAGGAAATCGGCAAAGTGATCATTGGACACGCCGAGGTGATCGATCAGGCGCTTATCGCCATTTTTTCGAATCATCATGCGCTGGTGGAGGGCGTGCCGGGCGTGGCGAAAACGCTGTTGGTGCGGACGCTGGCGCGGGTGCTTGGATGCGAGTTCAACCGCATCCAGTTTACGCCGGATCTTATGCCGGCGGACATTATTGGGACGAATGTGTTCAATCTGAAGAACAATGAATTCCAATTGGTGAAGGGCCCTGTGTTCACGACGTTTCTATTGGCGGATGAAATCAACCGGGCGCCCGCAAAAACACAGTCCGCGCTGTTGCAGGCGATGCAGGAGCGGCGTGTAACCATAGATCGCGAGACCCATCCGCTGTCGCCCAATTTCACGGTGTTCGCGACGCAGAACCCCATCGAGTTTGAGGGAACGTACCCGCTTCCGGAAGCGCAGGTGGACCGGTTTATGCTCAAAATTATCATGGAAACTCCCAAGCGGGAGGAAGAACTCACGCTTGCCCGGCGCACACTGGGTCTGGAAGCGCCGGAAGCGGTGTTGGCGCGCGGAGAGGTGTGGCAGGTGCTGGAAGAGGGACAATTGGCGCTTATGCGGACGATCTTGAATGAGGTGGTGGTGCGCGATGAACTCCTGGGCTATGCGGTGGATATCGTGCGTAAGACGCGCGAACACAGTAGCGTGATGGTGGGCGCGGGGCCGCGCGCCACGCAGGCGTTGTTGCTTTCCAGCCGGGTGTGCGCGGCGATGCAAAACCGGGATTTTGTCACGCCGGACGATATCAAAAGCATGGCGCGGGCGGTTCTTGAACACCGGATTATTCTCCGGCCCGAATATGAAATAGAAGGGCTGACGTGTGCTGAAATCATTCAACAATTGCTGCAGAGTATTACGGTTCCGCGATGATAGCCCCCACCAACAGATTGATATTCTGGACGGCGGCGGTATTCCTGCCGTGTGCATTGGTCGTGTCCGCCGTTCCGGAGTGGACCCTGTTGGTGTTGGGGATTATGGGGGTGTTCACCGTTCTGGCTGTAGTGGATGCGGTGTTGTCCACGAACCGGTTTGGCGCATTGCACCTGGAGTTCATCCGGACCAATGGCGGCGCGCCACTGTTCCGGCTTACGAAAGACCGGGCCGGAATGATCGGCATTCACATTGCCAACCGGGATCGTCAGCCGCGTTCGCTGGTGGTTGGGTTGTCGTTTCCGCCCAGTGTGGAAAGCGTGGAGGAGACGAAGATCGTTTCCATTGGCGAACAAGCGGAGGAATATCGGCTGGATTGGCCGGTGACGCCGCATAAACGCGGCGAGTTTTTTCTTGAAAATATCTATGCGGCCATGGATTCGGTGGTAGGATTTTGGAGATGCCGGCGGGTCTTTCCGGATCACGTGGAACTCCGGGTGTATCCGAACTTGCTGGGCGAGCGCAACCGTGTGGCGGCGATTTTCCTGAACCGGGGCGCGCTCGGATTGCATGCACGGCGGCGGGTTGGCAAAGGCCGCGAATTTGAAAAATTGCGCGAATATATTCCGGGGGATAGTTTTGAAGACATACACTGGAAAGCGACGGCGCGGCGTGCGCATCCGATCACGAAAGTGTATCAAGTGGAGCGGACGCAGGAAGTGTATGTGATCCTGGACGCCTCCCGGTTGAGCGGACGCACCCTTCAGGATCCCGCCCAGGGTTCCGTTTCACAACTGGACCGTTTTATCCATGCCGCGATGATTTTGGGCATGGTGGCGGAGCGTCAAGGGGATTTGTTCGGATTATTGACGTTTAGCGATCGCATTCACGGGTTTGTGCGCGCGCGAAACGGCCGGGAGCATTACACGGTTTGCCGGGACGCGCTCTATACGCTGGAACCCAACGATGTAACGCCGGATTTTGACGAGGTATGTTCATTCATTCGCACGCGCTTGCGGCGGCGCGCCTTGCTGGTGTTTCTGACAAACCTGGATGATCCCGTGCTTTCGGAAACCTTCGCGCGAAGCATGGATCTGATTACCCGCCGCCATCTGATTCTGGCGAACATGTTGACGCCCGCGGGCGTGGGACCCTTGTTTGATCGTTCCGAGGTATCCAGCGTGGACGATGTCTATAAGCGCCTGAGCGGGCATTTGCAGTGGCGTGATCTGCGCGAATTGCAGCGCATCTTGCACCGGCGGGGAGTGGCTCTGGGTTTGTTGGAAAACGAGTCGCTGACGCCGGAATTGGTTTCCCAATACTTGAGTATAAAGCAAAGGCAGATCTTGTGATTTTGGATGTCGCCCATTTTGTCCGGGAAGAACAGCCGTTCTGGCAGGAACTGGAGGAGTGTCTGAGCCGCCTGGAGCGGCGCCTGGAGCAGCGCATGGATCTTGCGGAAACCCGCCGGTTCTATTATTTGTACCGCCGGGCCGCATCGGATTTGGCGCGCATCCGCACTTTCGCGGTGGAACCGGAAATCCGGGGATACCTTGAGGGACTGGTGGGGCGCGCGTATGCGGAGATTCATGAGATTCGCGATGCCCCCTATCGTTTGAAACCACTCGCATGGTTTTTTGAAACCTTTCCGCAGACTTTCCGCCGGCGGTATCGCGCTTTTCTCATCGCTCTGGCCGCGATGGTCATCGGCAGTTTTTTTGGCGCGGGCGCGGTGCTGCTGGACCCGGCTGCAAAGGAATCGGTATTCCCCGTTCAATTCAGTCATTTACAGGATGATCCCGCCAAACGTGTGGAGAGAGAAGAACACTCCACGGAAGATCGCCTTGAAGGCGCGCGATCTACGTTTGCCGCCGCGTTGATGACGAATAATATCCGGGTGAGCATTTTCGCCATGTCGCTGGGCATCACATGGGGGCTTGGCACGCTGATAATGATGTTGTACAACGGGGTGATTCTTGGAGGCGTGGCCATTGATTACATTCTGGCGGGGCAGAGCACTTTTCTGGCGGGATGGCTCTTGCCGCATGGCTCCATCGAATTGCCTGCGGTGCTGATTGCAGGGCAGGCGGGGCTTGTGCTGGCAGGCGCCCTGATTGGGTGGGGCAGCGCACAATCATTCCGGGAGCGGCTGCGCGCTGCGGGTCCCGATCTGGTAACGCTGATCGTGGGGGTTATGTTGCTGTTGGTTTGGGCGGGCATCGTGGAATCGTTTTTTTCGCAGTATCATGAACCGGTTATTCCCTATGCCTTGAAGATAGCGTTCGGCAGCCTGGAATTGCTTCTTTTATTTGCGTTCCTGCTGGGATCGGGGCGAAAGCGCGGGCGTAGGCTGTCGGGAAAGGCGGCTCCCCATGATTGAACCCCGCAACGCCACCTTGGCCGTGCGCACGCCGGAAGGCGTGGAGTTTTCACTGCTTTTGGCGGGTCCCAGCGCCCGGTTTCTGGCATGGGGGATAGATTTCGGCGTTACATTAGTCGTGGCCTTGGTTGTACTCACCACGTTTTCCATATTGCAGTCATTTTCCGGCGATCTCACCACGGCCATTTCCATCCTGACGTTCTTTGTATTGAATACCGGATACAATATCTTGCTGGAATGGATATGGCATGGTCAGACCCTGGGTAAATTCCTGCTCAAGATCCGCGTGATGGATGCGCAGGGTTTGCGGCTTCAGTTCAGTCAGATCGTGATGCGCAATCTGATGCGCACCGTGGATATGCTGCCGATGCTGTATTTGGCGGGTGGGGCGGCCATGTTGTTCAGCCGGCATGCGCAGCGCCTGGGCGATTTGGCGGCGAACACGGTGGTGGTGCATACCCCCACGCCCAAACAGCCGGATCTTCAGCAGCTTCTGCCGGATAAATACAATTCCTTCCGGAGTTATCCGCATCTGGAAGCGCGCCTGCGGCAGCAGGTGTCGCCCGTGGAAGTTGCGCTGTTGGTGCAAGCGTTAATGCGCCGGAATGAGCTGGACCCCGATGCGCGGGTGGCACTTTACAGAGAACTGGCGGACCATTTCAGAGAACAGGTCGCATTCCCGGAAGAAGCATCCGCCGGATTAACCGATGAGCAATATTTGCGTAACACGGTGGACAGCATCTTCCGGAAATCAGGAGAAGCGAATTAGGCAAAGTTAAACTTTGAAGACAAGTGTGTTTCAAAATGTAACTTGGGAACGAGAAAAGTGACACGCTGAAGACCCTTCTTCGTCACGCGAAGCAGGTGACTACGGCGGGCATGCAGGTGCGATCCCAAGTGCACGTGGGAATGAGCAGAAGCAGCTAATTGAAAAGAAAAAGTGCGAATGGGAGGGCGAGGCTCCTGCCGAGCCGTTAAAACAAGATCAGGATTGTCGCAGGAATATATGCTATTTGGATATTTTGTCTTACGGCTCGGCAGGAGCCTCGCCCTCCCAATAATTCCTTGAGAATGTTATCGAACCGTTGTTTGTTCTACCGTGCCATCGCCAAAGACGGTCATGAAACTAAAATGATCGGAATGAAGATCCAGGTCCAGTAATTTGCCGCCTTTGGGGAGATCTTCGCCGCCGTAGCCGCCATAGCCAGTGGCGCGTCCATAGGCGAACACCACACCGTCTTCTTCAAACCAGAAATCATTTTTATGGCTGTGGGCGGTGAAACAGGCCCGGACGTTTCCCGCCTGCTTGAATATTGGCGCCGCAAGGCCTTCCTCATCGCCCCAATTCAGCATGTATTCCGTTCCTTCGCCGATAGTACGGCCTTGATCGATGGCGTCCTGGTAATTTTTCAAAGGGATGTGAAAATAGGCGATAGCCGGAACGATTGTTCCTCGATCCTGAGTTATTCGTGTGGTTTCTTCCTGGAACCACGCGAGATCCTGGGGCAGTTGCCATTGCGGGCCGGAATTCAAGAAGAAAAGATCCCAAGCGGGAAGCGGATGTCTGTCCTGGCGCACTTCCACACGGAAATTTCCGCGGCCGTTTCCATGCGGAGCGACGGCATTCGGTGTGGCGGCGATTTGGCGTTGTGCGGCCTCGAAATCCGCTGCATAATCATGGTTTCCCCAAATAAATGCCCATGGGACGTCAAGACCCCCCAGAAAATCCAGATCGCGCTGCATCCACATGGGCGCGGCGTCCGGGGTGTCGTCGCCGCACCAGATATCGCCGGTGACCGCCAGAAGATCCGGGGCGAAACGCCGGACCATGGCCCGGACGTCCGCGCGGGTTTTTTCGTTCAATATTTCGTCGACATTGGAGTGGAAGTCGGTAACCTGAAGGATGCGGAACCGGTTGCGTTGTTTTGGCCGGAGTATGGCAAAATCATCCTGGATTTTGATCCAATTGGGGTCAGATGTTTTATTGTTACCGGGTTTCATCGTATGATTAGCGTTTCCTGGTAGTTGGGCATGATATAGAGTGTACCTGAAAGGAGGCAGTATGTGGGAATCACGGGTGTGTCTATTCGTAGTGCTGTTGGGGATGGGGTGTGCTTGTGCGGATGTTGCCGTGGAACCGTCAAAAACGGCGGAGCCGGGGCTTTCGTATGGAACCACGGCGGAATTGCCGCTCCCCAAGACGATTCTTTTTTCGGCAAGTCCGGAACAGATTATTGCGGACGCCCAGGTTTGGGCGCAGCATGGCGTGCAGGCATTTTTTCTGGATCAGGTGGCGCGGGAGTGGTGCACGGATATCTGGGCAACAGATAAAAAGCCGTGGACCATTGGGGAATCCGATGAGACCTTTCAGCAGGCGAAGCGTGCGAATGAGAGTTGCAGGAGTATAGGGTCGGAAACATTTTTGAAAATTGCCTTTGATCATTTCTTTGAATGGTTCAATGACGCCGCGTGGGGGCGTATTAACAACAATTTCAGGCAGTTTGCGATTTTTGCGCGCGATTCCGGATGTAATGGCATTGCCCTGGATATTGAATATTGCGGGGAGCAATACCAGTTCGATTGGCCTGGGTATACCTATGCCGGCTATACGCGGGAGGATCTGGTTCGAAAGGTGCGGGAGCGCATGACGGGTGTAATCCGGATTCTCTATGATGAATTCCCCGACATGGTGTTTCTTACGTTCCCGGAGCAGGAATTCAGCCTGGGCATGGTTATCCACCTTGCCTGGGTGGAAGAAGCCGCGGCCCGGCAAGCGCCCGGCGGGATTCATTATTGCACCGAGCACACATACCGCAATCCAAACATCCGGTATATGCTGGGGCATGCCTGGGCCTGCAACAGCCTGTTTCAACGCCTGTTGAGCCCGCGCGCGAAAACATATTGGAAAAGTCATTGTTCCATTGCGCCGGGCATATGGCCCTTTGGGTTTAATTATCAGTCGGTGCAGGAACCCGGCATGCCGCTGGAGGAATTCCGGCAGGGTTATGCGGGCTCGCTTATGGCCGGCAAACGGTACAACTGGATATACAGCCATAATTGCTATGAGCAATTGGCGGGGCGCAAATTGGAGCTATACACAGGCCCGGCTGACTTGCAGGCCTATCTTGACGTTATTGCGAAACGCGAGGTGATCCTGTCACCCCCTTATGTAACGGTGGCGAAAGAGTTGCGCCAGATGTTCCTCCTTGATTATTCGAAGGAACTGGGCGTGACGCCGGTGCCGCGATTTGTCGAGCCGGGCTCCATGCCTGACTTTGGTCTTATTCCGGTGAATTCCCTGGAACCAACGAAGGTGGCGGAGGGGTGGAATTTGGCCTTGCAGTATTTCCACGGCAAACCGGTGAATCTTCAAAAACTCTTTGGGGCGCAGACCCGGTGGCTGGTGGCAGGGCCTTTTCCCTGCACTGAATTATCCATCGGTCACACTATGGTGTATCCGCCGGAACAAGGCATAGATCTTTCGGCGGAATATGACACCGTGAACGGGAAAGGACGGTGGCAGGAGTATGCCGCGCCGGGCAATTCAATGTTTGTCGATTTTAAACGCGTGTTCACGCCCGCCGAAAAGGTGTGCGCCTATGCGCTGTGTTATGTTGCCGCTGACGAGGAGTGTCCGGCGCAACTTCGTGTGGGAACGAACGACGCGGGCAAAGTGTGGCTGGGCAATACGCTGGTATATGACTATCCCGTGGAAGGGTCGGCATACCTGGATCGCGATACGGTGTCGGTGACTATTCCCAAGGGGGTGACACCGCTGTTGGTGAAGGTGTGCAACACCGAGGTGAATTGGGGCTTTGTGCTGCGAATCACGGATAAAAACGGAAAAACATTGCCCAATCTGCGTTTCCTCCTTTCGCCCACGGAGCAGTAAGTTAACGTTGCAGAATCCCTAATCGATTTTCATAGGTTGTTATTTTGCGCTTGTTGTGAACATGTCCATCGGGAGGGCGAGGTTTATCCGCCGCAGGAGGGCTCCCGAGTCTGTCTGAGAATTCATAAAAGCCGATCACAACGAAAAGAGACCGTGCGATGTCTGCTAATCACAGAAAAAATCGGCAATCCCCAACGGGGATTGATAATTCCAGCCCAGGGTTGCGCCCGGCGCTACCCTGGGTCAAGATCCCTAATAAACCAACCCTGAAGGGGTTATACAACGCGTTGAAATTTAATTTTAAACCTAACCATGCGCCAACCCTTTCAGGGTAGGCGCTATTCTAGGGATGCAGCATACCCAGGGTAGCGCTGACGCACAACCCTGGGCTGGAATTATTGAATCCCTGCGGGATACTCTGAGCTTTGCCAAGTCATATCAAATAACTCTTAAAGAGAATTCTCAGACAGCATCAGGAGCCCTCCTGCGGTGGATAAACCTCGCCCTCCCGATCATGGCCACTTTCTTAGCAGCGAAGCGAAGCAATCCCGAAACCATGCACAGCTGACAATCCGGCGAGATTACTTCGCTTCGCTGCTAAGAAAGTGGCGCTACTATGGGCAGGGTTGACATGGCTCCGAGATTGCTTCGTTGCTGGCGCTCCTTGCAATGACAAATTGGGATGTTTTGCCGCACGGCCCGGCGTGAGTCACGCGAGACGCGTGATAAACTTTGCCCTCCCGGCCTCTTTTTCCATTCAATGAATAATCGGGACAATCATCAGGGCTATCGCATTAAAATTCCCCGCAAAATCGCCTTTGTCATTGGGTTGATTCAAACAAACGCTGGCAAATCCCTTGCGAAGGAGAGGCTCGGTTCTTGAGAAATGTCAATGTATCGGCTTTTTTTAATGCGATAGCCCTGGGACAATCATTTGGGGTTCGCAATGACCGTCTTTAGATTTGGTATACTGTGGGAAATCTACAAAGGAGCGCGACATGGAGCTGAGTTTTGGAGGATTTAGTTTTCACCGGTTGCTGGAATCGGGACAACAGGATATTTTCAAGTACATCACGGACTGCAAGGAGTTGGGCGCCACGCAACTTGATCCGTGGAATGCGCAGTTGGCGCCATTGCAGGGTGGCGACCATGTGGCGAAGGCGGGCGCCGACCCTGGGCATGCAGTGCTCTCCTCGCAGGATGACGCGTATGTGCGGCGCGTGAAGGAGGCGGCAGAGGCGGCGGGGCTGCCGTTTGGCTGCATTGCGGTGGATGGCGCGCACATTTACGAAGAGGATCCGGCGGCGCGTGAGGCCAACCGCCGCCTGGCCTATCGCTGGCTGGATGTGGCGGAGACATTGGGTGCGGCGCAGGTGCGCATTGACGCGGGCGGGCCGCAGGAACTGCCGGACGCGGTGCTGGAAATCGTCGTGGAAGGGTATGAGGACATTCTTGCGCGCGCGCGTGACAAAGGCATTGAACTTCTTATGGAAAATCACTGGGGCCCATCGGTTGTCCCGGAAAATGTGGTGCGGATCCTGGAGGCGGTTCCGGGGCTTGGCCTGTTGTTTGACTCCCACAATTGGGCGACCGAGTTGAAGGAAAAGGGCTGGGAACTGTGCGCGAAGTATGCGCGGTCCACCCATTTCAAAACGTTTAATTTCGATGCACAGGGCAATGACCCGTCGGTGAACCTGGCGAAAGCGATTCGATTGTTGGTGGAGTCGGGGTATAAAGGCTGCTGGGGGGTGGAGAGTTGCCCGGAAGACGGTGATGAATACGGCGCGGCGGCAAAAACGGCGGCATTGATCCGGCGGAATCTGGAAAAATTAGGCGCATTGTGAAAGGGAAGGCCATGAGTACGAAAAAGACGCGCCTGGGCATTATCGGTGTTGGGCAGATCGGCAAGGAGCATCTGGATCGATATGCGGCCATTCCTGGGGTGGAGATGGTGGCGCTGGCGGATGCCAATACGACGGAAGCGCGGCGGGTGGGCAAGCTGTACAAGATTCCGCATGTTTATTTCAATGCTGCGGATCTTCTGAAGCGATCGGATATCGAAGCGGTGGATATTTGCCTGCACAATAATCTGCACATGCCCTTTGCCGTGGCGGCGCTGAAGGCGGGCAAGCATGTTTTTTGCGAGAAGCCGATGGCTGGGGCGTATTGCGATGCGGAAGCTATGCTGACGTCCGCGCGTAAATTGAAAAGGAAGCTGTCCATTCAACTGGCTACGCTGTTTACACGCGAAACCAAAGCGGCCAAGGCGCTCATTGACGGCGGGCATCTGGGCACGCTGTATCATGCGCGCTCCACCGGATTCCGGCGGCGCAAGCGGCCGTTTGTAGACGGCTATGGCACGGCCAGTTTTGTGCAGAAAGAGGTGGCGGCGGGGGGCGCTTTGTTTGACATGGGGGTCTATCATATCTCGAACATGCTGTATTTGCTGGGCAATCCGAAAGTGCTCACGATCACGGGGAAGATCTATCAAGAAACGGACATGGATCCCAATCGCCGCGCGTCGAGCGGGTATGACGTGGAAGAGCTGGGGGTGGGGTTTGTCCGGTTCGAGGGCGGCATCACGCTGGATATCATTGAATCGTGGGCCATTCATCTGAACGCGTTTGAGGGATCTTCAGTGGCGGGCAGCCAGGGAGGAGTGCGGCTGAATCCGTTTGGCTATTATCACAACATTGACGACCTGGAATTCGATTGCACGGCGGATCTGGAGACATTCGAGTACCGCTTGCAGAACGTACATACCGTTGGCGATGTGTATGACAGCCCGCAGCATCATTGGGCGGCGGCATTGCAGGGGCGGGTCGAATTGTTGCCCACGGCGGAGATCGCGCTGAATACCATGCTCATTTCCGAGGGAATTTATTTGTCGAATGCGCTGGGCCGTGAAGTCACCGCCGGGGAAGTGTGCGAACAATCCGTGTCCAAGGCAGTGAAATTTAAATAATCCGGGAGGGCGAGGCTCCTGCCGAGCCGTGAAACAAAAGCAAAATATTCTTCTTACACTACGATAATTGGATGTTTTGTTTGACGGCTCGGCGGGAGCCTCGCCCTCCCTTAAATGGTAACTCCGCTTGAATAAGAGGAGTCTTTAAAGGGTATTTCTGTATGGAGATCCAAAACTATGCATGATTTATTGACGGTGGAGAGTTTGATAGCGCTGGTGACGTTGACGGCATTGGAGATTGTACTCGGCATTGACAATATCGTGGTGCTGGCGGTGGTCACGGGGCGTTTGCCAAAAGCTCAACAACCTAAGGCGCGTCAGCTTGGCCTGGGGCTGGCCATGTTCCTACGGATTGGTCTGCTTCTTTCCATTAGTTTTATTATGTCCATGCAGCAATCCCTGTTTACCGTGCTGGGGCATCCGGTGTCTGGACGTGACATCATTCTGCTGGGCGGGGGATTGTTTTTGATTTGGAAAGCGGTGAAGGAAATCCACGAGAAAACAGAAGGTGACGAATCAGAGGTCTCACATGCCAGAGCGGCGAAATCCTTTGCTTCCGCCATTGTGCAGATATTGCTGCTCGATTTGGTTTTTTCACTCGATTCCGTGATTACCGCCGTGGGCATGGCGCAGCGCGTGCCGGTGATGGTGGCCGCAATTGTCCTGGCGGTGATGGTGATGATGCTGTTCGCAGGCGCGGTGACAGGCTTTGTCAACCGCCATCCCACCATCCGCATGCTGGCCCTGGCATTCCTTCTATTGATTGGCGTGATGCTGGTCGCGGAAGGTTTTGGAAAGCACATTGAAAAAGGCTACATCTATTTCGCGATGTTCTTCTCGCTGTTTGTGGAATTGCTCAATCTCCGCGCGGGACGCCACAGACACGGCACACCTCAAAAAGTCAGTGTTCCAGAGTAAAAATGATGTCTCCGGTTCGATACCTATCCTGATTTTCAGCGGGGGCAACTCCGCCCTCGTCCTGTTGGTTATATCCGACGCTATACACGAGGTACCCATTTTCGATTCGGCGGTAGCGCATGGGCTGTCCATCGAAGGGATCTTGGGGCATGGAACTCATGAAAGACGGAACAAGGTCATTGAGAGAGTCCGGAAGTTTGGAAGTGAATGATTGGTAGCGTTGTATGGCAATGGCGGTGGTGGCAAATTGAATCTGTGCCTGATCCCGGCCAAACGAAAAGACCGCTCTACTCAGGCCGGAGGAAAGATTTCCGGAAATCGTCGGTATCCAGGAATTGTTTCGCTGGATTTGGTCTTCAAAGGCCTGCATGGCAGGGATGGCCTCATAGACCGGCATGCGGCTGATAGCGTTAAGCTCGCTGAGACGGCTCAGATAGCGGTATCGATCCGCTTCCGTCCATCCGGTCATACTGACGACCCGCAAGAGAGTGCGTGTAGCGCCGGGCACATAGGATTCAACCCCAAACATATCCTTGTAGAGGTCCGCCATAATTTCGGGACGATCAAAAACAGCCATGCCGACTATATATTCTCCCTGTAAGCCGCGTGTAAAGGATTCCGTGTCTATCTGGTGTGTGAACATGTCATTCAGACGCGCCAGTTGTTCCTCCGTTAATGTGCCGGAGGCCAGTACATACTGAAGTGCGTCGACAGTCAACCCATGGCAGGCATTCCGGACCAGTTGGGAAATGAATATGGGTTCTTGACGAACGGAATCCCCTGCCGCCAGCATGGCACGGATGGCTTCCAGGGCTTTATCGAAATCCTTGTCATCCGCGGCCAGCATGGCTTCCAGTTTTAACAAGCGCAGCGATTGCCGGATTTTGGCCAGATGGTCTAATTTCATATTGATGGGATCGGAGAAGTCCAAAGGATAGCGGCTGCCGGGGGTTTTCGCGGCTTCATGCAAGAGGCGCAGGGTTTCCGCGTTCGCATTGAGATACTCCCGGACCATGGAGCGCAGCGTATCAGATAGAGTCGGCTGATGATTGGAATCCTTGGATTCTTCCCTCATTTTATCGTCGATTTTGGCATAGGATTCTGCGTTTTCGTCGTATTTTCCGGTCTCAAAGGCTTTTTGATAGGTTTCAGCGGCGTTCTTGCCTTGGGGCGGCGCGGGGTATTGATTTTCCAGTTCTTTTGGGGTGGTGGGAATGCCTGATGCCTGTAAGGTTTTGAGCATGGCTTCCGTACGAGTGTTTATTTTCCAATTAAATACCGCCAGTCCGCCCCCAAGGAGTACAACGAGCAAAAATAGCGCCAGCAGTACCCGCCGCCGGCGTTTCCGCCATGGGTAGCGCTGGTTATGGGTATGGGGCTGGGAGACGATCATCGTTCGACCCTGAAAATAATGTCGCCGGTCATACGGTTGTCTAGTCTGGGCAGCGGCTCGGCGCCGTCATCATCTTTTAGATTGAGACCAACACTGTAGACCACATAGCCGGTATCAAGGCGGCGATAGTGCAGGGGTTGTCCGTCGAAGGGATCAATAGGAATGGATTCGAGAAAGGAGGGGGTGAGATCGTTGATTTGTTCCGGGAGATGGTTATAGAGCAGCCGGTACCGCTCGATAGCAACGGAAGTGGCGGTGGTTCGGAGTATTGCCTGGTCACGCGCCTGGGCTTCTATAATCCGCGTGAGTGCGGGAAGTTGGATGCGGGCAATGCTAGGGAGCCAAGAGGAGGAAGCATTCAGACGCCTCTCGATTTGGCGCATGGCAGGCATGGCTTCGTATGCGGGCAGGCGGCTTGCATCAATCATCTGGTTCATCATGCGCAGGTAGTATTCACAATCGCGGTTAAGTGCGCCTGTTACTTGTAACAACGCCGCGGCGGCCGTACCTGCTCCATGAATAGTGTGGTCAAGATCATTGGTAATCAGTATCGGATCCTCATACGCCATAAGCGCCAGGACGCGCTCGCCCGCCAGTCCGCGGCCCATGGATTCGGGGTCTTCGGCATTTTTCAGAGCGGTTGCGAGTTGCGCCAGTTGTTCTTCGGAAAAAGGCGCCAGATCCATCGTGCGGCGCACCGTATCACAGGCGATTCCATGGCAAGCCATCCAGACCAGTTGTGAGATGACGAGGGGTTCCTGACGAATGGCATTTGTGACGGCGAAGGCGGTGAGGATGGAATCCAGGGCGCGGTTCATATCGCCATCTTCGGCGGCCAGAATGGCTTCCAGCGACAATAACCGCATGGATGCGCGAAGTTGGCTCAGATGGGGCAGTTCGAGCGCAGAACCTTTGGAAAAATCGAGGGGAAAGCGGCATGCAGGGAATTTGGCGGCCTCGTGCAGGAGCCGGAGTTTTTCTGTATTTTCCGCCAGATAGTCCTCCGCCAGTTTGTGTAGATCTTCGGCAAAACGGCCTTTCTTGACCTCGCCAAGCTTTTGCTCAAGGTCTCGGAACTCCTGATTGGCCGGGCCCGGCTTTTTAAAATCGAAAGACTGCTGATACAGGTCGGCGGCGTTTTGATCAGCGGGCGGCGTGGGATAGTAGTTGGCCAACTCCGGGGCCGTGGCGGGAAATCCGGCGTCGCGAATGGCCTGCAGTTGTTTCTGGAACTGAATATCCTGGTATTTGCGCAGGGCAATCAGGGCAGCGGGCAGTGCCACAAAGAAAATGAATATGATCACCAGTATTTTGCGTTGCCGCCGCTGCCAAGGGTAACTTCTTCGCTCTTTTTCCATTCCAGGACTCCCGCACTGGTTCACCATGGATAGTATGACCGATTCAGGGTGGGGAGATCACTACAAAATAAAGAACTGATCAATCGAAGAGTTGTTCTTGAAGGTCTTGACGAGACATATCGAAGTGTTGTGATACTTCGTTTAGAATAGCGGCGAGAGTGCCCATTCTCAAGGGAGAATGCAGCGGGACAGTAACATGATGTTCCCCCTGAAGCATAGTTGTAAGGCGTTGATGACTGCCTGTTGTGCGGGTTATCCGATAACCAAGCCGGCTCAGTCGATGAGTGAGTTCCATGCCGGAGATATCACGCGGGAGTCTCACACCGCAATAACCTCTTCGCGAACAAAATGGAGCCGGACAATCTTAGGGCGGGCGTGGTCTTCGAAATGGCAGGTCACCGCATCACGAATTTGTGCATGCAATTCATCCAAGGTATCAGCTTCCGTGAAGATGGCTTCTCCCATAGCTCTAGCGGTATACCCGCCTTCAGGCGCTTCTTCAACCAGAAAGATAAGTTCGCTCATATTTCTTTTCCTCGTATAGATTCTAACCCGAATCAAAAGGTATGGCAAGTTAACGAATCCAATGGGATTCCATTGGGCGCCTCTCATGCAATTCTCTCTTAAATAAATGCAGAGCGGCGTGCTTTGACGTTCGCCGCTCTACAAAGAGGTATTTTGAGTATCTTAGATGCCCAGTTTGTTGAGGGCGATCATTTCTTCCGGGGCGCGGTTGATGACGGGGGTGTATCCCGGCAGGGGCTTGATTTGCTGGTGATACGCGTCGAGGAAGCTGAAGACCTGCGGGAAATATTGTTCTTCCATTTCGGCGGGCGGCACGATCCAGTTTTGCGCGCCAATGGTGCAGACGGGCGCATCGAGGTAGTCGAAGGCCATTTGCGCAAGCTGGCTGGCGATGGTGTGGATGTAGCTGCCGCGTTCGCATGCATCGGAGCACAGGATCAGTTTGCCGGTTTTCTTGACGCTTTCCACGATGGGGGCGAAGTTGAACGGCACAAGCGTTTGCCCGTCCCATACTTCCGCGGAGATGCCGAATTCTTTTTCGAAACGTTTTGCGGCGTCCATGGCGCGGTAGAGCGTGGCGCCGAAGGTGAGGATGGTGAGATCCTTGCCTTCCTTGATGCAGGCGGGTTCGCCAATCGGCAGTTGGTAGTATTCCGCAGGCACGCCGCCCGGTTGGAAGATTTCCACCTGGTTATAGAGCCGCTGACTTTCGAAGAAAATCACAGGGTCGTTGCCGCTGAGGGCGGACGCCATCAGGCCTTTCGCGCTGTAGGGCGTGGCCGGGAAGATGACTTTCAGGCCGGGCACGTGCGCGGCGAGGGCGGTCCAGTCCTGGGAGTGTTGCGCGCCGTATTTCGCGCCGACCGACACGCGCAGGACCACCGGCATCTTGATCAATCCGGCGGACATTGCCTGCCATTTTGGCAACTGGTTGAACACTTCGTCGCCCGCGCGGCCCATAAAGTCGCAGTACATCAGTTCGACGAGGGCGCGTCCGCCTTCCATGGCGAGCCCGACGGCGGTGCCGACAATCGCGGCTTCGGAAATGGGGGAGTTGAAGAGCCGGTTGTAGGGCAGGGCGTCCGTGAGTCCTTGGTACACGGCGAAAGCGCCGCCCCAGTCACGGTTTTCTTCGCCATAGGCCACGAGGCGTGAATCGTTATAGAAGTGATGGATCACCGATTCGAAGATGGCTTCACCGAAGGTGACCGCCTTGGTGCTCTTCAGGGGCGCGCCGTTTTCATCGAAGCCGTTGCGCGATTTCTTGGCGATGTTCTTGACGCGCGAATTCTCTTCGAGAGGCATGCGCACATCGTCTTTGCGTTCCAGCCCGGGAAGTTTTTCCGCTTCGTTGCGGAACATCATTTGCGAGACGCCTTGGTGTGGAGAGAGTTTCATGCGCGGGGAGATTTCTTCGCTGACGGCCAGGTTGCATGCCTTGAATACTTTGCGCTGCACGTACGCGTGAATGGTTTTGATGTCATCTTCCGAAGCCAAACCGGCGTCTTTCAGTTTCGCGGCGAATTCCACGAGAGGATCCACGGATTTCCACAGTTCGATCTCATCGCGTTCGCGGTAGGCGGATTGATCGCTTGGAGAGTGGCCGGATTGCCGGTAGCACAGCACATCGAGCAACACCGGCCCCTTGCCGGACTTGATGAGATCGATTTTGCGTTTATACGCGTCGGCCAAGGCGAGTGGATTGTTGCCATCCACGACTTCCGCGTGCATGTTATCCGGGTTCAATCCGGCGCCGACGCGCGCGAGATGCTCGAAACCGGCGGTTTCACCGATGGGCTGGCCGCCCATGCCGTAGAAATTGTCCATGAAATTGAAAATGATGGGCAGGCCGCCTTCAAAACCTTCGCCCCACAGTTCGGAATACTGGGCCATAGTGGAGAAGTTCAGGGCTTCCCAGACGGGTCCGCAGTGCACTGACGCATCGCCGATATTGGCGACGCACAGACCGCTCTTGCGCCGCACTTTACGGAAGAGCGCCGCGCCGGTGGCGATATCCGCACTGCCGCCGACGATAGCGTTCGCGGGGTACGCGCCGAAGGGGAGGCAGAACGCGTGCATGGAGCCGCCCATGCCTTTGTTGAAACCATTTTCGCGTCCGAAAATTTCGGCGAGCAGGCCGTACAACAGAAAGTCGATGCCCAGTTCTTCCTCTTCCGACGTGGCAAGGGCGGGCTTCTTTTTACCCTTTTCCGTAAGGGTCAGGCCTTCCCAATTGGGTTCATGCGTTTGCACGACCTTGAGAATGACGCCGCCGAAATAATTTTCCATAATGGAGTTCAAACCGTTGGCGGTGAGATCCTGGACGGCGCGCAATCCCTTCGCAACGATCTCGCCATGACTCCGATGACTGCCGAAGATGTGGTCGTCCACGGAAAGGTGAACGCATTCGCCCACAGCCGCACCTTCCTGACCGATGGAGAGGTGGGCGGGTCCGGCGTGGTTATATGCCGTGCCGTGGTAACTGCCCAGCTTCTTGATATTATCCAGCATGGTTTCGAATTCACGGACCATCGCCATATCTCTGTAAATCCGCAGACAGCGCTCGGCGGTGATGCCGGACTTCAAATCAAGTTCTTGCTTGATTGTCCGGTTGTAGGTGTTGACGGGAATTTTTCCCAGTTGGATAGAATGACTTTTACGTACGTCTTCCGGCGCCACCATCAACTTCTTAACCATGGTTCACATACCTTTCATGACCATCAGTTGGAGGAAATGTTAAAGGCAACCCACCCGAACATGCGAAATAGGCGGGAAAACAGGGGAAGTATAGCATATTTTTGAGGCTGAAACCAATCTTCTACCGATCGGTAAGCGCACTAATCGCTTCTTTATCAAATTCACTTGGAGAGTTTTTCTTTAAGTGCGCTCAGCCGCGCCATGGTGGAATCATCCAGCCGATCTTCAATGCGTGGCGGATCGGCCTTTTTATCCAGGGACGAGAGAGTGCGCGCGGTGTCATTCCGGGTTTCACGCACTTCCTGCAGGAAGTTGTCTGCGGCCATGGTAAGGGCTCCCATGTTCCGGCAGAGGTCGCGCATGCCCTGATCGCTGCTCACCACGACGGTATCGAGGCGATTATGCGTCTTATAGATCATCCGTTCAATGACGGCATCCGCGGACAAGTGGTGAGGGGAATAGAGAATTTCCAGCCCCTTCACATGAGGCGCCGTGGGGGCGCGTTCCGGCTGATGTTTTCCGCGCCCGTCGAAGACGATGACCGCCTGCTTTCCGGTGGCCACGCAAAAAGCAGCGACTTTGTCGACGAGGGCGTCGCGGGCGGCTTCGAAGTCTTTGATGGCCAAAGGCCGAAGCAAAGAGGAGGAGTGGAGCACGTTGTAGCCGTCTATGTAATAAAGATTTGGCATAAGGGTCTACTTTATTTTTTGTGCGGGGAAAAAGGTTATTCGATATATTCTCTGGGCACGCGCTGGCCGATGCCCGTCAGGATGTCATAGGGGATGGTTTTTGCGCGCTCGGCGAGTTCTTCCACGGGGATGGACTCCGCGCCATCAGTGCCAATCAGGGTGGCCAGGTCGCCTGTTTGTACATCCTCCAGGTGACTGACATCCACGACAATCTGATCCATGCAAACGCTGCCGCGCACGGGACAACGCTTGCCCCGAATCAACACATCGGCGTTGTTGGAAAGGTTGTATTTATAGCCGTCGGCATATCCCACCGGCAACACGGCTGCGCGAATGGGGGAGTCGGTTTTATACGTTCTGCCATATCCCACGCTGGCGCCGGGTTCCAAATTACGGATTTGGAGCACGCGCGTCTCCCACCGCAACACAGGCTTCAGCAAATTTTGAGGAGGAGGATTTTTAGCGGGCCAAACCCCGTACGTCATGAGTCCGGGGCGGACCATGTTAAAAATGCTTCCCTGATAGTTCACAATGGCGGCGCTGTTGGCGGCGTGTGCGATTTCGTACGGGATGCCCCGTTTATCCAATTGTTTGAGCAGTTGTTTAAAGGTTTTGATTTGGTTGTAGGTGAACGTGTCATCCAACTGATCCGCTATGGGAAAATGGGTGGCAATGCCTTCGATATCGATATGGGAAATGCGAGAAAGGTATTGGAGGTCGGAGGGGGCGGTACTGAGAGAAAAACCCTGCCGTCCCATGCCGGAATCCACCTTGCAATGGATGGATGCCATGCGGTTTGCGCGATGGGCGAGTTCTCCGAGGCGTTCCGCCGTTTTAGTGGTGGAAATCATGGGGGTCAGGTGATATTCGAGCACCTCCTCCAAGGTATCGTCATCGGGTTGCACCATGATGAGGATGGGGGTTTGAATGCCGGCCTGGCGCAACTGGATGCCCTCGTTCACAATGGCGACAGCCAGCATGCGCACGCCGGCATCAACCGCTTTTTTCGCCAGGGGCACTAGTCCATGTCCATATGCGTTGGCTTTGAGCACGGCGGCGATGGCGGCGTCATGACCGATAAATCGGCGCACCACGGCCAGATTGTGGGTGTAAGCGTTCAGGTCGATAATGGCCTTGGAGGGTGCGGCAGAGTTCATAGCGCGCTGTCCAAATGGAGTGTTTTCCAGTTGGTTTTTGCGAATTGCGCTCCGGAAAACACGGTGAACCCGGCTACGAGTACGATGGCAAGCTGGGAGGCCCAGCCGATGATCCATCGGTGGAGTTCCAGGCCGCCGGGAAACAGGTTGCCCAGCGCGTTGTAGGTATCCGCCAATTCGATCACGATGGCCAGAAACAGGAAGGTGAACACATAAATCATCTGGAAGACGGTTTTTGACTTGCCCCACCGGTCCGCCCCGATGATGACGCCTTCCGCGGCGGCAAGGGTGCGCGCGCCGGTCACCAGGAATTCGCGGGCCAGAATGGCTACGATGGTCCACCCAGGGATATGGAGGTCGGGGATGGTCATTAACATGATGAATGCGGCGGACATCAGCACTTTATCCGCGACGGGATCAAACAGTTTTCCAAAATTGGTGATCAGGTTTCGTTCGCGAGCGATTTTTCCATCATAATAATCAGTTAAGGTCGCGGCAATAAACAGGATGTAGGCCGCGGAGTACCCGAATGGATTTTTAAACGACATAATGCCCACAAAGATGAGGGCCATAACGCAACGGGCCAAAGTCAGTTTATTGGGTAAGTTCATCATGCGCTTATTGTAACAAATACAACTGTTCCTTAAAAGTACGCACTTGTGGTTTAAAAACTGCCGGTTGACGCGGGATAGTGGAACATTTTAGAGTAAGACACCTTTTTTAGAAGCAACGTATGCGGGGTGTCCATGAAAAAGAAATGGGTGTTGGGATGCAGTTTGGCACTGGTGGCTTGTTTTATCGTTGCCGGCGGCTTTTGTTACCTATTGATACATCGGACGCCCGGAGAGTATTTCGATGCAAACGGCGTACGCTTGTATTACACGGTGGAAGGGCAGGGGGAGCCGGTGATTCTGGTGCACGGGGTGGCGGCGACGGCGGATTTGAACTGGCGGAGGCCGGGAGTGGTCCGCCGCTTGGCCAGGCATTACCGGGTGGTCACGTTTGATTTGCGGGGCCACGGTCTAAGCGGTCGGCCCGCCGCTCCAGAGCAGTATGGCGTCCAAATGGCCGAAGACATCGTGCGGCTGATGGACCATTTGGGCTTTCAGAAGGCGCATGTGGCGGGGTATTCGCTGGGTGGATTCCTTGTATTAAAGCTGCTCACCCTCCATCCGGACCGCGTGCAGAGCGCGGCCATTTGCGCGGCGGGCTGGAAAAATCCGGAGGATCCTTCGCCCATCCCTAATCCCTACAAGGCTCCATCTCCGGAAGTGGCTCCGCCCCAACAGGCGTCCATGTTGCTGGGGATGGCGTCTGGCTCCAAATCGGTGTTTCACCGGGTGCGCAATTGGATTGGGGATCAACTTATAGATAAAAATGCAAAAAAGGCGTTGAAGAGCAAGTATAGGGAATTGGGGGTTTCCAGAGAGGCGTTGAAGAAAATTCAGGTTCCCGCCATTTGCCTGATCGGAACCCGTGACGGGTTCCTGCCGCTGGCCAGGGAGTTGCACGCCGAGGCGCCAGCCATGGAGTTAATTGAGATAGCGGGTGCAACCCATTTCACGCTGCCGTTCTATGGCGCTTTTAAATCCTCCCTGGAAGAGTTTTTTGGGCATTTTCCCCTATCCAACCGCTGAAGGTTTGAGGCCTTAAAAGAGGGGTTCGCTGTTTTCCGGGGGAAGCAGTCCGTCCTTTGCATCGCTGTATCAGGAAGTATCGGCAGGAGCACATTTTTCCGGTATCCCGGCAAGCTTTTCATTCATTCTATGATTGCCGGGTGGCGGTTGAATCTCTATAACTCATGTATTTAAAGGATCTTAGGGGAATTGCCGATATATGGAATGGTCCTTGCTCACGGTAGATGTGGTTGAGTGCACGCAAAGGAGCATCAACAAGAAGGAAGAGCGTTTTGGGTACATTGTTTAGTGCGCTGGATATTGGGCGGGCAGGCATGTTGGCTGCCCAAGTTCAATTAGACACGACGGGCCACAATATTGCGAATGTAAACCGGGCAGGGTATTCCCGTCAACGGGTGGAACTCACCACCCGTATGCCCAATTATAAACCCTATGGGGCGATAGGCAGAGGTCCGGCCATCGATTCCATAACCCGTCTCCGAGACGTATTTGTGGACACAATGTACCGGAATCAGGTGCCGGGTTTGGGCAGCGCAGAGATTCAGTCAGGGTACTTTTCTCAAATAGAAGACATTTTTCAGGAGCCTTCGGATACCGGATTTTCTTCCCGAATGGAATCGTTTTTTGATTCTTTGAATGATTTTTCCAATAACGTGGAGGAAATATCGGGTCGTGTGGCCACCTTGGCGGAAGCGGTATCGCTGGCCGCAAGTTTTAATGACATGGCGGATCGGCTGAACGCGTTGCGCACGAATGCGAATGAGGAAGTCCGGAACACAGTGGAGGAGATTAATTCCCTTACAGAACGCATAGCGGCGCTGAATCTTACCATCCGTAATTCGGAGTTGGGCGGACGTCCCGCGAATGATTTGCGCGATGAACGCGATTTGCTTATTGATGAACTTTCAAAAATAGTGAAGGTTACCTCGCGCGAACGCACTGACGGGACGATAGATGTGCTGTTGGGCGGCGCGGAGCTGGTGTATGGGACCAACCGCCGGGAGCTTACCGCGGTGGTGGATTCCAGCCTTGACCCGGATCGGCCCGACCTGTTGCAGGTCCGGTTTGCCGATAACAATCAAGCGGCCTTGATTACCGATGGCGAGTTATTTGGGGTGTTGAAAATCCGTGACGAGGAATTGCCCTCGGTCATGGAGCGGATGGATGTAATTGCGCATACGTTAATTGAAAGCATCAACAATATACATTGTCAAAGCAATGGTCTTGAAAATTACTCCGAGGCGGTGACCTCCACCAACGCGGTGATCAGTCCCTATGCCCCCCTGAATATGGCACAGCTTCCTTTTACCGTTCAGGACGGCAGTTTTGATCTGGTTGTTTATGACAGCACCGGTGCGGTTGCGGAGACCATCACGGTGACCATAGACGCGACGACAACCGCGGCTGACATTGAAAGTGCGATCAACAGTTCATCGCATATGTCCGCGCTTGTGGGGGCGGATGGACTGCTGACTATTACTCCGGAATCAGGATATTCATTTGTATTTTCCAATGACACCTCCGGTGCGTTGACCGCTCTGGGGATAAATGGCTTCTTTACCGGGCATAGCGCGGCCACCATCTCGGTGAATGAATATTTGGCGGATCATCCTGAACTGCTGGGCTCCGGTTTCAGCCTGGATCTCCTTGAAACGGGGGATAATTCCGCCGCTTTGTTGATGGCGGAACTTCGTGCGGCGAACCTGTTTGAAAATGATACGCAAACGCCCAACCAGTATTATGAATCCACCATAGTGGAAATTGGGGTGGCCTCAAAGGGCAATTTGGCCATACTCGACGTGGAAGAGGCATTTGTGCAAGATTATAACAACCGCCGTCAGGAAGTATCCGGCGTAAATATTGATGAAGAAGTGACGTCGCTGGTGCAGTTTCAACGGGCCTTTGAAGCTTCCGCGCGCATTATAACCGTGGCTGACAGCATGATTGAAACCCTGATTAATGTAATCCGATAGTGTGCTCCGCACGGCATCATTCCGGGCCTGCTTTTCTTTGTGGTATGATGGTTTTTCCCTGTACTGAGATATTGAGTATTGCGCAAGCCTTGGCGCTTGACGCACCGGCATGGAAAGGAGAAGGCCATCATGCGATTAGTATTGAGTGGAATGTTTCTGGCGGGAATTACCCTATCCGCGCTGGGGGCGGAGATCCGGCCTCCGGCGGTTCCGCTGATTACGCATGATCCGTATATGAGCTGCTGGTCGATGAATGACCGGCTGTATGATGATTGGCCGAAACACTGGACCGGGCGCGTCCATGCGATGTGCGGTTTGATCCGGGTGGATGGCGTGCCGATGCGGTTTATGGGCGCGGCGCCTGCCCAATCCAACGCCGTGGTGCAAAAGAGCCTTGTGGTGAGTGCAACCCAAACCGTGTATACCTTCACCTGTGGGCCGATGGATCTCATGGTGACCTTTACTTCGCCGTTATTGCCGGATGATCTCGACGTGTTCTCGCGTCCGGCATCGTATATCACGTTTTCCGCGAAGTCCAATGACGGCAAACCGCATGCCGCGCAGATCTATTTTGACGCAACGGCGGAGTGGTGCGTGAATGATCCAAAACAAGCCGTGACATGGTCGCGTATGCCGGCGCCGGGGCTTGACGTGATGCGGATAGGCACGGTGGATCAGAAGACACTCGATCGCAAAGGAGACAATGTCCGTATTGATTGGGGGTATTTGATGATAGCCGTAAGCAAGGAGCAGCCCGCCTCCACCGTTATGGGCGCGGCGGATGATCTGCGCAGTGCGTTTAATGCAAATCAAGGCCTTCCGCCGAAAGATGATTCTGATATGCCGCGCGCGGCGGAAGATCGCTGGCCGGCGCTGGCCGTCAGCTTTGATCTGGGCCAGGTTACGGATCAAGCGGTGCAGCGGCGTCTTACCATGGCCTACGATGACGTGTACAGCATTGAATATATGCAAAAGCCGCTGCGGGCCTGGTGGCGGCGCAATGCGGACATGACTCCGGAACGCATGCTTGAACTGGCCGAGGCGGAATATGGCCCGCTGATGGAGCGATGCGCTGCATTTGATCAACAACTGATGACGGATGCCACAGACATCGGCGGCGGGCACTATGCGCAGCTCTGCGCGCTGGCCTATCGTCAAGCCATGGCGGGGAACAAATTGGCCGCGGGACCGGGTGGTCAGCCCTTCCTTTTTCCCAAGGAATGCTTCAGCAACGGCTGCATTGGCACGGTGGATGTGATCTATCCTCAAGCTCCGATTTTCCTTTATTACAATACCGTGCTGGCGCGCGCCACACTGACGCCAGTGATGGAATACGCCGCTTCACCCCGTTGGACATTCGCTTTCGCCCCACATGACTTGGGGACGTATCCCAAGGCGAACGGGCAGGTATATGGCGGCGGTGAAAAGACGGAAGAAAACCAGATGCAGGTGGAGGAATCGGGCAATCTGCTGATTCTCGTGGCGGCCATCGCCAAACTGGAAGGCAACCCGGAATACGCGCAGAAATATTGGCCGCTGCTCACGCGTTGGGCCGAATATCTCAAACAGAAAGGTCTTGATCCGGAAAACCAACTGTGTACGGACGATTTCACCGGCCATCTTGCGCATAACGTGAATCTCTCCGCCAAGGCTATTGCAGGGTTGGGGGCATATGCTTTGCTGTGTGAAATGGCGGGAAAGACTGACGAAGCCGCGCAGTATAAAGCGATGTCAGGGGAATTTGCGGGCAAGTGGGTTCCTATGGCGGATGATGGTGATCATTTCCGCCTTGCGTTTGACAAACCGGGCACCTGGAGCCAGAAATACAATCTGGTGTGGGACAGGCTTTTGGGATTGAATCAGTTCCCAAAGGAAGTGGCGCAAAAGGAAATTGCTTATTACAAAAAGATGCAGAATGTGTATGGGTTGCCGTTGGACAACCGGAACAAATACACGAAAACAGATTGGTTGGTGTGGACGGCCACCCTGGCGGATTCTCAGGAGGATTTCCTGACCCTCTTCACACCGGTGTTCACCTGGATGAATCAAACGCCGAGCCGTGTTCCGTTAACCGACTGGTATGATACGGAGACGGGGAAAATGGTTGGATTTCAGGCCCGGCCCGTGATCGGCGGGGTGTTTATCAAGCTATTGTCGGCCAAACTGCCCGGAAATCAAGGGCAATAAGAACGCCCCCGCAGGGAAGAGAAAATTCATTGCGTTGGCGTTATCATTATGCGATCTTTACTGCCGGCGGGGACCCCAGGAGGGGCCTTCAGTGCGCAGGTTGCCCTTGCTGAGTTTGAATTCCTGGCCGGTCTTGATGTTAATGCCCCACAGTTCCGAACCGCCGTTGCGGTTGGTGGCGTAAATGACATGGCGTGAATCAGGCGACCATGAGGGGGATTCATTGATGCCACCAGCATTGGTTAATTGGATGGGATTGCTTCCGTTGGCGTCCATCATCCAGATTTGGAATCCCGCGCCGCGTTTTTCCACCACGTAAGCGATTTTCTTTCCATCGGGCGACCATGAAGGATCGTAGGAGTTGCCCCCCTGCATGGAGAGGCGCGTGCCGCCACCGCCGGTGATCGGCATCACATAGATTTGCGGTGAACCGCCCTGATCGCTCACGAAGGCCAATTGACTACCATCGGGGGAGAAATAGGGGGACGTATCCATGTACCGGTTCTTGGTGAGCCGGACGGGGCGCCGGCCATCCGCATCGCGCAGATAAATTTCCATATTTCCGTCTTTGCTGAGGACCATGGCCAGCTTGGTGCCGTCCGGCGACCAGGACGGGGTGGCGTTGATGCCGGGTTCTTCGGAGATAGGGGTTGATTTGCCGGTGCGGCGATCATACACATACAAAAACGGGAAGCGATCCTTATAGGAAAGATAGGCGATTTTATTGCCATCCGGAGAGATTCGGGGTTTGATGCTGATGGAGCCGTGCTTGGTGAGTTGTTTGGCGTTCGCGCCGTCGTAGTCGGCGATATAGATTTCCTTCTTTCCGATGACGCCGCCGCTGAAGCAGACTTCGCTCGTGCCCGTTCCGGGGATGCCGTCCGCATATCGGATCACTTCCTCGGAAAATTTATGCGCGGCCAGCCGGGGCGATTCCTTGGCTACCCGCAATTCCAACCCCACAATCTGTTGTTTGGAAAACAAATCGAACAGGCGGAACTGCCCCACAATCTCATTGCCCTCCGTGCGGACCATTCCATACACCAACTGATCCACGCGCGCCATGCGCCATACCTCCATGTCGAGTTTGGCGACATCCGGATCCAACGCCGTGAAGTTGGGCGGATACTCCGCAGGGGCGATCACATAAAACAATCCTGAGAATTCGAGATCAAAGCCAATGACTTCCGCCATTTCCCGCGCCACGGGGGATAGCGAGGGGTCTGCGGAGGCAAAGGGCGGCGCCGCCACGCGGATGCGCTTGTCCACGCCCGCTTGGGAACCAATGCGTATAGTTGCCTGTCCATAGGCCAGCATGCCTATACTCATCATCAGGACAATAAGTATTGTTTTTTTCACAACTACATCCTTGTTTAAAGTTGTTCCATGGTGAAACTGTAAATGATCTGTAATTGGGCTCCCGTGTAAGTTTCCGGCAAAGGAGGAAACGGGGCTGCCGCTTTGATAGCCTCCAAGCCGGATTGTCCCACACGCGAATCATTCGCTTCTTTGACAATAGCCGGTTCGCCAGTTAAATTTCCATTACGGTCTATTGTGAACATCACTTCCGCCATGTTGTTCGCAGGATCGATGTCTATGCCTTCGGGATAGAACCATTGCTCTTCCACTTTTCGGACTACCTGCCGGCCCCACAGACTCAATTCGGAGGGAATGCCGCTGCCGCCGCCCGGAGTTCTTACGCCGCTTTTGCCGGTCAATGCCCCTCCCCCGGGAGTGGTGCGCGGAGGGGTATTGCTTGCCACCTGTAAAGGCTTGGGTTCCGGTTTTGGCGTGGGTTTTGCCACCGGTTTCGGTGAAGGCTTTGGCGTAGGTTTCGGCTCCGGTTTCGGTTCGGGCTTGGGCTCTGGTTTTGGATCTGGTTTGACTTCAGGAACCGGTTCAGGCTTTGGAGGTTCTGGTTTCGGTTCGGGCTTGGGCGGTTCTGGTTTTGGGGGTTCCGGTTTCGGCGGCTCTGGTTTGGGTGCTTCAGGTTTCGGCGGAGGTGTCTTGGGGCCGGCGGCGGGTTCACCCATCCCTGGTCCTTCCGCTTCAAAGAGTTGAATGGTAATGGCTTCGGGAATACTCGCGATTAACCATTCATTAAAGCGATATCCGACACCCGCCAATGCAATATGCATCATCAATGAAATAATGATCCAGACCCGCAGATCAGTCGAAAAAGATGTCTGCGAGCTGTAAAAATGCCTTCCTCGGCGTATGGACCCGGCTGGTGTCATGGGCTTCTCATGGTAAAGGAGCGGGAGCGGTTAAATCAAACGCCGCTCGCCCACCTCCATTCTTTGCATTCTACTCATTAATTGTACCAAACTCCCATCAGGTTGGGCTGGCTTAATGATCCGTCCACATCCTATAGCTATACCTCAACGGGGCAAACGGTTCCGTAAGAGGTCCGTTGGATTCCATCTTGTCTCGCCGCTACAATAGCGAGTCATGACATGCTCCTTCCTAATTAAAAATGCCTCAGACCGCCCAGGGGCCGGTTTGCTGGGGTGTTATATCCGAACGTTGCTGTGGTATTTTCTGGCCATGGCCGTGGCATGGCTTGTGGGCTTTGAAAGCATCTACGGCCATCCTACGCCCTTTTATGCCTTGTTTTCTCCTGCTTTAGACACTGTTTGGACCTATGGGTTCATTTCCATCGCTGTTTTTTTCTGTTTTTTTGCGTTATGGAAGGTGACGCTGCGCCGGACGGAATGGTTTGAGGAACCTTGGCCCATCCCGCCCCTGCGGTTTTTGGCAGGAGTGATCTTGTTCAGTATTTTATTCTCCTGTGCGGTGGCGATGCTGCGCAATGGATTCACGGGGATATCTCAGGCCTATCAGCGCGAGACGTATGAATATGTGGGCGATATCGGAAAAGGGTCCACGATCCGTGCTCTGTTCAAACGGTATCTCGACCTGATGCCGTATCTTTCCCTGCATGCACGCGCGGCCCCTCCCGGGCCGATAGCGTTGTTGTGGCTCTTATCCTATCTGGTGGGACGCGGTGCGCTGGCCTTGTCGCTTGCCACGGTGGTGGTGGGTGCGCTGGCCATTATTCCGCTGTATTACTGGTCCCGCGATCTGACCAATGAGCGTACGGCCCGGACCTGTTGCATGGTATATGCTTTGATCCCGTCCATCGTATTGTTTACGGCCACCAGCGCGGAAATTCTATTCATGCCGTTCACTATCAGCACCCTCTTCCTATTTGATCGCGCCTTAAAACGGAATAGCCTGAAATATGCAGCCGCGGCAGGGATTGGTTTTGCGCTGATGTCCCTGCTCAAGTTCACCCTGCTGGGCATTGGCGTGTATTTCTGCCTTATCGGCTTGTGGGGATTGTTCCAGCGGGAAACCCGGCGTGCGGTGTTCCGTGTGGCGTCGGCCATGCTTATCATGTTTATTGCTGTGCATTTTGCAGTACGATGGTGGTCGGGATTTGACGTACTATCATGCATTAAGGTTGCCCAAACCCATTTCGACATGGATCAGGCCAAGTTGGACACCATTACGCCCCGGTTATCCGGATGGGTCTACCGTTTCCTAAATCCGCTAAGCTGGTTCTACTTTGCGGGGATTCCCGTTTCGCTGTTATTCCTTTGGCGTTTGTGGAAACCGGAACCTGCGACTAAAATCCGGTTTTTGCTTTTCGCCGCCACCTTGCTGGTGTTGAATATCCTGTATCTGGGGCGGGGAGAAGGGGAACGGTCCGCGTTGTACATCTTCCCCTTTCTCGCGCTGCCTGCGGCCCATCTTCTGGATGAAATGGGAAATTATGCAAAGACGCTTGGCCCTATGAAGATCACATTGATTTTCATGGCCTTCCAGTGCTGGCTGACGGAAGCGCTTTTCTACACCTATTGGTGAGCGATACAATGGGGATTATTTCAGGATCTTCCGGCCTTCGGATGACTTGATGCCGGAAATAACGCGTTCGAAGCCTTCTTCATTCGCGCAAGCGGAGATAGCTTCTGTTTTCGTGACCAATCCCTTCTGGTATAACTCCACCGCATACTGGTCGAAGCTGCGCATGTCTCCGTCCACTTCGATGATGCCATACAATTTGCTCAGGTCGCCGTCGAGGATGGCGTCGCGCACAATCGGGCGCCCGCCCAGCAGAATCTCCACGCAGGGAATGCGCCCGCCGCCGACCCGTTTGAGGAGCCGCTGGCAAACGACCCCTTGCAGGGTATAGGCGATTTCCTGCCGGATCAGGTCGCGTTCGGCCTGGGGGAAATAGCTGATCATGCGGTTGATGGTGTCCACGGCGGTCGTGGTATGCAGCGTACTGAACACCAAGTGGCCGGTTTCGGCGGCGCTCAGGCCTGCGCGGATGGTGTCGATGTCGCGCATTTCCCCCACGAGGATCACGTCCGGATCTTCGCGCAAGCATCCGCGCAGTGCGTTGGCGAAGGAAAGTGTGTCGCGACCTACCTGACGTTGGGAGATGATGCACTGTTTGTCCGTGTACACATATTCGATGGGATCTTCGATTGTGATGACGTGGGCTTTCCGGCTCTGGTTAATGTAATCAATCATGGCAGCCAGGGTGGTGGTTTTTCCTGATCCCGTGACACCGCAGACGAGAAAGAGACCGCGGGGCCTGTTGCAGACCTGGCGCACGACATCGGGGATGTTCAGTTTTTCAAACGGCAACGGGCTTTCCGGAATTAACCGGATAGCGAGCGCGGTCGCGCCTGCCTTGATATAGCCGCTGCACCGCAGGTAGCCAACCCCGGCGGCATGGAATTGGAAGCTGGATTCACGTTCTGTTTCCAGAATGTTCAATTCATTCTCGCCGCCCAACTGCACCATGATTTCGCGCATGTCTTCCGCGCTGATAAGGGGCAGGTCGAGGGGTTCCAAATCGTTGTCAATGCGGATGAACGGCCGGTTTCCCGCGCGCAGATGCAAGTCGGAGGCATTTCGCTTTCGCATGGTTTCAATCATGTAGTTGATATTGAACCCCACGGATACGTATTCCTGAACCTCCAGGGTCCAGGTATGGGATCGCAACGATTCGCGCGCATAGGTCTCGACAATCCGGTCCAGGGGGATTAACTGATTCAACTGCCGCCACTCAAATGGCGGAACAATTAATTTGCAGGATCCATCCTCCACTTTGATCCGGCCATTGATTTGTGTGGCTTGCATCGCCTGGTTCACCTGTTCCGGGTCCGTGCCTTCCTTCAGCGGAAATGACACCTGCATAAAATCCACCCGTTTGGTTAGATCGGGCGCTTTGGCCGAGATGGCGCATCCTTTGGTTTTAAATTTGACTTCCGCGGGCGTGCCGCATTGCCGGATCACTTCTTGAAGACCCGTTCGAAATACGTCCAGAATTGTACTTGTTGATTGACTGCCGATAAACATACGAACACCTTCTATGCGTGAATTAGTTATATGAAGTCTTTTGCGCGAGCAACTGTTAAAAACAAAGATATCACGAAAAGCCCGAACAAGTCAAAGTTGTATCGGAAAAACCAGGGTGCAAAAGGGAGATTTTTGCCTGCGTAATGCGGTAGAGTTATAAAGACAAGGAAAACGGAGAAGCGAGTTTTTGATGGGAAAAGAAATTGAGCGCAAGTTTCTCGTGAAGGATGATCGCTGGCGATCCGGTGCATGCGGGATGGAGTGTAGCCAGGGGTATTTGGCGGCCGGCCCGCCCGTGTCGGTGCGGGTGCGTATTATGGATGACCGGGCAGTGTTAACGATAAAAAAGGGCGTGGCGAGCATCGTGCGGGATGAGTATGAATATTCGATTCCGTTGGGGGACGCTCAATGCATGTTGGCTGAGTTGTGTGAAGGTTGCCCTATTGAAAAGACAAGGTATATAGTCATGCATGAAGGGCACAAATGGGAAATTGATGTGTTTCATGGGCATAATGAAGGATTGATAGTTGCGGAAGTAGAACTACAGGAGGAAGAAGAGCCGTTTGTGAAGCCGCCGTGGCTGGGCGAGGAGGTATCCGGAGACCCGAGGTACCTCAATAGTCATTTGACGAAACATCCTTTCCGTTTGTGGCGGAACGGATGAACGAATACGTGAGAAGTATTTTTTAGCAGCGTGGATTTTTATTTTTATAGGTCTGTGGAGTGACGTTGTGGGTGAATTAGCGTGTCCATTGCAGGAAATGGCGCAAGGGATGCCGGAAGCGCCGGCGATCCTGGCGCCGCACCGCAGTTACACCTACCGGGACTATCATGAGTATGTCTCGGGTGCGGTGGCGAACTTGCGCAAGGCGGGGCTGAGTGAAGGGGATTTGCTCGCGATTGCCTTGCCGCCGGGGACGCCCTATCCCATTTTGTTGATGGCCCTGTTCCGCATGGGGGCGATAGCCTGCCCCATGAACACGCGTTTTCCCGCTCAGTATTTGTTAGAGACCCTGGAGCGCATCCGTTGCCGGAACATGGTTGTGCCGTATGGCGCATCCGTCACCACGGTGTATGGGCGGCTCTATGCGCTGGCGCCGCGGGATTTGGTGGATGACCGGCTCGTCTCCGCTGTGGGCGACGCCACGGTGGATTTGGAACGTCCGTCCGCTATTGTGCTGACTTCCGGGAGTGCCGGTCCTCCGAAGGCGGCATTGCTCAGCTATGGGAATTTCTACCGCAATGCGATGTGGTCTAATGAAAATATTCCTTTGGGCGTGGGCGACCGCTGGCTGATGTCGCTGCCGCTGTATCATGTGGCGGGATTGGGCGTTCTGTTCCGTTGTTTGCTCGGGGGGGCGTCGGTGGTTTTCCCCGCTTCCAATGAAAATATCGAGAAGGCTATCCGAAAATATGAAATCACGCATGTGTCCCTGGTGGCCACGCAATTGTACCGCCTCCTGCAAACGCCGGAAGGACGGTCGGCGCTTAAGCCCCTGAAATGCATTTTGCTCGGGGGCGGGCCATTGCCGGAATCCCTGATACGCAAGGCACACATGGAAGGATTAAACATTTTCTGTTCCTATGGCCTGACCGAGATGGCGACTCAAGCTACCACCACCCGCCCCGGTGATCCCATCAATAAGCTGCTGACGGTCGGGAAGCCTTTGCGGCCCGGCACAGTCCGGCTGTCCCCGGAGGGAGAGATTCAGGTCTGCGGCGATTCATTATTTTTGGGATATGTGGAAGGCAATGAGATCTCCCGCACCCTGACGGAGGATGGCTGGTTTGCCACGCGCGATTTGGGGGCTTGGGAGTTTAACGGCTATCTGAAGGTAATAGGCCGGAAAGACAACATGTTTATTGCCGGCGGGGAAAATATCCAACCCGAAGAGATTGAGTCCTGCCTGTGCCGGCAGGAGGGGGTATTGCAGGCGGTGGTGGTGCCTGTTGAGCACGAGGAATTCGGGGCAACGCCGGTGGCGTTTGTCCGGCTTGAAGAAGGCCGCAAGTTGATGCCGGAAGACCTTCAGCATGCGCTTGCCCCCCACCTGCCCAAGTATAAGATCCCCCGCTATTTCCTTCCTCTGCCGGAGAATGACCCGTTTACCGACGTTAAAGTATCCCGCAAGGAACTGATCACGCACGCATACCATTTGCTGCGGGAGCCTAAATGAAGCGGGTTTATTTTTTGGGGAACATTCCGATCAGCACCTCCGCGAAGAGGGTGTGTCCGCGGAGGTCAGGGTGATTGATGGAATTGGCTTCCAGCGTGGTATAGGGGATGCCTCTGCGCCAGAGGCGGCACCATTCCCTTGCTGTGTCGGCCAACGCCACGTGATTTTCCGCCGCGAACTGCCGCAAGCCCTTCACATAAGGGCGCGGGTCCTCGTCGAATTTAAGCGTGTCGATTTTCATCCAATCCGGGCGCACAAGATGGGGCGTAATGAGCGCCACCTCTGCGCCAACACCCCGCAGGTCCGACAAAATCTTGGCATAGTGCTCTTTTACGCCCGCTTCGTCCAAGTAGGCGTCATTTACGAACTCGATGGTGACCAGATCAGGCTTGGGATCCAGTACGTCGCGTTGGTAGTCATATGTGCCGCCCTTGGGGGCTTTTATGTAGCCCGCACTGTTGCCGCCGGGCCAAGCGGCTGTTTTCAGAGTGATATTCGCCTTCGGGAAACGCTGCTTCAAGCGATTCACAAACAACTGCTGATACCACTGAAATCCGTCACCGTCCACACCCCCGCCGTTGGTGACGCTGTCGCCCCATGCCACATAGACCAGGGGATCTCCTGAACGTAATTTGGCCAGAGTTTTCGGCAACAGCCGTTCGGCCACATCCGAGGCGGCGCTCATTTGCATGGATTTGCCAAAGTCGATGGGATAAAGAAGATCTTCGGTTAATTGTTCCGCTTTCCCGGGCACCCAAATATTTGCCACGGCTAGTTGTTTTTCGTTCAGTGCGGGAGGAGGCAGCGAACCCACGCCGGGTTGTCCTTTCACTAGAGAGAGATTTCCTTTTTCATCGCTGACAATGCTGTCCAGGCGGTTTGGCGCATAGTCGTAGTCGAGATAGACCTGTTGGTTGGCGGCGATGGCGCCGCCCTCGATTCGCCCCACCGTGCCCCAGAACGGATCCATGCGGTAATCTTTGTCCAAAACGAAGGGAGGTGTATCGCCCGGCGCCGGCTTTACGCGAAGGGTTTCCGGGTATAGTGCTCCCGCGGCGGTACATTCTTGCGTCGTGATGAGAAGCGGTTTTGCCCCTTTTATCCAACCGCCGGTGTTTTCATTGAATACCGGGAGCGAGGGGATCTCTTCGTCCTTTATGGAGACGCGTTCTGCCGGTGAGATTGTAAAAGAGACCGGTTTGGAAATGGTCGTTGTCCGAGTATTCGTTGAAATCTTCCCCGGCCCAATTTCGACGGTCCAGGGACCGGTGGCATGCATGGGCAAGGCATTTTCCAACGTAGGGGCAGAGAGGCTGGCGCAAAGAATTAGTGAGAAGGACAACATCGCATTGTTCCTTAATTGCGGTTTTTTAAAAAGAATGCGCCCGGCAATCGTAAAAACCGCCGGGCGCTGAACAGCACTGTTATGCTTTAATGTCCGGAAGGCAGGTGAGCCCTTGCTTGAGAATGTCATCGCTCAGCTCATAGTCTTCCAATTTTCCATTCAGGTATGCGTCGTACGCGGTCATATCGAAATGGCCATGTCCGCTTAGATTGAACAGAATGGTCTTTTCCTGACCCGCTTCGCGGCATCTGATGGCTTCGTCGATAGCCACTTTCACCGCGTGGCCGGATTCCGGCGCGGGGATAATGCCCTCGCATTTGGCGAAGAGCAGGTTGGCCTCGAACACCGGATTCTGCAGCACGGCCACGGAACGAATCACGTTGTGCTTTAATAGATGCGCCACCTGTGCCGCCAAGCCGTGATACCGAAGGCCACCTGCATGGATGCCCGGCGGGACAAAGTTATGGCCAAGCGTGTATTGCAGCAGGAGCGGTGTCATGCCAGCCGTGTCGCCAAAGTCATAGGCATACGCGCCGCGCGTCATGGTCGGGCAGGCGGTGGGCTCCACGCCGATGACGTCAATGTCTTTACCCTTCTTGAGCTTGTCATGTACGAATGGGAATGAAATCCCGGCGAAATTGGAACCGCCCCCCACGCAACCTATCACGATGTCCGGGTATTCGCCCACGCTTTCGAGCTGGAGCTTGGCTTCTTCGCCAATGATGGTCTGATGCAATAAAACGTGGTTCAAGACGCTGCCCAGGCTGTATTTGATAGAGCCGCCGCTTTTCGCCGCCACTTCGATTGCTTCGGAAATCGCGATGCCCAGGCTGCCTGTGGTGTCCGGCATTTCCGCAAGGATCTTTTTGCCGAAATCGGTGGTGTCGCTCGGGCTGGGAAGCACGGTGGCGCCATAGGTCTGCATCAGGCCGCGCCGGTAGGGTTTTTGATTGAAGCTTACGCGCACCATGTACACCGTGCATTTCATGTTGTACATGCTGCACGCAATGGATAGTGCCGTGCCCCATTGCCCCGCGCCGGTTTCCGTGGTAAGTTCGTTGATGCCTGAAATCTTGTTGTAGTAGGCTTGCGCCACCGATGTGTTCAGCTTATGGCTTCCCGAAGGGCTTACACTCTCGTTCTTGTAAAAAATCTTCGCCGGGGTGTTTAACGCTTTCTCCAGGCGGAAGGCGCGCCGCAACGGAGTGGGACGCCACAGGCGGTAAGCGTCCATGATATCGCCCGGAATGGAAATGAACTGTTGAATGGAAGCTTCCTGTTCAATCAGTCCCGGCGGAAACAGTGCGGCAAGATCATCCGGTGACACCGGTTTATGCGTGGCTGGGTGCAAAGGTGGAGACATAGGCACCGGCATATCGGGCATGATGTTATACCACATGTCCGGCATCTTGTCCGCTTCGAGAAGGATGTTGTAATTGTGCATGGTCCGCTTGTCCTTGTGTTGTTAAATCATTGGCTCTCCCGAAAAAACAGAAAAAAGCAAACGGCATTGTACCGAATACACAGCCCCTGCGTCTACTTTTTATTGGACGTCAGAAAGAGCGATTTTTCGCCCCCCCTGATCCCGGCTCCAGAGGCCTGCAATAACCATTTTCATAAGTTCCTCCGTCTCGCTGAAGGGAAAGGGGGGAATGCCCGTGCGAAGATACTTGACAAAATCCACCAACTGGGCTTTGAAGGCGTAGAAGGTGTCCTGGAAGACGGTTGAAGCGTTTCCTTTTGTCCCGCACAATTGAAGACATCCGAAACCGCCGTACATGTCATTAATGGCCGCCACAATCACCTCCGCGCCCATTGTATGTTCAAAGTGTACGACGGCATGGTCTTTGGTTCCTGTATTTTGGGCGGAGAGAAATCCGGGGCCGAGAATGGGATAGATGGCGGAGAGCGCATGAATGCCATAACGTTCCCAGGACTTTGGTGTGGTGATGGAGATGAAACGTAACTCGCCTAATTCCGGAGTAGAACCGTGATACGGTTGGAATTCCCGGGAGTAGGTGAGCGCGCTTCCGCTGAGAATCGGATGTCCATCCAAAATCCATTGCTGAAAGATGCGCAGATCATTTACGTTGTCCACGAGCGGCTTGTCCACGAAAATGGGCAGTTTTGCCTCGACGAAAGGGTGGCATCGTTCTACATGTTCGCTGCCAATATCCGTGGCGATGATCACGGCGTCCACATGATCGATGACGTCCTCTGGCCGCTCCACGACATTGGGAATTAGAGAGGCTTTGGCTACTTTTGGCGCATCTTGGGGATCATCAGTCCAAATGTGGGTTACCCGCGCGCGGGGGATACCCAAGGCTTCTTTCGGCTGCTGTCCCAGATACACCGGGATTACAGGATAGGGACAGACCGCCATGGCGTCCGGGTCATAGCCATTAAAAATGGCGCTCCATGAATAGGGATGTCCGTTGCCCTCCACCATGCCGAGCATGGCAAACGAAAGCTCCTTGTCACCCAGTCCGTTAAAATGCATGCTTAATTCCCCCTTTTTTGGAGGGTTCCAAGTTCGCAGGTTGGCCGTTCGGTCATTTCAAGCGCTGCATGCGCATAAAAGGGGTAGACGCTCCATTCCACGCACGTCAACAAGTCCGGTTTGCCATCCCCGTCCATGTCGCCGGCCCAGGCGCTGGGGCCATGATCTGTGATCTTAATGGGTTGACCAAAACAGCAGAATGTCCGCGGCGTGTCAAACAGCGGCGCGGTCTTGTCACCCACATTACGCAACAGATACATGCTTCCATTGATGGGGGCTGTGCCCGCGCAACTATACACCAGATCCAATAATCCATCGCCATCCCAGTCCACTGGCCGGAACGACTCGGTCCAATGTGCACTGCGATCTACAATGCTGTCGTCGATAAAACGGTTGTCTTTCAGGCGCAAGAATTCTTCTTTTTTGAGAATAAGCCTGTTGGTTATGCTGCGCCGTTGGGTGAACAGGGTGAGCCGCCGTGTATACCCGTCCAGTGTTGCAAGATCCATTATGCCGTCGCCGTTCCAATCGGCGAATGCTGCACCGGTCCGCCAGAAAAAGGGCTGTTCGGCTTCATTGGGATAGGTGGCGTCCACGGCGCGTTTGGCCGAAAGAGCGCGTTTTTCTTTGGAGTCTTCGTAACCGTCCACCAGGAGTTGTTGTTGGGGACCGAATTCGGGTGTGGCACGCGATCCGATGTTCTTGTGCCAGAATATGCGGTTGGTCTCATTGGGCAACATCAGATCCTCCAGACCGTCGTCATCCCAATCCACATATACCGGATACGAATAGCCCATGTTATGTTCGTGGAAAGGTTCTCCAAGAATCTCGTTCCGCAGCAGCCGGATAGGTTTGCCTTGCGAGAGGATGGGCCGCGGCTCGGCATAGGCCGGTTTGTCTTTCGTTCCTTCGTTGATAACGATTCGCGGCCAGCCATACCCGCCGCCGATCAGCAGATCCTGGTCGCCGTCATGATCCCAATCGCACACCCACGGCCAGGCCTGATCACTCAGGGACATCACCGCCGACATGGATTGCGCGCGGGCATATTGCTTAAAGGTGGCTTTGTTGTCCGCCGTGGGGGCATGTTCATAAAACGTGACATTTTGGTATACGTTGTCTGTGATTAACAAACCTTTGTGCGGACCGTCCGTAACGGCATGGAGATTATCGGGATACACCGGTTCGACGCCCGCGATATGTTGCGGATCGCTGAAGGAAGGAGGATCGCCGCCCAGGTTTTTCTGCCATACGATAACGGCCTCAGAGGGTGCGCCATGGGGGATATCCGCAAGGGACAAGGCATCCAGGGCGCCATCTTCGTCCAGGTCGAAAAAGCAGGGGCCTTTCCCCAGCGTCAATGGGATCGGTTCCTCGAATTTAATGGGCCACCCCTTTTTGTTTTTGTTTTTCAGGTAATAGGTGTGCAGCGGATTGCCCCGGTATACACTGCCCACTACGACGTCCAATTGGCCATCGCGATTCAGGTCCACTACATGACAAGGCAGCCAAGTGCCCGGGGGCCGCGGCAGATCACCCGCCGGAGTAAACACCGGCATGCCTCCTGCGTCCCGCGCGCCGGTATTCAGATACAGATACAGCGAATCGCCATTGCGCGGCGAAAATACATAATCCACCAAACCGTCCTGATTCAGATCCGCGAATGCAACGGTCATGTAAACAGTGCTTAAGATTTTATAGTCTGTGGAGCCCGGTTTGTCTACGTACTGCACATGGGCAAGATTGCCAAACGCAAACGATTCCGGGCCGCCCACACGCGGATAGCAGACAATACCGTCCCATGGCAGTCCGGGCCGGTAGGCGTAATTCCAACAGCCTACTAAATCCTGTTTCCCGTCGCCGGTAAGATCCACGAGTCCTGCGGGATACGACACCATGACAGGCCGTGGCGCCCCTGCATTATACCGGAGCAAATCTCCTGTGCCGATAGGCGGAGTATAAATTTTCGGGAGGAGCATGGGGCGCGCCGGCACAGTTGAAAACCGGATCTCATAGTTTTTATGTTCCGGATTGGTGATCACCCATTCCACACGGCCCACGTCATCATTGGCGAAGTTCTCGCCAAGGGCACAAGGAATTGTTTCATTGGTAACGGTATCCACCACCTCAATGGAATTCGGATCTAGTGCTCCGGATGCATTCGCCGTTTGGAGCAGTTTCTTAAAATCGATGGCCGGATCCATCGGCACCCGCGGAAACGGTAATTCAGCGGTCACCGTCAATGAAACCGAAAAATCCTCCGCCACGGCGAGATAGGGCATCATGACCGCGAGTAAATAACACGTCAGTAGAAGAAAGGAACCTTTTTTGATCATTTTTGCCTCATGGCGTTCACATTTTCAGGTTAACGACATTTATTTTCTACAACCCGCCCAACACGGGAAACTCGGTAATCCGGAGTTTGGCTGCTCCGTATGGGATCAAGGTAATGTCTTCCAAAGGTTGTTCTGATTTCACCGGGCTTTGGGGCGGCGGCGCGGCAGCGTTGCGCTCCAATGTCCATTCCGGCAACTGCCGTGCTTTTGCTTTCAACCGCACCGGGGCGCCTTCTGGTGAGAATGGATTAACGCCCACCGGACTTTGCTCAAAGGTAAAAGATTCCGCCGGACTTGCTTCATGTATGGCCAAGGCATAATTCCAGGGGGTTGCCGGGTGGACTTCCCAGTCCGCATGCGGTTTTTCACCCCGCAGGTATTTCCATTCCTCGCCGATCTTCAGGCTATACACAAGCGGCCCCCGTTCCACCGCGGCGGCGGCATTGAACCGGCGTTCCACATGCACGGACATCGGAAAGCGCAATGTAAGCGCCGTACTGCCTTCCCAAATCCGCTGCACGGTGTGGAAGGTTCCCGCCTTGAGCGGTTGCACGGTTTCTTGATTTACTTGCAAGGAGGCATCTTTCGTCCAGGCCGGGACATGCAGCCGCATGGGGAACGCCCCTGCTTTGTCCGTGGTCACGGTGCACACAATGGTATCGTCAAACGGATAATCCGTTTTAACGGATAGTGTCACTGTCGCACCGTCCAAATTTGTTTTCACCGAGCAGGGCGCATAGGCCACGGCAGCAAGCCCGCCATCCGGCGTTTTCATCCACAGATGCGCCGCGAACTTCGGCCAGCCCTGATGCATATTCGCCGTGCAGCAACCGTAATTGGGTTCCAATCCAAAGAGATTGGCGTCCTTTCCGTTGGTGGCATACACGTGTTCTTCGCTCACCTTGCACACCGCCTGGTTTGCCTGCTGCACATATTGATGCGCCCACATATCGGGGCTGAACGGCGCGGGCAATGCGTTATACGCGATGCGCTCCAGGCGGTCCGCAAATGCCGGTTCGCCCAGTGCGGCCAGCAGCATTTCCAATGAAAATAGATATTCCACCACCGCGCAAAGCTCCGTGCCCTGGGAAGGCATCCTGCCCGCGAAACATTCATCACCGGTGAAAATGCCTGTGAATTGACCGTGATACTGGTCCAGTTGCTGGATCCCCTTTAGCGCGGTTTCATGATCGGCTTCAGCATGACTCTGCCGGTACCATATCCCCGGTGTTTTCACCGCCATGGCGTTATTTACCACGTGGCTCTCAAACTCCCACTTTGGCACGCGTTCCTTGTAGGGTAAGTCCTGGAGATGCTTTATCCAATCGTAGCCTTGCGCATGCGCTTTTGCGGCGAGATCCAGCAGCCATGGCTCCTGCGTGCGGTCATACAACCAATAAATGCACAGCGCCAAATCCTGCCAGCGGAATTTGTTCCACTCGAAGAGAGGCCGTTCGTCCATTTGTTTTTCCAGCACCTTGAAGAATTTCTGCATGGCAGGGATCACCCGCGGATCATGTGTTGCCTCTTCATATTGGGTAAATACTTTCAACATGACGAAGACCGGCCACGGATCACGCGGTTTATAGGCGCCGGAAGCCGAGGTGCTTTGATTGGGGCCGAGCCAGCCATCGTCCTGTTGATGACTGAGCGCATAGTCAATATAGCGGATGGCTTTTTGTTTCAGTCCTTCGTCATTTAAGCCATAGGCCAGCGGCACGACGCCATCCAGCCAGTACGGCACCCGTTCCCAGCCCTCCGCTTTTCCGCCAATCCAGCCGCTATCCTTGATATCCGCCCAGAATTCGTCCAAATGCCCGCTCAGGCCGTTTGCCTGAATGCGCAACTGTTGTTCCAGCCAGCCTTCCGGGTGGATTGAGCCCAGCGGGAGCGGTTCTAACGCCAAAGGCAGTAATGCTTTTTTCGTCATTGCTTCGTTTTCCTTTGTGATATCGGCAGAGGCGCACATACTGGCCAACGCCAACAGTATCATCATGCAACCCGTAGTACGTATCACGGTTCATTCTCCTTCGTTGTCGATCATCTCCACTTTGCCCTCTCGCTCCCGAAGCGGGTACTTGAGAAAAACGCAGAAACCCGCCAGACTGCTGACAGCCGCCAGGATCAATACACACCGCAACCCCATTTCCGAGGCCTCATTGCCGGAACCAAGAAAGGCAATAAGGCTAAACGAAATCCCTGAAAAGGCCAGCCCCACTTTTTGTATGGTGCCTTGGAATGCAAAAAAGAGCGCTTCTCGCCGCTGTCCGGTGCGTTTCTCGTCATAATCGATAACATCCGCCAGCAAGGTAAACGGCAATACGGTAAACCCGGTCATGGGCACTCCCACCAATGCCACCAGGACCGCCGTTTGCAGGAGTGGGCTGCCCAAAGGGAAAAAACCGACACAGGAAAACAGCCCCAGCAATACCGTGATGGAAATCATGGTGAAAAGGAACAGCAGGCGTTTACCCACCACCTTTACCGCGGGGCCCACCGCCGTGAACAACACCATCGTCACCACCAGAAATGGCGCCATCAGATAAGTAACCATGTCTTCCCCCTTTCCCAGATAAATCTTCACCCAGAAAGGCAGGGCCATGACTACACTGTTAAAACCGAAGAAAAACAATGTTGTGGAAAGGACCAGATAGACATAGGGGCGATTGTCCAGCATGGACCGGATGGAGCGGAAGATGTTTTGCTTTTCATGTTGACGGTGTTCGGAGATACGCTCGCGAATTGTCAGGGCGGTTGGCGCCATGGCCACTATCATCAGGAAACTTACCGAAAGGCCTAACGCCAGCCATCCGCCCACCTTTAATACAATGCCCATGACCGCGAAAAGAATGGTGCCCAGCATTATGGCGACCGCCTGCAAGGTTGTTAAGGTTACCCGTTCGTTCAGATCAGGGGTTAATTCCGGCATGAGCGCCAAATAAGGCGTAATCACGGTGGGGAAACACAGCAGATAGGCTTGAATCATCACATAGGCATAAACCGCATTTACCCAGTGCATGCCCTGAACCGGCGGAAACCACATCATAAAGAAGGCGAAGGCAAAGGGAATTAAGGTGCGGCGCACAAAGGGAAGCCGCCGTCCGGAAGGCGAACGGAAATTATCGCTCCAATTTCCAATGACGGGCTCCGCGATTGCCCCCACAATACGCGCGGTAAAATAAAAAAACCCAAAAAGCTTTACATTGACCACGGCTTCTTGCGCATTGGGCACATACCGCATGAAGATCCATTGAGTAAATACCGTATCCGGCAGGCTCATCGCCATGCCGCCCAACCCATAGAGAATTTTTTCCCGCCAGCTTAATTGTGCCGCCATTGTAACTTCCTGACTTGATGATTCCAATCGGGGAATACGCTTATCGATGATGTAATCCACTCCCTGCGTCAGAATCGGACTTCTTCCCGCGCTTCTATCTTCTCACATGGGGTGTCTGGAATAAAACCTTTTTAAACCGGTCATGATTTTTTTGACACTTCCGTTGTTTTTGGCGATTATTATGGCCTGCCTGCTGCGACAAGCGCCACATACAGAGGAGTCGAGGCATGTACAAGTATATATTGTTGCTGGTATTGGGCTCTATTTTACTGGCGGTCTCCACGGCAATGGCCGGAGGCCCCCCGTACAATGTCGTCCTGATTGGATGGGATGCCGCACAGCGCAATCATATAAAGGAATGTATGGATCGAGGCGAACTGCCTCATCTTACAGCACTCGGTGAGGAAGGCGCATTGGTGGCTATAGATATCCTTCGCACGACCGACACTAAAGCCGGATGGACGCAGATTCTGACTGGATACGAACCGGAATTCACCGGCGTGTTCAGCAATGCGCGCAGTTGGTCCATTCCCAAGGGGTATACCCTGCCGGAACGCCTGGAAAACTATTTCGGGAAAGACAATATCATTACCGTGGCCGTGATTTGCAAACGGGAACACATGGAAGCCATTGGCCCGCAGAAGATCCCTCTCGATGAAGCGCCTGCCGCAGAACCTCCTAAACCCGCCCCCACGAAAAAGCCCACAAAGGCCCGTCCAGTTCCGGGACAATCCGCCGCCTCTTCAGAGAGTGAACTGCCCGTGTCTTCGTCCATGGAACCTGCCCCGCCTGAACCGACTCCTCCAGCGGAACAGACTCCCCAGCGGCCCCAGAAGCGAAAACCCGCGGAAGGGAAAATAATCGAAGAGAATGGGAAAAAATACCGTTTTATTCCAGGAAAGCCGTATTTCCATATGAAAGACGGCATTGATGTGTTCATAAATGGGCTTCATAAAGATGCGGTGGTGGGGGAAAAAACGCTTGAACTGATAGACAAATACAAAGATCAGCCGTTCTTTTTCTTTGTGCATTTTGGGGAGATTGACGATGCGGGCCACATGTTCGGGGAAAATTCACCTGAATATACTCACGCGCTTATTGCTGCCGATACCTTGACGGGGGCCATTTTACAGAAGCTTAAAGACCTTGGCTTGTATGACAAGACGCTGGTGTATGTCACGGCGGATCATGGATTTGACGAAGGTATAAAGACCCATGCCGATGCCCCGTATGTGTTTCTCGCCACCAACGACGCGAAAGTCAAACGCCGGGGAATGCGTGAAGACATCACCCCGACCATTTTAACCCGCATGGGCATTGACGTAAATGCGTTGCACCCCCCGCTCAGCGGGCATACGTTAACCGCTGCATATAAGCCGCCTCTTTGGTAATTGGGGAGTTCCAGCAGGTTGCCCAACATGGTGCGGAGGAAAACATGGATGCCGTTGTAAATCTTGGATGGCTGGACGGGATTGTCTTTACAGTCTATCTTGCGGGCATAGTACTGCTGGGCATCATCGCCTCGCGGCGCGCGGGAAGCAGCAAGAGAAACTACTTCCTTGCGGGAGATCGCCTGCCCTGGTGGATGATCGGCGGAAGCATCGTGGCGGCGAATGTCAGCAGCCATCATTTCATCGGCGTAATCGGCACCGCGTATGCCCGCGGGTTTGCCGCCATGACCATTGAGTGGCCCACCATCCTGATCGGGTTTAATGCGTTATTATGGATTTTTCTGCCCTTCTATTTGCGCAACAATTTCTACACCATGCCTGAATTCCTCGATCAGCGCTTTGGCCGCGCAGCGCGCACGGTTTTTGCCGCGTTGATTCTAATTGTATATATCTTCGTGGAAATCAGCGCGGTGTTGTATATGGGCGCCATCGCTCTCGAAACGTTGTTTGGCTGGAACTTGAACGCCAGCATTATTGGGCTTGCCTTATTCACCGGAATATACACCATCGCCGGCGGATTGCGCGCCGTGGTCTGGACCGAAATGTTTCAGTTAGTAGTATTGCTGACCGGGGGGCTTATTCTATCCTTCGCTACCATTCATGCCGTGGGTGGCTGGCAGGGAGTCATGGCTACTTCGGGTTCGTGGGAACTATTGCTTCCCGCTACAGATCCTGATTTCCCGTGGACATCTTTTCTGGGAGGTATTCTTTGCCTCAGTGTATTTTATTGCGCTGCGAATCAGTTCATTGTTCAACGGACGCTGGCCGCGAAGGATGAATGGCATGCGCGAATGGGCGTGGTATTCGCCGATTATCTGAAATTCTTCCTGCCGCTTATCGTTGTAATCCCCGGCATGCTGGCCCCCATATTGTTTCCCAACCTCGAAAAGCCGGATATGGCCTTTCCCACTCTGGTCGGACATTTATTGCCCCAGGGATTGGTGGGGCTGGTCATGGCGGGGCTTATCGCGGCGATTATGTCGCACATTTCCGGGGCGGTCAATTCCTGCACCACTATTCTCACGGTGGACTTTTACCTCCCCTTCATTAATCCAAAAGCAGAAGACCGGCAGGCGGTATTGTTTGGCCGCATCATGGGCGTGGCGATTGTAGTCATGGGTATCCTGTGGGCGTCTGTTTTGATCAAATCCTCGGACCGTCCCATATTCATATACCTCTTTAACGCCTACGGCTATGTCACGCCCGGCATTGCCACTATGTTCCTGCTCGGAGTGCTCTGGAAACGCACCACGCATGCGGGTGCGCTGGCCGCAGGGATTCTGACCATTCCCTTGACGGTCGCTCTTGAATTGCTCACCCCACGGCTGCCTGATGCCCTCGGACAGTACCTGCACCCTTTTTTCAACCGCACGGGGATTGTATTCTGGGCCTGTATGCTCACAGGGATGGCCGTGAGCCTTGTAACCACCCCCAAACCTGAAGCGGAGATTTGTCATCTAATTTGGACCCGGGAGAGCCTGCGAATGCCGCCGGAACTTCGCGCGCGCATGCGCGGGCTGAAAAATCCGGCCTTTTGGTGGGCGCTCGTGACGGCGGCCGTCGGATATATGTATATTCGCTATCACTAAAATGGCCTATAAAAGAAGAATGGCGAATTGGGACGGTATTTTAGACCTGTTTTGTGGTAAAGTTATGATCAGGTGATTATGAGAATACAAAAGGCTGTACTAATAGATGTCCCCGCAGAATTTTGATACGTCCGACAGTTCGGTGGATTTTGTTGAACCGTCATCCCTTGGGCGGCAATTAGACCGGTTTCGGCGGCTTCCTTATGACAAAGGAATCGCCATGCGCTGGGTGGTGTTGGCCCTGGCCGTATGCGCCCTTGTGGAAATCGTGGCGCGGCTCCTTTTTGAATACAATTTCATAGGCGCGGAAGCCCGGGATCTTTCCGGCTTTGTTTCCCTGGCCGTATTGCTTGCGGTGGGTGTGTATGTGTTTGCCCGCGTGCATACGGCGCCGATGGTTCGCATTGCGATTTTTTCCGGAGTGGTCTGCGGCATCGTCTTTCAAGTGTTTGATATTATCGATGAATTATCCTGGGGGCAAGCTATCCCGCTTCTGGCCAAGGATACCCCCTCGCACCGGATGCTGGAACAAACGACGGTAATATTTGGGTCTTTGTTGCTTCTGGCGGGATTTTGTTTTGCGCTTCTTGAGAATGAGGAGATATTGCGGGAACTTCAGGCGGAGCGCAAGCGGTTGTTTGAAAATATCGCTGAGCGCCGCCGCGCCAAACGCGCCCTGAAAGATGCTCACCGGGCGTTGGAGGCTAAGGTGCAGGAACGCACCGCGGCTTTGGCGGAAGTAAATGAGCAATTGCGGGTGGAATTGGGGGAGCGGCGGCGCGCGGAGGCTACATTGGCCAACCGGCTTCGGATTGAAGAAGGGCTGGCGGCCTGTTCGCATATGTTGTTGGCCAGCGGGGAGCCGGAAGAGGCGCTGAATAAGGCACTGCATCAACTGCTGACCATTTCCGGCGCCAGTCATGTATATGTATTTGAAAATGATCAGGACCCGGAACTGGGATTGTGCATGCGGATGACGCATCAGGCCTGGGATCCGGCCAAAGTGCAGTGGCATCACACCACCGCGCCCGTCCGCGTGGCGTACACGCCGGGTTTTGAGCGATGGCAGCAGGAGATGGCCTATGGGAAACCCATTGCGGGTTCAGTGGAGAATCTTCCTGAGGCTGAACGTGTTTGGCTGACTCCCTATGGCGCTCAGGCGGTATTGTTGTTGCCTATCGGCTGGGAAGGTCAATGGCGCGGCTTTCTTGGATTTGATGAGACGCAGACGGCCCATGGATGGTCTACCGATGAAATTCGCGTGCTCCAGACCGCTGCGGAGATGGTCAGTGCCTGCCGGGAACGCCAACGCGCGGAAGAATCCCTGCGTCATGCCTTTGATTCGCTGGAACGGCGCGTGGCCGAACGCACTGCGGATCTAACCCGGACCAATGAACAACTCCAACAGGAGATGGCGGAACGCCAACGTGCGGAACAGGATAAAGCCCGATTGGAATCACAGTTGATTCAGGGACAAAAAATGCAAGCCATCGGCACTCTGGCCGGCGGCATTGCCCATGACTTCAATAATATCCTTTCCTCCATACTCGGCTTTAGCGAACTCGCCTTGCGCAAGCTGGAGCCAAACAGTCCCTTCCAGCGGCATTTCAATGAAATTCTCAAGGCCGGGAACCGCGCCAAGGAATTGGTGCGGCAGATCCTGATTTTCAGCCGTCAGACCGACCAGGAGCGCACAGCGGTGCATGTGCATCTAATTGCCAAGGAAACACTGGCCCTGTTACGCGCTTCCACGCCAGCCAACATTGAAGTGCGGGCGTACATTGACGCCAATGCCGGCGCGGTTTTTGCAGACCCAGGGCAAATGCACCAGGTCTTCCTTAACTTGTGCACGAACGCCCAACACGCCATGCGCATCACCGGCGGCGTATTGGAACTGCGGGTGGAACCCATACGTGTCGATATCCCAATCCATACTCCCCATGGCGATCTCGAATCCGGAGAGTATGTCCGGCTCTCTGTTTCGGACACTGGTCATGGCATGGATGCGCAGACGATAGAACGCATTTTCGAGCCTTTTTTTACCACCAAGGGCGTGGGCGAAGGCACGGGCATGGGCTTGGCTATCCTGCATGGCATTGTGACCAGTCTAAAGGGAGTTGTTGCCGTGGAAAGCCAAGTGGGAAAGGGTTCTCTATTTCAAGTGTATTTGCCCCGCTACCAGGGTGAAGAACCGGCCAAGGGCGTTGCAATGGAAGTGCTGCGGGGTTCCGAACATATTTTAGTGCTGGATGATGAACCGCAATTGGTGGGTCTTTGGACTGAAATGCTCGGGCAGTTGGGATATCAGATTACCCCCTTTTGTGATAGTCTCGCCGCTTTGCAGTGTTTTCGGGACGCCCCCTTTAAATTCGATCTGGTATTAATGGATCAGATGATGCCCGGCATGACGGGCATGCAGGTGGCACAGGCCATGCTGAAAGAGCGCCCGGATCTGCCCATTATCCTCGCGACCGGCTTCAGTGAGTCTGTTTCCCCTGAAGACGCCCGTGAGGCGGGAATTCGCGACTTTGTTTATAAACCCATTTTGGGGAATGAACTGGGTCTGGCGGTTCGCAAAGCCCTGGATAAGGGTGAAGCACAGGTGTAAATAGGCAAAGAACCGCCTTGCTCCACCAGAAATTTCAGTAAAAAATCGGGACGGCTGTCTGTGGCATATGGCCGCCGACAGCCGTCCCGGAGTATTTCCGGCAGAATCGGTGCAGCGATTACATTTTCTGCATCATTGCAAGGAACTCGGCGTTGGATTGCGTCTTCTTGAGTTTTTCGATGAGCAATTCGGTCGCTTCCACGATTTCGAGGGGGCTCAACACGCGCAAGAGCAGCCAGATGCGTTCGAGTTCTTCCTGGGCCACCAGGAGTTCTTCCTTGCGGGTGCGGGACTTGTGGACGTCCAGCGCGGGGAAGATGCGTTTCTCCATCAAGCGGCGATCCAGGTGAATTTCCATGTTGCCGGTGCCCTTGAATTCTTCAAAGATCACGTCGTCCATGCGGCTGCCGGTTTCCACCAGCGCCGTGGCGAGGATGGTCAAGCTGCCGCCTTCTTCCATATTGCGGGCCGCGCCGAAGAAGCGTTTTGGGCGTTGCAGGGCATTGGAGTCGACACCGCCTGAAAGCACCTTGCCGCTTGCCGGAACAATCACGTTATACGCGCGTGCGAGACGCGTGATGGAGTCCAGCAGAATCACTACGTCGCGCTTGTGCTCAACGAGACGTTTGGCTTTATTCAACACCATCTCGGCCACTTGCACATGACGTTCGGCAGGTTCATCGAAGGTGGATGCGACTACTTCGCCGCGGACCGACCTCCGCATGTCCGTTACTTCTTCAGGGCGTTCGTCGATCAGCAACACGAACACGGCAATGTCCGGGTGATTGGTCGTGATGCTGTTGGCGATTTTCTGCAGGAGAACGGTTTTGCCGGTGAATGGAGCGGCGACAATCAAACCGCGCTGGCCCTTTCCGATGGGGGAAATCAGATCCATGATGCGCATGGCGATTTCCTTGGGTTCGGTTTCCAGGTGAAGACGCTCATCCGGGTGCAAAGGAGTCAGACTGTCGAAAAGCAGACGCGTATGGGCCACTTCCGGCGTGTCGTCGTTGACCGCTTCCACCTTCAACAGGGCGAAATAACGTTCGCCCTCTTTCGGAGGCCGCACATGGCCGCGGATCGAATCGCCGGTGCGCAATCCGAACTTGCGGATCTGCGATGGGGACACATAAATGTCGTCCGGGCCGGGGAGATAGGAATAATCGGGGGAACGCAGGAATCCAAAGCCGTCGGGAAGGATTTCGAGGGTGCCTTCTCCCCATACGGAGCCTGCGCGCTCCAGGCTCTTTTGCAATATCTCAAAAATCAGATCTTGTTTTTTGAGTCCCGCGTACTCGGCGAGGCCCAGTGCCTGCGCCATTTCCGAAAGCTGGGTGATGTTCATGGCCTTCAAATCGTTAATGGAAATTTCGGGTCCGTCACCTTGGACTTCCGGGATCTCCTCATTGGCCACATCCAGCACAGGCTGCCGGGGTTGCATTTGCTGCGGGCGGCGCATGCCTCCGCGTTGTGGAGAACGGTGCTGCTGCGGGCGGTTTCCGCCTCCGTAGTTTCCCTTTTTCTGGGGTTTGCGGTTTCTCATGCGCGATTGGTTTTGACTATCCGTCATGGAATATCCTTTCACGTTTCTGCCGGATGTGCACTCCCACCGTCTGGTGGAAGCTGTTCTCTAATGTATTTCAGCCCAATGACTCCCGATGCCCACATCAACCTTCAATGGAACATCAAGAGGTATTACTTCTTCCATAATTTTCTTCATCAACGCTGCGATTTCCGGTGCAATTCCAGCTTCCGCCTCCACCAGCAACTCATCATGCACCTGTAACAGCAGCCGCGCCGGTTTCCCGGCGAGCGCCGCGTCCAGCCGGATCATCGCCACTTTGATGATGTCGGCCGCCGTTCCTTGAACCGGCGTATTAATCGCGGCGCGTTCCGCGGCCTTGCGTGTATTCGCATCGGTGCTTTTCAGCTCCGGAACATACCGCCGCCGGTGCATCAGCGTGGTCACATAACCCATTTCATGGGCGGCTTCGATTACTCGCTCCAGCCAGTGTTTCACGCCGGGATATTGCGCGAAATAGTGATCGATAAACCGCGCGGCCTGCGCGGTTGATATGCCCAGGTTGCGCGACAGCCCAAACGGGCTGATCCCGTAAACCACGCCAAAGTTCACCGCTTTCGCCTGACGCCGCATTTCGGGGGTCACCGCGTCCGGGGGCACGTTAAATACCCGGGCTGCGGTATCCCGGTGAACATCTTGTTCCTGAAAGAACGCGGCTTGCAGGTTCTTGTCTCCTGAAAGATGCGCCAGAATTCGCAATTCAATTTGTGAATAGTCGGCGGATATCAGCCGCAGGTCCGTGCCGCCGGCCACGAATCCTTGGCGTATTCTCCGTCCGAGCTCTGTGCGCACAGGGATGTTTTGCAGATTTGGATCACTGCTCGACAAGCGCCCTGTGGCGGCTACTGCTTGATTGAATGATGTGTGAATGCGGCCTGTCTCAGGGAGAATCAGTTTAGGCAGTGCATCCACGTAGGTGCCACGAAGTTTCTCCAAAGTTCTGTACTCGAGGATTTTCTCCGGCAGGGGATGTTCCCGCGCGAGTTCCTCAAGCACTTCTACGTCCGTGGAATATCCTGTTTTTGTTTTCCGGACCGTTTTAAGCCCGATCTTTTTAAACAGGATTTCTTGCAGTTGTTTCGGGGAGTTGATCTTGAACGGCTCCCCGGCTAATTCAAATATCTCGTTTTCGAGGCATCCGAGGCGCGCCTCGATTTCACCGCGCAACTGGTCAAACAGCTTTTTGTCAATGACGATCCCGTTTTTCTCCATGCGCGCCAGCACGGCGATCAACGGAATCTCTACTTCATTGAACAGCGCCTCCAAACCCCGTTCGCGGAGTTGCGGGTGGAACACTTCTGAAAGACGCCATGTAAGGTCGGCGTCTTCGCATGCATACTCGCATGCGCGATCCACAGGAACCCGATCGAAGGTAATGGCTTTCGCGCCGCGCCCAATCAAATCTACGATGGGAATTGGCTTCAGCCGAAGATATTGGAGGCTGACCTCGTCTAGATTGTGCCTTAAACGGGAGGGGTCTGTCAAGTAGGACGCCACCATGGTATCCATGACAATTCCGCGGACCTTAATTCCTTGCCGATCCAGTACCAGCACGTCATATTTGATGTTGTGTCCAATTTTGCCGATTTCAGGGTCTTCCAGGATTGGTTTGATCAATTCCACCACGCGCCGGGCGGGCACGGGTGTCAGGCGTTCAGCACTGGTTAAATCATCCGGATCCCGGAAAATGGTGAGGGCCTCCGGTGTATGCCCCACGGGGATGTAATAGGCCTTGCCGCCCTGGCAACTGAGTGAAACGCCCACCAGGTCCGCGCGCAAGGGATCAATGGAAGTGGTTTCGGTATCCACGGCAAACGTTCTTGAATCGCGCATTTCTTGAATCGCCTGTTTGATCTCTTTTTCAGTCAGCAGCAGCCGATAGTCGCGTTTCTCCGGCACGGGTGTTTTTTCAGGGAGCAGTTCATTTAACAAAGAATGAAATTGGAGCGCATCGAAAACATCTATGAGCGTATTGCGATCCGGCTCTTTGCGCTGACACTCCCGCACGGCTATGCCGCAGGCCACATCCGTTTTAATCGTCACGAGTTCACGGCTGAAAAAGGCCTGATCGCGATCCTGCTCCAGGCGTTCTTTCATTTTTCCTTTTATTGCATCGAGGTGCGTATAAATCCCTTCCAGGGATCCGTATTCCTCCATGAGTTTTTTCGCGGTCTTATCGCCAATGCCATGAACTCCCGGTACATTGTCCGCGGCATCGCCGATCAGGGCCAAGGCATCGATGACATGCTCAGGACCTGCGCCGAAGCGTTCCACCACCTCTTCCCGGCTATACCATTGCCCCGCGTCGCCTTTTGAAGGGTCGAAAACGGCAACACGCTCCCCGATCAACTGCAGCAAATCCTTATCGCCGCTGACAATCACGGCTTCCATGCCTTTTTCAGCGGCCTCCAGGGCGAGTGTGCCGATGACGTCGTCTGCTTCCACGCCCGGCACTACCAACAGCGGCAGATTGAGCGCCTTCACCACCTCGTGCATCATGGGAAATTGATCTTTCAGATCTTGCGGTGTTTCCTGGCGTGTCGCTTTGTATTCGGGATACTGCTCTTCACGAAAACTTTTTCCCGGTGCGTCGAACACCACGGCGATATAGGCGGGATTATGTTCCCGCAGGATTTTCAATAACACGCGTGTAAATCCATACACTGCATTGGTCGGACGGCCCTTGGCATCGGTGAGCGGTGTCCGAATGGCGTAATACGACCGGAAAGCATAGGCCATGGCATCAATGAGAAATATTCGATCAGCCATGTTTGTCTCCTTTCAGCAGCGCGAGAATTTCCCGCGCGGCCCGATCCGAGGCGCCCGTATCGCCCAGCAGATGACGAAGCTCAGCAAAGTCGTCCAGCATCGTGCGCCGTGCAGGCGTGTCACCGATTAACTCCAGTGCCTTGGGCAGCATTTTTTCCGGCACGGCGTCCTGTTGGAGGAATTCAGGAACTATCCCGCGGCCCATGAGTATGTTAACAATCCCTATATGGGTTATGCCCCGAATAAACCACCGTGCGAGCCAGTAGTTGAGCATTCCGACTTTATAGGTGATGATCATGGGCACGTTAAAGAGGGCGGTTTCCAAGGTGGCGGTGCCGGAGGCCACGAGGCAAAACCGTGCTTTCGCCAACACGTCGTGCATGACGTCCACGCGCACTTCCATCGGGAAATCTTTAATTACCGCACGCACCTGTTGAGCCCGTTCTTCGTTCACACAAGGCGCAATGAACCGCGCGTGTGGATAACATGCGCGAATGCCTTCCGCCACCGCCAGCATCGGGTGCATCAGCCGCGCAATTTCCTGTTCGCGGCTGCCCGGCAACAGGCCAATGACCAGATCTTCGCTGGTTTCGTTGGACGCCGGCCGGGTTTCCAGATGATCCAACAGCGGATGGCCCACATAGGTGCAGTCCATTCCCACATTTCGGAATAGTGCTTCTTCGAAGGGCAATATCACCAGCATTTTGTTCACTACCCGGGCCAGCGTGTGAATCCGATTTTTTTTCCAGGCCCACACCTGGGGGCTAATGTAATAAACCACCGGAATGCCCAGCGCATGCGCCGCCTTTGCGATCCGGATATTCATGCCGGGATAATCAATCAACACTACGGCGTCCGGCCGCGCGGCACGCAGATACTCGATTGTATCCAACAACAAGCGGCGCAAGGGCAACAGGCGCTTAATCACTTCGGCGAATCCCATGATCGCCTGCCCGGCAAGATCCTGGCGCAGGGCCATGCCGGCCTCGGCCATTAGTTGTCCACCCAATCCTTCACACTGAAGCGAGGGATCCAGTGCGCGCAAGGCGCGAATCAGGCTTGCGCCATGGGTGTCGCCGGAGCGTTCGCCCGCCACAAAAAAGATGCGTTTCACAAATGCTCCCGTATATATGCCTGGATTTGTTCCGCCAGCCGCACCGCCTTCAGGCCGTCTTCTCCGGAAACCACCGGCCGCAATCCTTCCCGGACACAGTTCACAAACGATTCCAATTCCAGCTTGAGCGGCTCTTCTTTACGGACCGCGAGGGGCTCAATGCTGATATGCTCCATGGGATTCTCCCCTGGCGGAATGGGGCCGGGTTTTTTCCGGTATACCAGCACTTCCTGGGCGCTGTAATCCGTTGCCACATAGGCGTTCTCGGCAAAAATGCGGATCTTGCGCATGCGATCCACGGACACGCGGCTGCTGGTGATGTTCGCGACACATCCCGAAGCAAAGCGGATACGGACGTTTGCGATATCCTCGCTCTCGGAAAAAATGGGTGTTCCGGCTGCGTCCAGCCATTCGATCTTTCCCGGCTCCATCGCCAGGACGATATCCAGATCATGAATCATCAGATCGAGCACGACGCTGACATCCGCACCGCGCATCGGATACGGACTGAGCCGGTGGCATTCAATAAATTTCGGCTTGGAAAAACTCTCCATCACCGCCATCACCGCGCCATTGAATCGCTCAATATGCCCCACCTGCAATACAAGATTTTTCTCCCGCGCCGCCGCCACCATGCGCTCCGCTTCCGCGAGGGTGGGCGCCATGGGTTTTTCCACCAGTATATGCACCCCCGCCTCCAGGAGTTCCATCACCACATCGCAATGCGTTGTGGAGGGTGTCGCCACCGATACGGCATCCACCCCTAAGGCAAGCAGACTTTGTATGTCGGGTACGCCGGGCGCCTTAAAATCATCCGCGGCCTTGGCGCGCTTTTCCTCCTGAATATCCGCCACCCCCGCCAGCGTGACATCCGGCAACAGCGCATAATTCCGCGCATGATGATATCCAAGATGCCCTGCCCCCGCGACGCCTACTCTTATCTTTTGCATATAATGCTCCTGAACAAGCGGTGGTATGGTATGAAGAATTTATTGCCCGCGAATTGAGACAAGATATTGATTTAATTCTTTTTGGAGTCGATTAAACACATTCCAGATATCGAGAATCAATGCCGCCATTCTATGCCATTTTAGTTCATGTGCGTATGCATGACGAAACATATGCCTGAAGTTCATGTACTCACGCAACGTCTTAATGAGTTCTTGAGTTAGTACTGGCGAATCCTGTTGGGCAGTACTTGCCATCGACTGAAGCATCTGTATATGCGATAAAGCGCCGTCTTTTGGAATATCGCCTCGTGCAATGCAAATCCGCTTGAAAATATTCTCAACGCCTGTGTAAAAACCATGAAGCATATTCGCCAAGGCGTCCAGTTCGATTGGGGTTGGCGGTTCAGACTTGCATTTCTCTAATAATCCTGGATGGCGCGTCAGGACCATCCGCAGATGTTCCATTTCGGTTGCTATTTGCCGTTCTAGTTCAAGCGACACGGAGAAGGGTTCCACATTCTTTTAAATATCGCGTGAAAGGGGTGTTGTCTGATAATTCCACTAAATCAACTGGGCGTTGAAGCACTTCTTCCACATCGCCCATGGCACGGTAAAAAACATCGTCCGGCAAACCTGATACGGCAATATCTATGTCAGAATTTTCTGTCAAGGCATCCCTGGTTGCCGAACCAAATATATAGACTTCTTTTGCCCCATACGCCTTTAAAACTCCAGCAGCGCGTTGAATGTCTTCTTTTAAAGTAACAGTCATATCACTGTAACCCCCGCTTGGAGTTGCGGACAAAGTCCAGGATCACCTGCCGTTCCTCGCATTCCGGCACTTGATCTTCAATCAATTTAACGGCCTGGCTGGTGTTCATATTCGACCGGTATAGCAGCTTGTACATTTTGCGTATGTGCGAAATAGTCTCCTTGCTGAATCCGGCACGCTCCAGACCCACGACATTGGGTCCATGGCACAAGGTAGGCTGACCGGCGAGAATCATGTAAGGCAGCGCATCTTGCGCCACCCGGGACATCGCGCCCAAAAACGCCATTTTCCCCACGGTGCAAAACTGATGCACGCCTGTCAATCCGCCCAGGATTGCCCGGTCATGCACGGTCACATGGCCCGCCAGCGCAGCGGAATTCGCCATAATCACGCCACTCCCCACCGTACAATCGTGTCCGACATGCGAGCACGCCATGAACAGGCATCCGCTGCCAATCAGGGTTACTTTATGATCATCGCCGTCGCCATAGTCCGTGCTGGAACTGATGGTGACAAATTCGCGAAAAACATTATTGTCGCCGATATGCGTTTTTCCGATGGCGCCCTTTTTGTGCTTCAGGTCTTGCGGCACAACACCTAGTTGGGCGCCGCTGAACGTTCGGTTGTTCTTGCCTAACTGCGCGCCCGCGCCAATGACACAATGCGGACCGATTACTGAACCCGCGCCAATCGTCACCTTGGCTTCTATAATGCTGAACGCTTGGACTTCCACGTCTTCGGCCAGTTCCGCCGATGGATCAATAATTGCAGTCGAATGAATACTCATAAATCTCCCCATATTCTCCTTAGCCGCGGCATTCTGCCCTTTTCACCCTGATACCCTCGCATACCCCAGTGTAAAGAATACACACTTGGGCGTGCAACTCAAGGGAAGTATTGACGGACTATTCGATGCTTAAATAAACCATTGAATTTTATTTGGGGTGCCTTATGAATACCAGAATCGTCCGGTCAAAATCAAGAAAATTTATGCCGGATGTTCATAATTTTCACTTCTGGACCCGGTTGTAGGATCCGTATTCCCTCATTAGCGCATCTACCCGTTCCAGATTGCGGCGCGCGGTTTCACAGTGGGGATCCGCTTGCAGGGCTTGGGCAAAAAAGCCATGAGCGTTGTAATAAAGGCCTGCACGGGCGCAAATCGTTCCTGCATTATTCAGCAACGCCGCATCCGGTCCATAGATTTCGGTTGCCCGATACAACAGGCGCAGCCCATCATCTTCCTTGCCCTGTGCAATATAGTCTTTGCCTTGGGCCATATTCACCTCTGCAAAAATGAGTTCGGCCGTATTGTCGCCCCGGATATCCCTCTCGCTCAATGTGTGCCACCGGTATTCATCCCAATAATCGCGCGCGGGCAGTGTTTCCTCCGCACGCACCGCCTGGTAAACAAGCCCTCGTTGCACAAATTGGATCCCTGATTCCTCCGGGAGTTCGGGGGGCTCATTGAAATACACCGGACGGTCCGTATGGTGCAGCAGCCAAGTGAATATGCGCGGCTCCTCGCGCCGCCGCGGGAATTCCCCGATCTCCTTCCGAATCTCTTTTGGCATCTCCGGAACCCGCGACATATCCACATACCCATACTTGCGTCCGATGGTGATATCCGGACGGATCTGTTCCACCGCCTGCATATAGATCGCTGAAAAGCTTTGATGATCCACGGCGGGAATATAAATCGCATTGTCATCCAACGAATGCAACACATTGCGCGCATAATCGCAGGTCCAATAATAGTGAGACTTGTCATTGTCATGCCAATTCGCCGCCAGAGGCATAATCACACACAAGCCTGCAAGGACCGCGGCCCACAAACGCTTCGGCCAAATCGTCGTCAGAGCATCTATGGCAACGCCTAAGCCAAGGGCCGTGACCCAGTATGCCGGGAGGCCAAACACACTCATCACGCACAGCCATTGTTTGTCAAAATCAAAATTCTGCGCCAGAACAAATGTAATCACTGCCACACTGCCTAACAGAAGCAAAAATACCCCGTACCCTGCACGGCGCCATAACAAAACAAGCAAACCAGCAGCGCCCAGAAGGCTTATTACGGGTGTGAACTGCTGAATCCAGAACGTGCCCATCACCTGCAACTGGCGGAGGAAACGCGCCAGGCTTCGGGGATTTTCGGTCATCATGAACAGATATTGTTTGCGCCGCACATGATCGATAAAATTCTGAAATGTTTCCGGATTGCCCCAATCCATCACGGGATTCGCACTCGAACGCATGGGCAGATATAGATACACCAGTCCCCCAAGCGATGCCACGGCCAACAGGCCCGCATAGGTTTTCCACCGAATATGGGGAAGATCCACGCCAAGGATGAACAAGGCAAACACCGGCCCCAGCACCATCATCGTGTTGTGATTTCCCAAACTCACTCCATAGGCCAGCGCAAAGCCATACAGCCAGCGATCCCGGCCCGAGGCATGCCATCGCCACAACAAGAAAACACACGCCGCAATAAACAGGGCGTTTAGCGTATACACTTCGGCAATGACCGACTGCTCCCAAAACTCCCAGGAATAGCCAAATGCAAGCGCGCCCGCCAGCGCCGCCCACCGGTTGCGTGTAAGGTGAATAATTAACAGTGCCGTCAGGAACACGGTCCCGGCGCCACATACGGCGGAGAGCAAATTAACGCGCCATGCCACGGAGCCCCAGGGCAACTGCGTGAATAGGTGTCCCAGCAGACACCAGACCGGATACCCGGGGGGATGCGGGATGCCCAATGACCATGCCGCGGTTACCAATTCCCCGCTATCTTCTCCGGTGATGGTTGGACCCAGCGTGAGGAGGTATACAATCAGAGCGCCTAACGCAGTAAAGAAGGCTAAGGCATAATCGGCGGGCGCAAAACACGGCCCGGACCAGGAGAATGCCTTAGATCTTGTTTTCCTCACCCCGCAGTATCCTCTTTATGTTGCTGCGATGTTTTACCATTACCAGGGCGGCCACGGCCACCGCCACTACGCGCACAGGCACGGACAAAGGCGCTAAAAACGCCGCCAGGCACACCGCTGCCGCTCCGCTGACGGATCCGGCGCTCACCATGCGGGTTGCCGCCACCACAATCGCGAATACCACCGCGCCCGCCAGCATCGGAATGGGGGCAAGGGCCAGGAACACCCCCGTGCTTGTGGCAACTCCCTTGCCGCCGTTGAATTTCAGGAACAGTGAAAACGTGTGGCCGAGAATCGCCGCCAGACCGCACGCCAGCGGAAGGTGTTCCCAAGTTCCCAAGCGCGCCAGCAACACGACGGGCACAATCCCCTTGGCGACGTCGCCTGCCAGCGCAATCGCGCCCAGTTTCTTGCCCAACACCCGCATGGTATTCGTTGCGCCGATGTTCTTGCTGCCATGTTCGCGGATATCGATTTTCCTGAGCCACAATCCCAGCCAAAGTCCCGTCGGAATGGAGCCCAGCGCGTACGAAAGTAACAGGGCCGTCAGTGTCAGAAGCAGGTTCATGATTTTGGCGCTCCTTCGCGCAATTCCAATGAAATAGGCACGCCCGCGAAACCGTAGCGCGCGCGCAATTCATTTTCAATAAACCGCATATAACTGAAATGAAACAACCGTTTCTGATTCACGAACAACACGAAGGTCGTCGGTTTCACGCCGGCCTGCGTTGCATAATAAATCCGTGCGGCTTTTCCTTTCTGGGTGGGCGGCTTATGTTTGGCGCGAAGCTCTTCGACAAAGCGGTTGAGTTCGCCCGTGCCAATCCGCAGCTTGGCCGCTTCCGCTACGCGATCGATGTGTTCAAACACCGTGAACAGCCGTTGCCGCGACAGATTCGACACGGTCACATAGGGCACGTGCTTGATATGCGGCATTCGCAGGTCGATTTCATCCGCAAGCGCCTTGAAGCGCTTTTCCCGGTGTTCCACCAGATCCCACTTGGTGAACACAAGCACCATCGCCGTGCCCTGTTCCCCCGCATAGCCGATGATGCGCTTGTCCTGATCCGTCAGTCCCTCCATGCCATCCACCATGACCAGGCACACATCCGCCCGGCGTATGGCGCGCAAGGAACGGGCAATGCTGAAATGTTCCACCTGCTTCTTGATCCCCGCCTTCTTGCGCAGGCCCGCCGTATCGATCAGCAGGTAGTCTTTTCCCTTCCAATGAAATTCAATGTCAATCGCATCGCGGGTAGTGCCTGGCGTTTCGTCGACAATTGTCCGTTCTTCGTTGAGAATGGCATTGATGAACGAGGATTTTCCCACGTTGGGCTTGCCCGCCACCGCCACCCGGATAATCTCTTTTTCCGGCGCCGGCGCCTCGTCTCCCGCCGCATGTTCCGGAAGCGAAGCGGTCACCGCTTCCATCAAGGCGTCGATGCCCCGTCCATGGGTGGAAGAGATGGGAAACGGGTCGCCCAGGCCCAGGGTGTAAAACTCCACATACTGCTTTTCCAGGGAGTCATTATCCAGTTTATTGGCGGCAAGCACGACGGTCTTGCCGTATTTGAACAAGTCATCCCGGATTTGCATGTCCACGCGGGTCAATTCCTGCTGGCCATCCACCACAAATAGAATTACATTGGCTTCTTTCAGGGCCGCCCGGACCTGGGTCTGCATTTTGCGTGCAATGGAGCCTTCCGGGTTGTCCATAATCCCGCCCGTGTCCACCACCCGGAACCGGCGGTTGTTCCATGTTGCTTCGCCTACAAAGCGATCCCGGGTAATGCCTTCTTCATCATGGACGATAGCGCGTGCTTTGCCCACAATGCGGTTGAACAGGGTGGATTTTCCAACGTTCGGGCGGCCACAAATGGCCACGAGGGGAAGGGTGTGTTTTCGGGGCATGAAACGGCCTCCTCAGGCCGGGTCTTTTGCAAACGCCTGCATGCAGCCTGCGTAGAAGTAATCCACCAGCGAATATACCGTTATGACCAGGGTGGCCATGATAAGATACGGAGAGAACCATACGCCCAGCAGCAACCCGATCAGCGTGCTCATCTGGAATATGGTCGTGGTCTTTCCGCTCCACCGCGGTTTCACCTGAATGGGGCCGAAATATTCATTAATGGCGTACGCGCCCATGACAATCACGATATCCCGCGTAAGGATGCAAACGGGAAACCATAAGGGAACCACCGGCTCGAATTGTTCGTTGGCGGCCAGGAAGATGAACCCCAAATTTACAATAAGCTTGTCCGCCAGGGGATCCAGCCGTGCGCCAAACAGGGTCCGTTGATTAAACCGCCGGGCCACATAGCCGTCGAGGATATCCGATAAAGAGGCCGTAACGTATACCGCCAGCGCGATGTGCCGCAGCCATTCGCGCTCGCGCGTATAGCATGCAACGAGCACAATAAACACGGGGATCATCATCACCCGGAATATCGTTATTTTGTTTGCAACCGTCATGGCGCAACCCATTTTCGATACAATCGACTCTGCCTTCAATTGACCGTACTATACCTTCTCGGCGGCGCTGGTTCAACCAGGCAGGTTATTCGACGGGGGATTCGATGCGGAGATAACGGCGGATTTGCGCCACCAGTTCCGCTGGCATGAAGGGTTTGGTGATGAGCTCCACGGCGCCCGCGCGCAGGCTGTGAGCGCGCGCATCGGGCGTGTGCGCCGACGATAAACAGACCACGGGGATGTTCTGGGTCTGCGGATTCGCTTTGATCTGCTCGCACACTTCATACCCGCTCATCATCGGCATCATAATGTCCAGCAGAATCAGATCGGGTTTTTCCGTGCTTACTAGGTCCAGCGCCCCAATGCCATCATAGGCCTTCAGGGTGTCAAAGCCATATACCTTCAACGTGCGTTCTATCAGGCCCACCACGTCCGGCTCATCGTCTACAATCAATATCTTAGGTTTAGCCACGGCCCCTCCCTGTACGGCGAACTCCTCGGTCATCCACGGTTAAATCCATCAATGAATACATCCGCGTGTTCATGCGGCGCTTTGGAGATTTCGGCTCCGGCGCTATTGAACTCTGTTCCCGTGCGGGGCGAATTTTCGCCACGCGGACTCTTATTCCATGATCCACGAATCCTTCCATGCTGATGGTCATGCGCACCACCCGCGCCTTGATGGGCGGCGACAACGGCATGCGGAATTCCTCATCGCGCATCATTTGCACCATTATATCCGTACCTTGCTCCACCGGTGCAAGCATGCGTATTTTCATCCCGTACGGATTCAGGTCCATGATCACGCCCTGCAAGGTATGCTCCGGCAGTGCTTCGCGCCATACCAGGCAGGGACGGCATACTTCCGTCCGCGGCGCGGTCCGTTTTCCGCGCTGGACGGATTTCGCGTCCTTGGACAAGAACATTTCTTCGCCCTTGTTGCGGCGGCTGTTCTCTAATGGGGATACGTTCCTCCGCATTTTTGCCATAACCTTTTCGTACTGCCTTGAATCAGAAAAACTCTTTGCTTAAATAAGCATAACGAAATTAGGATGAAATGTCCAGAAAACTTCCAAAACCGTCAGCATTGTTAAGAACTGAAGGGATTGCTTGAATGGAAGGGGGGTGTATTGGTTTTTTAAACAAGGGGGATTGGGGGTAAAGGGTGTTGGGAAACGAGGGGTAGGAACGCCGGAGGGGAGAATCTCTTGACAAGGAGAAGTGAGCGGGGGTTGTTGGGCTTGGGAAACGAGGGGGCAGCTCCGCAAATCCCGTAAAATGCCTTTCTAAAAATGGTATGATATCCCGCAAACATGTTCACAAACCCACATGAACACCAGCATACAGTTGCTTTCGCTGGGTATCCCGCTTAGATTTAATTGATTTTTGCGGTTTAGGAGGCGTGGGGGCTTGGAAGGGAGTTTTCCACAGGTTCTCCACAGGCGGTGGAATAGGTATTTTCAGGGGGCGGGGGCACATGTTGGGGTGTATATAAGCTATTTATTTTCAGTTGGTTAGCACATTGCTAGTGATTTGATTGAAGGAAGTTGGGGCAGGCGGATTGTTCCATGATCGGGGGAATAATCCACCACGTGTTTGGACGGGGGTGTTGTGGCCGAGGGAGGGGGATCTTGGGATAAGTAGTTGCGGGGCTTTGGGCTATGTAAAGTTTTGAAGTGCCTGGAAAAAGGCGGCTAAGCTCTTTTTTTGCCAAATGGAACGTCAGGGAGCGGGTAATACGATAGTGGGATGGGGAAGTTGGTTCGTATTACAAATGGAAAGAAATCTGTTGACATGGCTTCGGGGGAAGCGTAGTTTATGGAAACGTGACGGGTGGTGGCGGAGCGGCCGGGGAGTTTTTTCGGTTCACATAACGTTGAAAAAAAGCAAGAAAAGCTAGTTTTTGTTTGGATTTTTTGAATTTTGCCAAAAGAAGCGCGTTATTTTCCACGCGCCGCGAGGCGGATGATGCGGGTGATTGCGGGTCAGGCGAAGGGTATTCAATTGTCACCGCCGCCCAAGGAACTGGCGATACGGCCGACCTTGGACCGGGTGCGGGAGGCGCTGTTCAGCATTTTGATGCCGCGGCTGGAGGGGGCGCGGTTTCTGGATCTGTTCGCGGGAACGGGTGCGAACGGGATTGAGGCGTTGAGCCGGGGGGCGGCGCGGTGCACGTTTGTGGATTCGGATGCCCGGGCGCTGAAACTGGTCCGGGGGAATCTGGTGCGGGCGAGGCTGGAACGGGGGGCGGAATGTCTCAAATTAGCCCTCCCGAAAGACCTGCGCGCATTGCGGGGTTCTTTTGACATTGTTTTTGCGGATCCGCCGTATGCGTTCGCGGAGTATGAAGCGCTTCTGGGTGGATTGCAGACCTATGCGGTTCTCGCCCCGGAGGGGGTGTTCATCCTGGAACATGCCCGGCGCGCGGCCCCGCCTGAACGGGTCGAAAATCTCCTGCGAACCCGCCAGGCGGAATACGGGGATACCGTGCTGTCGTTTTACGGGTGGGAGAAGAGGCTGATGGCTGATGGCTGATGGCTGTAGGCTGATGGCTGTAGGCGCCTCACGCCTCACACCTCAGGCCTAGCATGTGAATATTTTTCGGGGCCGACCGGTAGTTAAGGAGTCTGGATTTGATTTTAGGGCAGTAAAGCGGTACCGTAGTGGTATAGGGGGTTGTTGCTCTGTACAGTTGATAGCGTTGAAAACGATTGTGTGGGGTTCGTATGGACTGCTACATTTTAAATCTTAGGGTTACGGATAAATCGGACAGCAGATCGTTGATCATTTTAAAATCAGAATTTTTTGTCACAGGTGGAAGAGAAAGAATTTTGCCACTATGACTTCTGACTTTGAAAAAAACCGACACTCTGAACAATCACAAGATTTTAAGCAGTCTTGGTTTGCCCATAGTAAAGGACATTATGGAAAGGCGCAAACCATGCAGGAGCATCTGACCGAGGTAGAAAAACGCGCCACACAAAGATGTCCGTATTTTCTCAAAAAAGATGTCAGTCTTGCTGCGTTATTTCATGACTTTGGGAAATATTCCGTACTATTCAAAAGACGCTTAGAAGGACTGGAATCAGGACTAGATCATTGGTCACCAGGTGCCCATATTCTGCTTCAGAATAAACTTTCGGACCTGGCCGGAGTTGCGGTTCATGGACATCATGTTGGCATTGGCGCGTGGAGTCAGGTTTCTGTGTTGCGCGAAAAACTACTTTCACTTGAAAAAAAAACTATTACTTTGTCAGATCGAGAAAAGTTAAACGATGCTTTTAAAGCGATGCTGGTTGATAACTTCAAACCGCAAGAATATACAAGTGGACGGAAATTGAAAAGAACAGTTGGATCTATGCTGGATGCACGGATGGTTCTTTCGGCTCTTGTAGATGGAGACTACGCTGACACAGCCCACCATATGCGCGGAGAGCAACGCCCAATAGCGCCAACACTTAATGCAAGTGCTGCATTTGAAATGCTTGAAAAGTACATAGCTTCGTTGGGTGAAGGCGCTTCATCTGAGGTACGCAAAGTGAGGCAGGATCTCTGGAATGCCGCTATTGATGCCGCCAATGGGTTTCCGGGATTGTATGAGCTTGAGGCACCCACAGGAAGTGGAAAAACGCTAGCAATGCTCGGTTTTGCACTTCGACATATTATGAAACACAAAGAGCAGTTTGGTTTGCGGAGAATTATTGTTGCGTTACCATTTCTTTCAATCCTTGATCAGACAGTGAAGGTATACCGAGAATCATTGAAGATGACAGCCATTGGACTGCTCGAACATCATAGTCTTGCCGAATGGCGAAAACCCTCGGAGGAAGATGGTGAGGCAGAAGAGCGGAAGATGGCGGAGGCTCTTAGTGAAGACTGGGAAGCGCCAATCATTATTACGACCACCGTCCAATTACTTGAGTCACTATTCACCGACCACCCAAGTACAACCCGCAAGCTCTGCGCATTGTCGAAAGCAGTGATCCTACTTGATGAAGCTCAGACTATCCCAAAGACCTTAATTACCCCTACTTTAAGAGCAATTTCTAGACTTTGTCATCCTGATTATGGATCAACAGTAGTTGTAGCCACTGCTACGCAGCCGCAATTTTCGCAGTTTAAGAGAGAAGTTGAAAAAGATGAGGAAAACGCAGGATGGAATCCATTTCCGATAGCCAACAGGACTTTAGGACTTTATGAGCGGACAAAACGCTATTTGATTGATTGGTCAAGATGTAAATCAATGATTACATGGGATGATATTGCGAACGAACTGTGTCTTGAAAAGCGCGCACTTTGCATTGTCAATACGAGAAAGGATGCGAGGTATCTTGCCGAGCTATTGATTAAAAACGATGCCAAATCGCCAGTAATTCATCTTTCCACAAATATGTGCGCCGCACATAGACGTGTTGTCCTTGGTAATGAAACAATCATGAACCGTGATGCGCCTGGACTGCTCATAAGTACTCAATGTGTTGAGGCGGGCGTGGATTTGGATTTTCCGGTGGTATATCGCGCCCTTGCCCCGCTTGATTCCATTGCCCAAGCGGCTGGCAGATGTAATCGTTCTGGTGCAGGAACAGGTCAAGTACGCATCTTTTTACCTGAAGATGCCCGATATCCTGGAAAACGCTACAAGCAGGGCGCACTTCAAACACTAAGCCTACTCCAAGAATATGGACATCTCGAACCACAAGAGCCTGAACTTTTTGACGTTTACTTTTCAAGGTTGTATGGCCTTTCACAACAAGCCGGAACAACTCAGAAAATGGAACAAGCAATCACTGAAGCGGATTTTCCAGAGGTGGCAAAATTATATCGGCTGATAGATCGCCAGAATTTATTGCATGTAATTGTTCCTTATAATGGGGTACCGGAAATCCCATTTCGATTGACTTCCGAATTCTTTAGAATCATTCAACCGTTTGTGGTGGATGCAAACCGTAAAGACGGTGCATCATCACCATGGATTGGTTCACCACTTCAAGGCACAAATGATTGGTATGAACTATCGGACAGAACCGCATATGACGATATATTCGGACTATGTCTTGATCATGAATTACCTATAATTTGAACAAAATAAAGGAACACGTATGGGCAAGCGAGGGAAATCATACACAATTGAAGTTTGGGGGGAATATGCTTGTTTTACATCGCCCATGAAAGTTGAGCGATGGAGTTATCCGTTTATTACACCTTCTGCCGCTCGTGGCATTTTTGATGCTATTTTTGTTAATCGTCATGAATTTTGGTGGCAAATTGAGGGCATAGAAATACTGTCTGAACCAAAATATATAGCACTTATGCGGAATGAGGTAAAGGAAAAGGGGCCGAGCGAATCAGAAATTATTAAGTGGATGGGTGACATAAGCGAAGTACGGCCCATAATAGCGGATGGAGATAAAGCCGCATTAGGAACAGATCAACGCGGCAGAACGCAACGGCAGACCATGGCATTACGGGATGTTAGATATCGACTAACAGCCAGAATTAATCCATGGCCGAATGCACCGAAGAATATTCAGTGCTATGAAAGCCAGTTTCAACGGCGACTTGATCGCGGACAGAATTTTACACAACCTTGCTTTGGATGCAGGGAATTTCCAGCATGGTGGGATAGTGAGCTTTCTACTATGCCAAAATGGGAACAGGATATAGATGCAGGTTGGGTGCTTTATGATGTATTTGACTTATCACGACCTGGGGATGTCAATGACAAAGCAGTGGTTTCTCTATTTCGAGCAAAAATCGAGAAAGGTGTTCTAAAAGTACCTCCTTATGAAAGTGTACTTGTTAAGAAGGGGGTAAGAACATGATTCATGCACTGCTACAATATGCCGAGGATCGGAACCGAGTTAGCAAGCCGGGTTATACAAAAAAAAGTATACATTGGGTGCTTGATTTTAACGACGCGGGTGATCAATTTTTGGGTCTTATCAAAGCCGTAGAAGGCGAGAGTGATTTTGAAAATGCGCCAGAATTAGGAAGTAAAGTGAAGAGTATTGTCGCTCTTCCAGAAATTAAAGATATAGGTGGAGCCAATTCAAACTTTCTTATAGAGACACTAGGAAAAATAGCAGGCCGCGCACAAAAAGAAGAGGATTGGGCAAAAGCAGAAAGGGAAATGACAACATTCCGATGGTTATTGCAGCAGGTGTCAGGATTTGATCCCGTATTTGGCACCGTAGCGGAAACTTTAGAAAAACCAGAATGCATTGAGCAAATACGTACTGATGTAAAAAAATACAAAGCTAAATGGACTGAAAGAGCAACCATTAGAGTTGGTGGAACATATTTGGTGAAGAAGACCACTTGGCATAAATGGTGGGATACATTTCGGTCAAGACTAAACACCAGCGAAAAAGAAGATTGCCCAAATGCTATGGTCTGCTTTGGAACAGGGCAACTTGTAAAACCTGTGGGCTTGCATCTTGGAATATCGCGGACAAAATTAGGTGATGTTGGGGCAAGCAATGATGCACCATTGATTACTTTTGATAAAGATGCATTTCGATCATACAACTTAGGCCAGAATCCCGGAGAGTACTGCAAAAATGCAGCGATGAGCGAAGGCGCAATGAAAACATATGTTGAAGCATTGCGCGAGCTTTTAGATAAAAGCGTTAAGTTAGGAGGATCAAGGATTGCATATTGGTATACAGGACCAAATGACGTTCGCAAAAAAGTCGAAAGTGAATGCGATTTGATCCAGGAATTATTAGGCGGGAATTTTGAAGACAACGAAGATTTGACCGACGAAAAGAACGAAGAATGCCGTATACTCTCAGAAGCAAGACTTCAATCTGTCATTAATAGAATTCGAAAAGGGGGTATTGCCAGTCAATTAAGCCTAGCACGATTTTCCATCTTAGTCCTCTCTGCTGATGCAGGTGCTCGAATTATGATACGTGACTATGTTGAAGGTTCTTTCCTGGATCTTGTAGCAGCGATTGAAAGGTGGGCAAATGCCGTAGACATTATCGGACATACTGGGCGGATTAAACCATTACCTCCATTTACATCCTTACTATTGGCACCTTTACGAGAAGAAATTGATGAAAGCGGTCAACCGTATCAAAAAAAACCGGAAAGCATTTTTAAAGCACGCAAAGTAAGCAATTCTTGGCTTCTGGGGTTATGGAAAGCTGCGACTGTTATGGTAAATACCCCAATTGAAGAATTGGAAACTGTCAAAACAGGATGGGGACTTTCTATCCCAGCAAATGCGATTAGCCGTGCTCTTGATCTTCATACAGGGTTTGTTCAAAGCGGCAAGTTTTCACTTGCTATCGAAAAAGATTCAAGTATTCATATAAACGCTCGAGTGGAATGGCTAAGTAAAACGAGACTTCGCCTGGCACTCTTAAAAGCATATTTAATAAGGAAAGGAATACCCATGAACCCAGCACTTGATCCAGAACATCCCAGCCCGGCCTATCACTGTGGACGATTACTTGCGGTTTTTAATTCACTTCAGCGTGAAGCACTCGGCGATGTAGGGTCGGGAGTCATTCAGCGCTACTATGGAGGGGCGCTAACAAATCCTATCGGGGTATTTGGACAACTATCGCGGATGGCGCAAACTCACCTCTCCAAACTCGAAGGAGGGCTTGCACACGTTTATATAGACCGTATTGCTAAGATCCACAATGGAATACGAAGTGAAGGGGATAGCCATGCCTCATACCCACAGGCTCTAACGTTGAACGACCAAGCACTCTTCGCACTTGGTTTTTGGCATCAAATAGCGGCAACAAATAAAGAGATTGCAGACGCTGCCGCTATAAAAAAAGCAAAAGAAGAAACCGCAACAAACAATAATGGTATACAAAAGGAGAAGAAATCATGAGTATGGCAATCCAAAATCGTTATGAGTTTCTAATGTTGTTTGATTGTGAACAAGGTAATCCTAATGGTGACCCTGATGCGGGAAACTTGCCACGTATGGATCCTCAGGACGGACACGGATTGGTTTCCGATGTAGCACTTAAAAGAAGAATAAGGAACTACGTTGAAAAAGAAAAGGGAAATCAACCACCTAATGCGATCTTTGTTCAACACTCCACAAACCTAAACCGTCAAATCATGTGTGCACATGAATCAACTGAAGGCGGATTTACGGACAATAAAAATAAGCAAAAAGTCGATCTTGCACGTTCTTGGATGTGTAAACAATTTTATGATGTTCGTACGTTTGGCGCTGTCATGTCCACAGGGCCTAATGCAGGGCAAGTGCGTGGACCTGTGCAAATAACATTCTCGAGGTCAATACACCCTATTTTGCCCCTTGATTTGGCGCTTACACGTGTAGCTGTGGCTGATGATGCAAAGATGAAATATGATGGTGCGGGTAGTCAAATCCGTGCTGCTCAATCATCATCTGAATATGAAAAATGGGAAAATGAGCAGCCTGAGGATAAGTTAAGAACGATGGGGCGAAAAACATTAATACCATATGGACTTTATGCAGTAAAGGGCTTTATTTCGGCAAATTTGGCTGAACAGACCGGGTTTTCCGATGAGGATCTTGATCTATTTTGGCGGGCACTCCAGAGGATGTTTGATCATGATCGTTCTGCGAGTAAGGGGATTATGAGCACTCGGAGGCTCTTTGTTTTCAAACATGTTGGCGATACGCCGGAAAAATGCAAGCTTGGCGTGGCTAATTCACACAGGTTACTTGATATCGATACTGATTTAATGCCGAACGATCAAGCAATTATCAGTATACGTTTGATTGATGGTGTGAAATACCCACGTTCTTTTAATCAATACAATGTAAAAGTTCGTGATGTCAATATACCCGATGGTATCGATAAATCAATTGAACCTTTTAAAAAGGCATGATGTATACAGAAGACGAGCTTCTTCCGATATCGGCGCTCTCACATATTGTATTTTGTGAACGGCGAGCTGCACTGATTCATCTGGAAGGAGCATGGGAAGAAAATCGATTCACGGCGGAGGGGCGGAAGATGCATGAGAAGGTGCATGAGGGGGGGCCGGAGTCGCGGGCGGGGGTGCGGATTGCGCGGGGGCTGCGGCTGCGGTCTTTGGTGTTGGGGCTGGCGGGGCAGGCGGATGTGGTGGAGTTTTGGGAGCGGTCATCCTCCTTCGCTAAAGCTTCGGAGGACAGGGCTATCAGCTATCAGCGGTCAGAGGAAGAGAGCGAAGAAAAAAATAGGACGGATTGGACGGAGCGGACGAATAGTGGGGAGGAAAAACCGGGTTTGGGGTCTAGGGGTTGGGGTTTGGAAGAAGAAGGATTTAACCGCAGGGAGCACAAAGAACGCAGGGAAGAAAATTCGGGATGGGAACGGGTGTATCCGGTGGAGTATAAGCGGGGGCGGCCGAAGCCGGATCGGTGTGATGAGGTGCAGTTGTGTGCGCAGGCGTTGTGTCTGGAGGAAATGCTGGGGGTGGAGATTCCGGAAGGGGCGATCTTTTATGGTCAGCCGAGGCGGCGGCATGCCGTGGTGTTTGATGAAGCGTTGCGGGAACAAACGAAAAGCTTGGCAAAGCGGATGCATGAATTATTTGAGGCAGGGATCACGCCATCCGCCAAGTGTGAGAAGAAATGTGAACAGTGTTCGTTAAAGGAAGTGTGTCTGCCGAAGGCAGTCAGTGCAAGGAGGAGTGTGAAGCGGTATGTGGAAGAGGCATTAAAGGAAACTGGGGAGAACCTTTCTTGAAAGAAAGGTTCTCCCCAGACCCCTTTCGTAAGAACTTTTAGGAGAAAGACGCTGGTGGAAACCTTTCTTGGAAGAAAGGCTTTCCCCCAGACCCCTTTCTAAAGAACTTTAATTTAAAGTTCTTTAAAGAGGTTTGGAGAAAATTTCTTTCAAGAAATTGTCTCCAACCATGGAAACAGTAAATGAAGCATTTATTGAATACGTTGTTTGTGACGACGCAGGGCGCGTATTTGGCGCAGGAGGGGGAGGCGGTGTTGGTGCGGGTGGAGCAGGAGACGAAACTGCGGGTGCCGGTGCATACGCTGGGCGGGATTGTGTGTTTTGGTGCGGTATCGGCGAGTCCGTTTGTATTGGGGATGTGCGCGGAGCGGGGGGTATCCGTGACATTCCTGACGGAGTACGGGCGGTTCTTGGCGAGTGTGCGGGGGCCGATATCGGGCAATGTATTATTGCGGCGGGAGCAATACCGCTGGGCGGATGATCCGGCGCATTCCGCGGAAGTGGCGCGGGGGGTGGTGTTGGGGAAGGTGTCGAATTGCCGCACGGTGCTGCTGCGGGCGCTTCGGGATCGTCCGGAGGATGTGCATGCGCAAGAGATCGCGGATGCATCGGATCATTTGGGGAAGTTATTGGACCGGGTGCGGAATGCGGAGTCGGTGGACGCTGTGCGCGGGCTGGAGGGGGATGCCGCGCATGCGTATTTCGGGGTTTTTGATCACTTGATTACGGCGCAGAAGGAGGATTTTTTCTTTGTGGAGCGGAGCCGGCGTCCGCCGCTGGATAATGTGAATGCGCTGCTGTCGTTTATATATACGTTGTTGACGCATGATGTGCGGAGCGCGTTGGAGGGGGTGGGGCTGGATCCGGCGGTGGGATTTCTGCACCGGGACCGGCCTGGGCGGCCGAGTCTGGCGCTGGATGTGCTGGAGGAATTTCGGCCGTTTTTCGCGGATAGGCTTGTATTGTCTCTAATTAACCGTCAGCAGGTTCGGGGGAAGGGGTTTAAGAGGACGGAAAGCGGTGCGGTGGTGATGGACGACAATACGCGGAAGGAGGTGCTGGTGGCGTATCAGAAGCGGAAGCAGGAGGAGTTGGTGCACCCGTTTCTGGGTGAGAAGGCGGCGATTGGTTTGTTGCCGCATTTGCAGGCGCTGTTGTTGGCGCGGCGGTTGCGGGGGGATTTGGACGGGTATCCGCCGTTTTTCTGGAAGTAGGAGAATCGGGATATGATGGTATTGGTGACCTATGATGTGAATACGGAAAGTGTGGAGGGGCGGAACCGGCTGCGGCGGGTGGCGAAGGTGTGTGAGAGCTATGGGCAGCGGGTTCAGAACTCAGTGTTCGAGTGTCTGGTGGAACCGGCGCTGTGGGTGGAGTTGCGTGGGCGTTTGGAGGAGATTTATGACGCGGAGAAGGATTCGCTGCGCTTCTATTTTCTGGGGGCGAATTGGCGGCGGCGCGTGGAGCATTTGGGCGCGAAACCAGGGTATGATCCGGAGGGGCCGTTAATCGTATGAATCGCTTCCGCGAACCGCAAGCGCTCAGGTGTTTTCCGGGAGGTTCGCGATTATTTTAAGGATTTGATATATGGGAGGTTCGGTATTTGTGTGTTAAAAGATGATGAGAATGAATGACAAAAACACAATGGTTCGCGGAATAGACTATGGTATACTTTACAGCGTCTTGACTTACACAAGACACAGTCGCGGCCCGCGCGGGCCGCGTGGATTGAAACATGAAGCCTCCTCTTAGTTTAGTCGATGCGCTGCCGTCGCGGCCCGCGCGGGCCGCGTGGATTGAAACGTTTTTTGTCGATTGTATGAAAAAGCAGTTCGACGTCGCGGCCCGCGCGGGCCGCGTGGATTGAAACTTAAACCCGCGCCGCTTCTTCCCGCGCCTCAAAAAGTCGCGGCCCGCGCGGGCCGCGTGGATTGAAACACTATCAAACTCATTCTGCTTATTCCACATTCCGTCGCGGCCCGCGCGGGCCGCGTGGATTGAAACATGTGTATGACTGGGAAATAGAGATGAAGTTCGACGTCGCGGCCCGCGCGGGCCGCGTGGATTGAAACTTTCTAGGAATAGGAATTCTTTGTCCCGCAGTATGTCGCGGCCCGCGCGGGCCGCGTGGATTGAAACATTGGCCACTTTCAACTTTCTTTTTTCCCAAAAGTCGCGGCCCGCGCGGGCCGCGTGGATTGAAACTCCCGCGAACTATTCACCAGCAAATACGGCTCCCAAGTCGCGGCCCGCGCGGGCCGCGTGGATTGAAACTTCAGCAGCAGTGGGTGGATGTGCCGGAGGATGAGAGTCGCGGCCCGCGCGGGCCGCGTGGATTGAAACCGGGGATCTTGATGCCGGCGTTGGCCAGGGCGGCGTGTCGCGGCCCGCGCGGGCCGCGTGGATTGAAACTAATCTCAGCACGGTCGCATGGCATACCCTCGCGTCGCG
>JAKQOG010000155.1 GCA_029565395.1 Candidatus Hydrogenedentota bacterium | reverse complement strand
TAAAAATTAAAAGATACAGGGTAAATTACTGGCATTGCACAGCCGAATCGTTGCTTTTTCATTTACCCAGAGGAGAAAAAGGCCTATTTCGCAAATGCCTCCTTGTACCTGCGTGTAAGGAAAACCCTTACATCTTTATGGTACCATGATACTTACACAATATCAACAGGAAAATTATGGGCAAATTAACATTGTTTATGGCCGGGAACAGTAAATGTTTAGGGAAACGGGGCGCAATACCAAAGAACGTTGGAAGATCGATGGGTGGAATGTAAAAGGGGACTATTTCCGATCTCGTTCCGCGGCATTGAGTTCCTGTTCGCGGTTGCCTGAGAGGTCTTTTGCAGCGAATTCCCTAGATTCGGGCAGGATCATGTTAAAGGTACGGATTTCGGCAATGTAGACATTCGCTGTGTCAAAGGCGCATTGCAGAGCGTGGCCACCTTTGGAATGGTCTTTCGATAGGAAGTGAAGATGATATCCGGGAAGGTTAAGGCCTTGCATGTATTGAGGATAGCGGAATCCGGCGAATGTTCCCTCGACATTCTGCCAGTCGAAGACGGTTTGGTGGTTGGTTACTTCCACGAGAGGGGGATAAGGCATACTTTGTTTGGGGCAACTCCGGGCCTTCGCATGATTGAACACCCCATCAATGCGGACAGCGTAAAAGGCATTTTTATCTTTAATACTGTTGTCCAGGGCGGTTTCCAGGTGTTCATAGTCCGATATGTCAGAGAGGGAGATCTTTTGGGACGGACTAAAAAACGTAACGGAGCCAAAGGGGATGGTTAAATCGCCGGGAACAGTAATTACAGTGCCATCGGCCTTGGCCTGATAAGCCTTGCCTTCGAGGAGAATGCCTTCGCCGTCCAGGCCGTCAAAGGTGCAGATGCCAAAATCGCCATGTTTGAGAACGTCCGCGCAGCGCCAATGGCCCTGATACAGCCCGTCTAGAATGGCGTTGATGGTGGAGAACTGCGTTATCACATTGGGTGCGGGCGCTTCGGCGGCGGCGCCGATAAACGGAACTGAAAGAATGAGCAGAAAAAGGACAGTCTTGCATTGCCGCCGTTGAATGCCGGATTGCATAATAGCCTCCAATCTTTCTTAAATGTAATGGGACCATCATATCAAAAAAAGCATGGTGTTTCTTTATGTGAGTCCCCGATGCAAGATGCTGGATTTCATATTACCAGCGCATCGAGGCATCACCAGCCGTTTGGGCTCCTTGTTCGAAACGGCGAGGCGGGGAGTCCTGCGCCATTATAAAGACTGCAAATTGGGGTATTTGACCAAGCATATCGGGCCGCTGAAGGTTTTTTGATTTCGGGCGAGGATACAAGAATCTTGTTCCCTTCAATACGGGCTTGGGCGGCGCGCCATTGGCCGTCCGGACCCGCCAGTTCAAATCCCTGCAATCCACCTTCTTTGGCGATGAGGCCGCCGTCGGCGTGGTTGAATGACAACACGATTTTGCCGCCTTTGGTTTTATAACCGGTAAGGAGCGGCCCCGAAGAGGAAGCCACCTTTTTCCCATAAACATCTCCCAATGCCCACAGGGACAGGCGCTTGCCAACATCCTGTTTATTCTTTGGATGGATGTCGCCGGGAACTCCGATGTCAATAGTGACGGCCATGCCTGTGTTCCGCACGGAGAGGGTTCGCCGCATGGACTCGCGCACCAGTGTCCAACCCTCGCCTTTTCTTGAATAGTTAGGGAGTTGCACCCAAGCGAACGGAAATGCGCCTTGGTCCCATCGGCTTCTCCAATCCTTGATGAGCACGGGGAGTTGTGTGGCGTAGAGCGCTGCACTTTCGGGTTTGGCGCTATTGGCCTCGCCCTGGTACCAGATAGCGCCGCGAATGGCATAGGGGATCAGGGGGGAAATCATGCCGCAGTACAAGTTCGACGGGATCTTCGCAGGTTTTTTTATGTTTTGTCGGGCTCTTTTCATTGTTTGAAGCTGATAGGCTTCCACAAAATTCCGTAGTTTGGACTCGCGCTGCATAGCCTCGATGCTTGTCCATTGTTCGATTTTGGTGCCGCCCCAGGAAGAATGAAGGATTCCCACCGGTACATTGAGGTGCTGATGAATCTCCCGAGCATAAAAATAGGCCGTGGCGGAAAACTCGCCAACGGTATCGGGGGTGCAAACAACCCACTGCCCCTCACAGTTAGATTGTGGATTCAATGATGCATGACGCATCACTGTAAACATGCGGAGTTGAGGAAAGTCAGCCCTGGCTTTTTCCTGGTCGAAATTGTCGCAACGGCTCACCTGCATGGTCATATTCGATTGGCCTGACGCGAGCCACACCTCTCCCACCAGTACGTCGTTGATGATCAGCGTGTTCTTGCCTTGAACGGTCAACACCAGCGTTGAACCACTGCTCAATTTCCCTAATCTCACGGACCATTTTCCATCTTTCCCCGCCTTAGCAGTTTTTGTTTTTCCCGCGATGGAAACACAGACTTTTTCGCCGGGGTCGGCCCAGCCCCATACAGGTACCCGTGTATTCTGTTGAAGCACCATGTGGTCGGAAAAGACGGCGGGCATTCTGACGTCGGCAAAGGTTATGCCTGATACACACAGGGCCACCACTACTGAAAACCCGATTTTAGGGAAGAAAAAAGAATGTTTCAGCATATTCATATCCTCCACGATCGAATTGCTAAATTTACAATTTATTCTATCTGAGATGTTTTTTCTTAAGGATAATATATCATCACACGCACGGGACCGAGCAGCCCCGAAATTGACAATGGGATATCGGCGCAGAATTTTGTGATATTTGTTTCTGTGCGCCGCATTTCGGCAGGGAGGGAAGTGTCGCCAATCAGCCGGTTAGGCCAGTTATTCACGATCTTTATCTCAAGTTGATTGTCGCCTGTGCACACCGCCTTCGTGATATCGGCGCGGAAGGGTTTGCACCATAAGATCCCCAGTGTTTGTCCATTCAACGTTACTTCGGCTATCTCATGAACCTCCCCAAGATCGATTGCCATCCCACAACCGGCATCCGCCAATTCCTTTGAGAGTGTAAAATTCTTTCGATACAGGGCTGTCCCTGAATAATAACGAATTCCTTCTTCCGGGCGATCCGGCCAACTGGTCAGTGTTTCGAATTCGACCGTTTCTGGCCCGCCCCATGCGGGATCAAAGGCGACGCGCCAATTCCCTGCCAGAGTAATTGCTTCTTTGTATGCGGGATAGTTTGTATCCGCGCTTCCCTGGGAGTCCGGCGAGATGGCCTTGCCGAAGATCACAAAAATCGAACCATAGGGTTCAAATATGAGTGGCACGGTTGTCAGGCCATCGTGTTGTCGAAACGCCTTTGCTTCTCGCATCGAGGCGGTAAGCGGATCCCATAGCAGGGGCTGTTTTTCGCATACGCGAAACGTAAAAACGCTTTTCGTGGCGTCTTCGCCCCGGTTCGAGACAAAATAGATATCCACATCGCCAACACGACGATGTATGTATCCGTAGGCATCCTCAGCCCCCTCCCAGGCGCAATCTGAAACAACCTGCATTGACGACAAAACCTGCTTGGCGCTCATGGCATGAACTACCTGACCGGTTGCCGGGAGGGGCTTTTTCCCCCAGAGTTTATCGGCGAGTTTTTTAAAGCGTTTTTCACTGGCGGGATATCCAGAAAGACTGGTTATGTGCTCAGGCTTGGCGCCTAAGACCGTTGCCCCATTCTTCACAAGTTGAGCCACCTTCTCCAAAGCGTTTAACGATAGTGTCTTATGATCGGGCAAGACCAGCAGCCGGTAACGCATGCCACTGGGCAGCGAAAGCATGCCGTCATTTACCGTCAGCCGTTCGCACAACACCGTCTCGTCTATCACATCGTAATCATAGCCGGGCAATACACCCGCGGGATCGGCTTCTTTTCGGGCCGCAATGTTGGGCACGTGGTCGCCATAGTAATAGCATACATCCGCGACAAACTGGCCCTGTTGCAACAGGAACTGACATCGGTTCAGATAGCTTATAACCGCGCCGGCCTGCGCCCACCATGTAACGTTGGGATTGAAATGGGTGCCCGCAAAATATTCTTGACCGGGCAGTCCCATTTCCGCCGGAGAACAGGTAAAGGTATGGATAAAGGTAAGGTTCAGCCCGGCGCATGCCTCATGATCGAAACTGGGTTTGACCGATTTCCACAGCACGTCATCCCAATGTGGTCCAATGGAGGTGAAGCCTTCCGCGCCTACGAGAGACATGCCATAGACATGGGCCGCGCTGGCCGCCTGTTTGACGAAGAACCGGTTTTCGGGATTGGGGCGGTGGGGGGAAGGCACCCAGAATTCGTTCATGGGCATATCGCTTTTACCGAGACATTTCAGGCCGTCAAACGGGCCGGCATGCGGACCGCCTGACTCGGGATGAATGCCAAGATTTGCCTTGTGGGCCAGTTGCGCGAAGACTGCATAGTGGTTTTCCGCGACGCATTCGCCGATCGTTTTCCGGAAATCGGCCAGGAACCGGTTGCTTTTGTCCCGATCCTCGACTATTTTGCCCGCAATTACCGGTAGATACGGAATAGGATCATATTTGCGCTGATCCTGGAATTCGTTTTCAAATCCCGGCGACCAATTCATGCCGCCGCATTCCCAGCTATCCGAATGCAGGTATTTCAGGGATTTTCCCGCAAGCGGTCCGATGTCGTCGAGCAGTGGTTGAACATGCCGGTCCCAGTAAGCGCGCAGCACGGGAGTGCTCATGTAATCCACCACTGGGCCTTGCCATTCCCCGCTAGAGGTCGAAACACGCGCGCCGGATACCGTGTACCCAAAACGCAGTACCACCCAAGCGCCCTTGGGCGCTTTCCATTGCAGGTGTCCGTTATCGGACATATTGCTGCTTATATTAATGATGTCACCAATGCGTATTCCTGTTTCACCGGGAGATGGGGCGTTATCCTCCAATAGTGGACGGCAGTCAGGGGCCGAGCCGCCGATCTCGCGGAAGGCCGATTTTTCTTTTAGTTGGCGGATGGGTCTGGAATATTCGGCGGGTGAATTCTCCCTATACGCCAACACGGCAATGTCCCGATAGTAGCCCTCGCGATGGTCCGGAACTGGCAACTCGGTTTCCTCGGCGGAATTGCTCTCGACCCGCGTCTCGGACCATGTCAATTGCTTCGCCGTTTCTTCCTGGGTCACATCGGGCGCACCAAGGTTCCATCCACTCTGTATATTTAGGCTCAGTTCAAGGCCCAGCCTGTCCGCCTCCGTCACCGCATGTTTGAATAATTCGCGCCATGCGGGCGAGCCGAACATGGGACCCGCCGGGACAGGATTATTGCCACGCTGGCTTGAACCGTCCGCATCGAAAATCAACGCCCCGCCATACCCCTTCGCTTTCATTTCTTCCAAATCGCGTGTAATGGCTTCCCGGTTTACGTTGCCATTCAGCCACCACCAGAAACAGCGGGTGCGCGCTTGGAGGGGTGGGGAAAGAAAACCCTCCTGAAGTTTCGGCAAAAATTCCTCGGCGCACACGATGCCATGCACAAGGCATACTGCAATAAGAACCACTAGAAACCGTCTCATCCCTTGTCCTTTATTTGTTCCGGTTGAGGATTGCCAGAATGATAACATTATTCAACGTTTATCCCGGAATACAATAAAAAATGGGCTATTGTAATTGAGCGAAGCACAATATATATTCCAATAATGCTGTATACTATCTCCTCGTTAGATGGAAACCGCAGTGGCGTTGAGCGAGGAAGATGCATGAAAATGAGAACTAGGCGATATATGTCATGGCGAATGTGCGTGATGGTGTCCTTATGCCTGGCAATGGGAATTAGTGATCCGGCGTTTGCTGGAACAGGTGCGGCACATTGGAAGGGGGAGGTGCCTCCCTCCTGGGAGATGCTCCCGCTTCCCCGTTACGTGGATTACGGTTTAAACAGGTCGTTTATCACAATGACACATGCCGCAGTGGTTCGTCGTGAGGGTGGATCGTATCAGACGGTGCGCCATGAATCCGGCGAGTTGGTTGGTGCGAGCACGGTCATTGAAGAGGAGTTGATCCAGTTCCTCAAGGAATCCGGCGTACAGCATGTGGCCGGCGTGACCGATACGCTCGGTGATTACAGCGGCTACGACACCTTGATCTTGCTGGGGAACCCATCCCATAACGCGAAAACCCAACAAATCTTCGATGAGTTAGGACTTTCCTTCGGGAAGTGGGATGATCCCACGACGCCGGAACATGACTTTACCGATTGGAAGGATTTTGGGAAAGAGGGCTATTTCCTCAAAGTGGGGAAGCACGGTGGCCAGAATATAGTGATCCTCGCGGGTTACGATTATGACAGCAAACGAGAGCAGTTTTGTGGCGCGGGAACCTTCTATGCATTTCAGTCATTTAAACAATTGCTGATTAAAGAGGGTGGCAAGGTCCGGATCAAGACGGCCGAGGTGGCGGACAAGCCACTGATGGATGTCCGGGGCGCCTTCACCGGTTTTCCCCCTTCGGAAGAGGAAGCGATCCAGAACATCCATTGTCTGCCGCAGCTTAAGATTAACCAGAACATTTTCTGGTATGGCAATCAAGTGGTGGGATACAACGCGCAGTCGGCATCGAAATTTCGCTATCCCTGGACACCGGAGCAGCTTGTGTTCTGCCAAAAGGTGGGCCAGTACTGTCATGAGCATTTCATCACGCAGGTGTTCGCCATGAATCCTGACCACTACAATTCGGAGTGGGCCGCGGCCAAGACCTTGGACGGAAAACAAAAAGACCCGCTGCATTACGACTTGAATCATACGGTGGAGCCGGGTGTAAAGGAGATGTGGGGAAAACTGGGCTATGAGGTCAAGAACGATGTGGACGTGCTCGCGGCGAAGTACAGCCAGTTGAACGAGGTGTGCCCCACGGCGGCATTTGCGATGTTTAATGAGGATGATATCTTTGGCTTGGTGCATGAGGAAGACAAGAAGCTGTATGGAATAACGGGCGATCCCGTACAGGATGCCGTTCATTACGGCCAAGCCCGGGGAACAGTGCTGGCGGCCTTATATAAGAAGATCCGGCAGATGCGTCCGGACAGTCCGGAGATCATGCCGGTATGTCCGCCGGATGGCGTGCCGTATCAGGTGGCGCTCGAAAAGAATGAAAACAGTTGCCGTGATTTTATGTTTGCGTTCACTTCCACCTTAAAAGAACAGGGTGTGCTGGACTACATGCCCGTGCTGACCACCGGGGGCGGCACGGCGGCGGAGATTCTCACCAATAAGAACGTGGATGATTTTAAAAGTTGGTGTTGCAGCGGCACATCGGTGCTTATTTGCGACAACAATTTCCCTTGTCATCAGGTGGGGGCATACACCACCGACGTGAATGCACCGCGCGGCTATTTGCAGCAGAGCGCGGAATATCCCGCGGGTTATCGTGATAAAGATCTGTACAAGCGCGTATGGGGGGTATGGTGGAACGGCATTGCCATGGAAAACGGGGATCTTCTGGGATGGAAGGAATCGCAATTCTTGTGGCACATCCTTGCCTTGGACAAGGCCCAACTCGACGCGGCGGCGACCCGGAAAATAGCGGACGCAGAGCTCTATCCGATGGCAAAAAGCTTGTTTGACGAGTATGACGCCGGGGCCTGCTATATGGCGGATGAAATGCGGCCCGATCCGCCTTTTGCGGTGAGCAACCATCTACGGTTTGTGTGCCATGGCTGGGTATATGCGATTGACTATCCGGACGCCATGCGCCTGGAAGCCCAACGGCTGCGGGATAAGCTTGCCAGGCTGCTTCCGCCACTTGCGGCGAAATGGGCTCCGGAGCGGCTCCGATGGCTGGGGTATGACACGTACGGCTTCTGTTCCGTCTATCTTGCGCGGGGGTACATAAGGGGGTGGAATAATTCTAGTGGGGAAGACTTGCTGAAAGACGATGAACTCCGGGATCTCTACCTTGAAGCGGACGATCTTCAACAGCGTTTCTTCGCGGGGCCGCTTGACGCTCCCGGAAAGATGCCGGTGGTCCGTGTTTGGGCGGCATTTACCGTCGGAAGGCTCGTTAAGCTCATCACCGGCGAACGTTTGAAATACCCGGTCGCCGAATCGATTGCGGAAGTGAAGGAGCCCTATGTGGACATCTGGGCATCAGGATTACAGGGCAAGTTCTATGAGCCCGTATCGTCCATCAGCCTGGATAGCCTCCCTGATGGGGAAAGGGGCTGGGGCAAGGTGGAGGAAGCTGGAAAAGAGAAATTCCGCATGGTTACGGGGGAAGCCGCCCTTGCACTTGATGTTTCCACCAAAGGCCGGATGCTGATCCGCGTGAAAATGGGCACGGCGGGGATGGACTATGCCGCCTCAATACCAGTGAGCCTCTCCGCAGGGAAAGAGTCGCTTACGGATGCTGTGTGCAGGCCCCGATGGGTAACCTGGCGGCTATTCGCCAAGAACGCTTCCAAATTAACGATCAAGACCGAAAAACCGGTGCCGGTCTATGCGGTGGAAATATACAAGGAGATTTAATAGACCCAAGAATATGTGGAGCGCATAAGCGATTCACATGCACTTTGTAGATGGTAGTATTTTTACAAGTTATTGGCGGTCGTGGTGTCCTTTGATGACACGATCAGCTTGCCACGATGCCTTGTTTGAGAAAGGGTGACAATGATTTCTGTAATTACGATGATGATGGTTGCTGTTTTGTGCTCGGTTTCTGACGATGTTAAAACCAATCTTGCGTGGGCGGATCGTGCCTTTTCGGATCATGCAGGATGTCCCTTTTCCTTCATGTATGGCGGACGCCCTTCCCATATGCTGTTGCCGTCGTGGGAACGCCGTGTTGAGGTGGATTCCATCGAGGATGGACAGCGCAGGTCGCTCATTTTCACCGATCCCGACACAAAACTGGAAGTGCGTGCCGTTGCCACCGCGTTTACGGATCATCCTGGGGTTGATTGGACGGTCCATTTCACCAACACCGGGAGTGCGGACACACCTATTTTGGAACAAGTGCGTGTGTTGAATGTGTTTTTCCCCTGTGAAGCAGGCAAGCCTGTAACCTTCCACAGTCTGCGCAGTACCTGTGGTGTGGATGACTGGCTCCCGTTCAGCGAGCCGGTGCTGCCGGGACAGCGCCATGCATTTGCACCCAATGCCGGGCGGTCATCATTGGGCGCCTGCCCGTTTTTCAATGTGCAATGGAATGGCGGCGGGGCGGTGGTGGGCATCGGCTGGACCGGTCAATGGAGCGCGGCGGTGGAGAACCGCGACGGGACGGTGTCGGTGGAGGCGGGCATGCAGAACATGCATTTGGCGCTGCATCCGGGTGAATCGATACGTACGCTGCGCATTTTGATGATGCAATGGTCTGGCGGGGATGAGATCCGGGCCACCAACCTTTGGCGGGCCATGATGATTCGCCATATTGTGCCCAGGGTGCGCGGGGAAGTGGTGGTTCCGCCGATAGCCCATCTGAGTACCGCGTTTTACGAAATGGACAAATGCACGGAAGCCTTGGCCCTGGCACACCTGGATTCGGGAAAGGATCTTGGATTTGAGTGCTATTGGTATGACGCCTACTATGGAAAAGACGATTTTCCAAAGGTGGGCAATTACGTAGTGCCCGTGGAGCGGGGCTTTAATTCAACCCGCTTTCCGAATCAGTTGAAGCCTGTTGCGGAGGCGGTGCATCGTGCGGGGTTGAAGTTTCTCTTGTGGTTCGAACCGGAACGGATATGTCCGGGAACACTGATGGCCGCCGAACATCCCGAATGGGTGGTGTTGCCGGACGATGGCGGCTGGGGAATGTTTAACCTTGGTGTTCCGGAGGCCCGGCAGTATATCACCGATTATATTGGCGGCTTGATTGACGCGTACGGACTAAGCTGGGTGCGGATCGATAATGCAGTGTCCTATACGCCATTATGGCAAAAACTTGATGCCGCCGCTGGTCCGGATCGAGTGGGCATGGCGGAGATTCGATACGTCGAAGGGCTGTACCGGTGGTGGGATGATATGCGCGCCGCACATCCGGATATCGCGATTGACAATTGCGCCTCCGGCGGCGGGCGCATCGATTTGGAGTTGTGTGCGCGCGCGATTCCGCTGTGGCGGACCGATGCCACCATCACGCCGCTCCTGAATAAGAATTTTCATCAAGCGGCATTACAAAACCAGGTGATGACCGGCGGGCTGAGCCGGTACGTGCCATTCAACGTCAGCGGGCAAATGGGTGCCGATCCGTATAACTTCCGCAGCGGATTCAATGCCGGCATTTCCTTCTGTGAAGACACCCGCCCCGCGGAGTATCCGCGCGAACTGTTGCGCGCTGCCATAGCGGAAGGCAAGCGTATCCGCAAGTACTATTTTGGCAATTTATACCCGTTAACGGACGTCACCACCAACCCAAAAGACTGGCACGTGCGGCAGTATCACCGCCCCGCCGAAGGCGATGGCATGGTGATAGCCTTTCGCAGGCATGAATCCCCTCTCGTTGAGTTCACCTGCGCGCTAAACGAACTCGACGCTGATGCGGACTATGAGGTAACCCTATCCACTGGGTACACGCCCGCGCCTCCGAAAAAAATGAAAGGCGCCGACTTACGCTCCATCGTTTTGAATATTAGCGAATCTCCGGGCTCAATGCTCATGGAATACCGGCCGGTTCGAAAATATCCGGGCATTGTTCTCCCGGATTTTGGGTGACGAGATGGAATGATACGAGCCATCACAACCGGATGATTTTGCAAATGAATGGAAGTAGCTCTGAAATCTGTTCGGAACAGGTGACGGGGAGATTTTCTAAAAGATCGCATTTGGAAACGGGCGCTGCCTTAACCGCTTGAGTTTGATATAACGTGATACTATTTCTGCCTATTGTTGCGGCGGGATCAAGGGCAGTTCCAGCCACGCGAGGCCGACATCGCGTTTCATGTGGCTGGTACTGTCGCCGCCGGGAGCATCATAGAGGACGGCAAGACGGTTTCCGACTTTGACAACGGAGGGGAGACCGATGCATTTCTTGCTCCAGGTGCAGTTTTCACTGTCGAGCACGATGGCCTTGTTCTTGGCATCCCATACATCGAGATCCTTGGTCCAATAGACCCAGACGGAATCGGTATATTCGCCTTTATCGAGGCCGATGTGGTTGGTGAAGAGGAACCATGTTTGGTTAGCGGGTTCGAAATAGAGCGAAGTGTTTTCGATTTGTTCCAAGGGGGACACAATGGGTTCGGGGTCGAGGCTCCAGGGACCATTGAGATCCTTGGTGCGCGCGATGCTGATGGTGCGATGAGTGCCTTTGTCGTCGTTGGATGCCGCGCTGAAGAACATCCGGTATTCATCGCCTTGCTGGATGATGTGTCCAGGACTCGCAGTCACGTCGTAATAGGTGTTGGGCATGCAGTGGAAGGGCGTCACGTCGCGTTGTTTGATCCAGGGGCCGGTGGGGGAATGGCTGTGGGCTTTCATGGTGAGGTACGGGAACGCGGGGATGAAATTGGGCGCTGGGGTGGTGTGTGGTGTACCGAGATAATACATATGCCACGTTTTTCCATCGAAATACGTCACGCCATACGATGCAGATGCGGAATCTTCTTCGCCAGGTTTGCCGAAATCGAGCACAGGGCCTTTTTTCTCCCAGTGGACGAG
>JAKQOG010000153.1 GCA_029565395.1 Candidatus Hydrogenedentota bacterium | reverse complement strand
GAAAAAGGCCTATTTCGCAAATGCCTCCTGATTGAACACTGCTTGAACACTGCCACACGGGCAGTTGTTCACTCAGAGGCACTGGATGCCTTCTTTATCTCGCACACTCCACAGTTTGCACCTTTTCCGAATAAAGTGTATACTATGGACAGTTTTGCCAAGCGGGCAGAGCGTGTTCTGACATTCCCCTCGGCTGGCGGCGTAGTAGTAACGCCCGAAGGGATGTGGTGTTATCATCAGCCCGGCACGAGGACCCTATCACATCATAAGATACTAAGGAGCAATTACCATCATGGCGAAGAAAAATGTGTACTTTTTTGGCGGGGGCAAAGCCGAGGGCAAAGCTTCCATGCCGAACCTGCTAGGCGGGAAAGGGGCAAATCTTGCGGAAATGGCAAGTCTGGGAATTCCGGTGCCGGCAGGGTTCACAATAACGACGGAAGTGTGCACGGAGTATTATGCGAACAAAGGCAAACTGCCGAAAGCATTGGAGGCAGAAGTGAAGCAGGCGCTGGCGCGGGTGGAGAAGACCATGGGCAAGAAGTTCGGGGATGTGAAAAATCCCTTATTGGTATCCGTTCGTTCAGGTGCGCGCAAGTCCATGCCGGGCATGATGGAAACCGTGCTCAACGTGGGATTGTGCAGCAAGACTATTCCCGGCCTTATTGAAAAAACAAACAATCCTCGATTTGTTTTTGATTCCTATCGGCGGTTGATCATGATGTACGCCGATGTGGTGATGGAAAAAGCCGCGGGGATTGAAGTGGCGGAAGGCCAAGGGGTTCGGCTGAAGTTGGAGCATGCGATGGAGGCCATGAAGCATGCGAAGGGTGTAACGCAGGACACGGAACTCGACGCTCATGATCTGAAAATTCTGTGTGATGCATTTAAGAAGATCGTAAGAGACACTTTGGGCAAGACTTTTCCAGATGACCCAATGGAACAACTCTGGGGAGGCATAAAGGCCGTATTCCAATCCTGGAACGGCAAGCGTGCCATTGCCTACCGTCGCATTGAAGGTATCCCCGATGAATGGGGCACTGCCGTCAATGTGCAGTCCATGGTCTTCGGCAATCTGGGTGATACCTCGGCTACAGGCGTAGCATTCACGCGTAATCCCGCAACCGGTGAGAATGCATTCTACGGTGAGTGGCTGGTAAATGCGCAGGGCGAGGATGTGGTAGCGGGTATCCGCACTCCCTCCCCCTTGAACAAAGCAACGAAGACCGAGGACAACAAGCATATTAAATCTCTGGAAGAAGCATGGCCCAAGACCTATAAGGCATTGGTGAATGTTCGCAATACGCTTGAAAAGCACTATAAAGATATGCAGGACATTGAGTTCACCATCGAAGATGGTTTGCTGTACATGCTCCAGACCCGTACCGGCAAACGCACCGGTTTTGCAGCAGTCCGCGTGGCGGTGGAAATGGCGGAAAGCAAGCTGATTGACAAGAACACTGCGATCATGCGCGTGCGCCCGGAACAACTTGATGAATTTCTGCATCCGATGCTGGATCCGGCTGCTGAGAAAAAGGCTCATGTTTTGGCAAAAGGCCTGCCGGCGGGACCGGGCGGCGCGGTTGGACAAGTGGTTTTCACGGCGGACGATGCCCAAGCCTGGAAGGAAAAAGGCAAGAAGGTTATCCTGGTACGCAATGAAACCTCTCCGGAAGACGTGCACGGCATGCATGCCGCGGAAGCCATTCTTACCGCGAAGGGAGGCATGACCTCGCACGCTGCGCTGGTTGCGCGCGGTTGGGGAAAATGCTGCATCGTTGGTTGCGGTGCGCTGAATATCGACGTGGCTAAAAAGCAAGTGTCCGTTGGCGGACAAGTGATCAAGGAAGGCGAATGGATGAGCATGAACGGTTCCGCGGGAAAAGTGTACGTCTCGGCGTTACCCGTTCTTCCGGCCAATCCCGAAGCGAACAAATGGTATAAGAGAATCATGCAATGGGCGGACGCCATCCGCCAGATCAATGTCCGCACCAATGCGGAACGTCCGGAAGATGCGGCGATTGCCGTGAAGTTCGGCGCGGAAGGCATCGGGCTTGCGCGGACTGAACATATGTTCTTCCAGCCGGAACGCATTCTCTATATGCGGCAGATGATTCTGTCGCAGAACGAGGCCGAACGCCGCAAAGCGGTCATGAAGCTGTTGCCGTTCCAAAAAGCGGATTTCATCGGCATCTTCAAGGCGATGGCAGGCAAGCCGGTAACGGTTCGTCTTCTAGACCCGCCGCTGCATGAGTTTGTGGGTAGCTTATTGGAGGATCCGGAGGAACTGAACAATCTGGCCAAACTGTGCAAGGTGGCTCCGGAAGACATCCGTACGCGTGTGGAATCCCTGCACGAATTTAATCCGATGCTGGGCCACCGCGGCTGCCGTCTGGGCATCGCCTATCCGGAAATCACCGAGATGCAGGCGCGGGCCATTCTGGAAGCGGCCACGGAACTAACCAAGAAAAAGATTAAAGTGCTTCCGGAGATCATGGTTCCCCTTGTCGGTACGAAGAAAGAACTGGAACATCAGGTTGCAATTATTCACCAAGTTGCGGCGGATGTCGCCAAGCAGAGCAAAATCAAGGTGAACTATATGGTCGGCACGATGATCGAAATTCCACGCGCCGCACTGGTGGCCGATCAGATTGCACAGACCGCTGAATTTTTCAGCTTCGGCACCAATGATCTTACGCAAATGGGCTTTGGCTATTCCCGCGATGATGTGGGCGGTTTCCTGCCTATCTACTTGCAGAAGGACATTCTACCCGCCGATCCGTTCCAAATCCTGGATCAGGAAGGGATTGGCCAGTTGGTGGATATGGCCGTACAGCGTGGCCGTTCAACCCGTGCCATGCTGAAGTGCGGCATCTGCGGCGAACATGGCGGCGAACCCAACTCTGTCAAATTCTGCCATCGTGTCGGCTTGAATTACGTGAGCTGCAGCCCGTTCCGGGTGCCCATCGCGCGTTTCGCGGCTGCACAAGCCGCCATTGAAACCCCGCGCAAAGCAGCAAAGAAGAAATAACCCCCAATAAAAAAATATTTCGGGGAAATCGGCATGTACCGATTTCCCCGAATTTCTTTTGGACTCTTTTTCTTTCTTTTCACGAGAAAAGAAAGAAACAAAGAAAAGCGGATTTTTATCTGATTATGAGGCTATTTCTTGTCCGCGGCTTTCAGCTCTTCGACGAAGTCGATGTACATTTGCTTGGCTTCATCGGTTGATGTGCCTTCCAGAGCTTTCCATCCATCGTATTTGGCCTTGCCCACAAAATCCATCATGCCCGGGCGGGCGCCGGTGCAATCGCCCACCGTGCTTTGCTTATACAACGCGTAGAGGCGCAGTTTCTGCATATTGTCCGGCGCTTCTGAAAGTTGCGTCACATCCTTGCTGGCCTGCTCAAATTTAGCGGTGAGTTCTTCCGACATGTTAAATCCCTCTCCTTGTGCTTATTCAGGTTTATTCGGCGGCGGTATATTCTACCTACCGTTCGTTAATGTTATAGCGGATTCGACCGTGGAAGCGCAACTATTTGCCCATCATGATATCCAGAAGCTTGAAACAGTCCAGCGCAGCGTCCTATTATATGAGACCAAACCAGCAACCCGATGTATGTGGAGGTTTTCTTGACGGTTCCCCGCCAGCGAATAGAACGGAGTGTTTTTTCTATCCGGCAGCGGATAGCAGCGGCGGCGGAGCGTGTTGGCCGCCGTGCCGGGGAGGTTTGCTTGGTAGCGGTGACGAAAACCGTTGGCCCGGAAGAAATTGCGGTTCTTCGGGAGTTGGGCATAATGGATTTCGGCGAGAACCGGGTGGAGCAGATCCGGCCCAAGTTGGAACAAATTGGAACATCGGTGTGCTGGCACATGATTGGCAGTATTCAACGGCGTAAAGCTCGCGACGTGGCAGCGTTTTTTGATACCGTGGATTCCGTAGACCGTGTGGAACTGGCCGAAGTGTTGCAACGGCGATGTGAGGAACTGGACAAACGCCTGCGTGTGCTCCTTGAAGTAAATGTATCGGGTGAAACGCAAAAACACGGATTTAATCCAGAATCACTGGGGTCTGTTTTGGGCGTTTTGAAGGGTTTTGATCGGTTGATGGTGGAGGGATTGATGACCATGGCTCCACTGGATGCTCCCGAGGTGGTGTTACGGTCGGTATTTCGTGGACTTCGGCAGTTAGCGGAAGCGCATGGATTGCGTGAACTTTCCATGGGCATGACGGATGATTTTGAGATAGCGATTGAAGAAGGCGCGACCCAGGTACGCATAGGGCGCGCATTATTTGAGTAGGGTGCGCCATGCGAACCGGTACCGGTGCATAGGGCGCGCCAGGACAGGAAGGGTAAGGAATCTAAGACGATGAAAGAGCAAATTGAGGCGCTCCGTAGTACAGCGCTGGAAGAAGTGGCCAAGACAAGCGATCTGCGAGCCCTGGAAGATGCCCGGGTTAAATATCTGGGCCGCAAAGGGAAAATCACGGAGATTCTTCGCGGATTGTCCCAGGTTTCGCCGGAAGAGCGCCCGGTGTTGGGCCAGGCGGCGAATAAGGTTCGGGATGCCATCTCGGATGCGATTGACGCCCGCAAGGAGGTCCTGGATGCCGAAGCGGAACAACAAAAGGCCGCCAGCGAGGCGGTGGATCTTACCTTGCCGGGGCGGCGTCCGCGCAAGGGCCATATGCATGTGATCAATCAGGTGACGGACGATATTTTGGAGATTTTCTTTGAGTTGGGATTTCAGGTGGCGGCAGGGCCGGATGTAGAGACGGAATATTATAATTTTGAGAGCTTGAACATTCCGGCGGACCATCCTGCGCGTGATTCGCATGATACGTTTTTTGTAAAACCAGGCGTGGTGTTGCGCACCCACACGTCACCGGTGCAGATGCGTGTGATGGAAAAGACCCAGCCGCCGGTCGCGGTGGTGGTGCCGGGGCGGGTGTATCGCGTGGATTATGATGCGAGCCACAGCCCCATGTTTAATCAGGTTGAGGGGTTGTTGGTGGATGAAGGCGTGACGTTTGCGGACCTCAAGGGAACCTTGATGATGTTTGTACACCGATTTTTCGGCAAAGACACACAAGTTCGCTTCCGCCCGAGTTTCTTTCCCTTCACGGAGCCGTCGGCGGAAGTGGATATTTCCTGTACGGTATGCCAGGGGAAAGGCTGCCGGGTGTGCAAGAACAGTGGCTGGCTGGAAATCCTGGGCTGCGGCATGGTGAATCCGAAGGTGTATGAATATGCCGGGTATGATACGGAGAAATATACCGGGTATGCCTTCGGGCTGGGTGTGGACCGCATTGCCATGTTGCGCCACGCCATCAGCAGCATCGGGCATCTGTATGAAAATGACATGAGATTTGTGGAACAGTTCTAACGATCTTTATCGCGGAGAGTGGAGAAATGCGCGTTTCATTAAATTGGTTGAAAGAATACGTGGACATCGACATCAGCGCCGAGGAGCTGGCTCATCAGCTCACCATGCTTGGCTTGGAAATAGAGGCGATTGAACGCCCAGGCGCGGAAATCAGTGATGTCTATGTGGGGAAGATTCTGTCCATCGACCCGCATCCTGATGCGGATAAACTGGTGGTGTGCAAGACGGACATCGGCAAGGCGGAGCCGTTGCAGATTGTGTGCGGCGCAAAAAACATGAAGCCTGGCGATTATGTGCCTACGGCGGTTGTCGGAGCCAAACTGCCCGGTGGTTTTGAGATTGGACGGCGCAAGATGCGCGGCATCGAATCGCAGGGGATGATGTGTTCGGCGCGTGAATTGGGCATGGGGGAGGATCACACCGGATTGCTGATTCTGGAAGGTGAGCCTCCTTTGGGCGCGGATGCCAAGACATTGCTGGGGCTGGATGATGTGATCTTTGAAGTTTCCATCACGCCGAACCGGGGCGACTGGGCATGCATGATCGGCGTTGCACGGGAGGTGGCCGCACTTTTTGGGAAAACCGTTCGTATTCCGGCGATAACAATGACGGAATCCACCACGCCTGCCAGCAGTCTATCTTCCGTGACGATTGTAGATCCGGATCTGTGCCCGCGGTATATCGGGCGCGTATTGAAGAATGTGACGATCAAGCCGTCGCCGGAATGGATGTGCCGGTGCCTGATCGCGGCGGGACAGCGGCCCATCAATAATATCGTGGACATTACCAACTACGTGCTGCTGGAGACGGGGCATCCCCTGCATGCGTTTGACTATGACAAACTGGGCGAGAACCGGATTGTGGTGCGGCGCGCCAAACCGGGCGAAATCATGACGACGCTGGACGGTGAAAAACGGACGCTGGCGGAGGACATGCTGGTGATTGCGGATGCCAAAGAGCCGCAGGCGGTGGCGGGCATCATGGGCGGCGGGGACAGCGAAGTGGATGAGAACACGAAGAATGTATTTCTGGAAAGTGCCTATTTCACTCCTGCGTCCATCCGGCGCACGTCGCGGCAATTGGGCTTGGCGACGGAGGCTTCGCAGCGGTTCCAGCGCGGGGCCGATCCGGAGATGGCGGTCTATGCCATCAACCGCGCGGCCGATTTGATGCAGAAGTTGGGCGGCGCGGAAATTGCTCAAGGTCTGTTGGATGAATATCCTAATCGAATTCCAGTACGGGAAGTGCGGTTGCGCTATGCCCGGTGCAATCTCTTGATTGGAACAGATATCCCCGAGGAAACCCAGCGGGACGCGTTACTAAGACTCGGGTTTGAGAGGGTGAAAAGCGATGATGAATCCGCCACATTCAAGGCGCCGACCTGGCGTCCGGATGTTTCGATGGAGGTGGATCTGATTGAAGAAGTGGCGCGTTTGTATGGATATGATAATTTGCGGGTGTCGTTGCCGCAGGTGCGGCAAAGTGAAATGGTGTTTGCGCCCTATGAAGCCAAAGTGCGCCAATTACGCCGTCAGTTAGTCGATCAGGGCCTCACGGAAATTTACCAATGGACCTTTAGTTGCCCGGAAGACGTGCAGCGCACGGGATTAGATGCTTCGTACATGAACATGGTGACGCTTCAGAATCCGTTGTCGGAAAAGCAGGCCACGTTGCGGTCGTCCATGATTCCCGGATTGATGAATAATGCGTCGTACAACGTGAATCACGGTGTCGCGGACATGGCGGTGTTTGAAATTGGCCCGGTATACCGGCCTGTTGATGGCGCGGACCAGCCGGAACAGCGCCTGTGCCTGGGCATGCTGCTGATGGGCCGGACGGAAGAGAAACATTGGAGTTCCCCGCAGCGTTCCGTGGATTTCTATGATCTTAAGGGGCGCGTGGAAGCGGTTTTGGATTTCTTCGGGCAGGACGCGGTTTTCAATGGAGTGAAGTTTGGTCCATTCCAACATGGTCAGTCCGCCGTGATAGTGACTGGAAATCAAACGATAGGATATCTGGGCAAGATTGCCCCGCCGGTTTTAAAGGCATTTGATATCGCACAGACGGTGTATGTGGCGGAGTTGTATCTCGATCCGTTATTATCGGGCGGTCAACAAGCGAATCAGTTCCAGGAAATTCCGGCGTTTCCACCGTCCTTGCGTGATTTGGCCGTCGTGGTGAATGCTTCCGTCCCCGTAGCGGATTTGATGAAGGCGGTATATGACAATGGCGGTAAGAATCTGAAGCAGGTGAATCTTTTCGACATCTACACTGGAGAACCGGTGCCGAAAGGGAAGAAGAGCGTGGCGTTGAGCCTGATGTTCCAGTCTGGCGAACGAACCCTCACAGATGAAGAGACGCAAAAGGCGATGGATAAAATAGTGCGGAAACTCCAAACGGCGTTTGAGGCTGAATTGCGGTGAATGACCGGGTGAAAACGTATCTGAAGCGGCTGGATGCATTGGTGGATGACCTGCATACCTCGCTGGAACGTTCCCGGGAGCAATTGGGCGAAGCGCAGGACGCGCACGAGCGTCTGTTGAAGCAATATTGGAGCCGTGGCAAGGAAATCACCACGATGAAAAATTCGGTGAAGGAATTCGAGGCGCTTCAGGAAGAAAATCAGCGGTTGCGGGATATTCATCAGGAAGTGCAGGAACGTACGCGAACGGTATTGGAGTATACCAAGGCATTGTCGGATGAATTGCGCCGGGAATAGGCCGGGGAGAAGGTTGGGATGCCTGAGACCATTAACTTGAAAATCGCTAACGTTACCGTGCCGGTGCCGGTGTATATCAATGAGAAAACGACGCGGGAAGTGGCGCAGCAGGTTACGGAGAAGATTAAGGAGATTGAAGGGGTGTTTGGCCGTGTCGACACTCAGGGCTTTGCACTCCGGGCCGCCTATGAATTCGCCATGGAATTGCATGCCCTTCAGCGCCAGAATGATACCGATACCCAGGAGTTGAATTCCGCGTTAAGTGCGTTGACCACGCGTTTGCAGGAATTGGTGAATGAGTTCCGTCCGGTGGAGAAGGGTGGGAAAGCCTGAAAAATAAGTTGTATTCCATTCTGTACAATTTGTTCTTTGTAATTAAGAACGATCACTGAATGACTATAACTCCAACCGTCTCATTAACTCCGTCAACGAGAAGAAAATAGGCACCGCTATAGCTAATAACAATAGCCTCTGGAGAATAGGAATAATGATTTTGGTATTGATAAGTCATCTGTTTTAGGACGTTTCCATTTGCAAGTTTGTAAATATTGTTACCTTCCCAACCGTTATAATGACCTTGAATCCGTGTTCGTAATATTGAATGTCCAATATATGCTGCCTGCACTTTATTTTGGGAATCGATGTTTAACATGTGATAAAAAATATATTCATTGTATGTTTCTTCACAAATAAGAATTTTTTCATTTCTCACCCAGCTTTTTGTTTTTTCAGATTCAGTTGAATCAATTTTCCATACTGATTCATCGTCTAATATGACAAATTTTCCTTGGCTAAAAATACTGTCTATCCAATGACTTTGTTTGCTTCTTGTATAAGCTTCTAATACCACATTAGGTGGGGGATCTATTGGCAATAAACGCATACCATTAGTTGCACGATCTGAGACATTTTTAACTAATTGCCTATTTTTTGAAGCAGTTGCACAACCATCGATCGTTGCCAATATTAATAAGATCAGAAAAAAGACATATGAATATTTCGATATTTTAATTCTACTCATTGTGCTTGTCATTTCTTATTACCAACCCAAGCTAAAAACTGCATCACGATCTCACCACGAATGAACGCAAAGCGTTCATTTATACGTCCCAGTAGATCGCTTGTTTTCATATGATCAGCCCCTTGCCTTTAAAATGTCTATCACCTTAATATGCCGTACTGTACACCTTCCAATTATTTTGCGCAAGTGGTTTTGGATTATGCCTCTCTTTCAGAGAAGGCGTTCTGAGGGGACGGTGGATCCTGGGTAGCGCGAAGGGATACATTGGATGTGTAATGTCACACGCATAATCCAACCATCCTTTATTCCGAAGGAATTCAACAACCCAGCCCAGGGTTGCGCCGCACCCAGGGTTGCGCCTTGCGCTACCCTGGGTATGCAATGTTACCCAAATTGATATTGCTCTGTAGGAGTTCCACAAAACATTTAGGCAAAAATGAGGTCTATCACCAAGTCCCATTCTCTCAGCAAAATCTACATGTCGTCGGCCCGTCATAGATTGCATATTTCGGGCGCGGCCACTTGGTCAAAACGGGTGATCGCGGCCAGTAAAAACGGCTAAGCGCGGGCGTAGAATTCGGCAGAGCGCGGGCGGGAGTAACGTGGCCGCGGCCACCAAATTCGGGGGGCCGCCACCCAA
>JAKQOG010000289.1 GCA_029565395.1 Candidatus Hydrogenedentota bacterium | reverse complement strand
CTGCTGGCGTATCCGACGATTGACACGGTTCATCTGAGCACGGGGGGCATCGATTTCTTAATGCAATATCATGCAAGCATGACGGCGGAGCAGCGGCAGGCGTTATGGCAGAAGATCAAGATGGATGTTCAGCAGGTGGTGGACAACATTCTTGCCGTGCGTCCGAATATCCGCGTGTTGATTGTGGATTATGACTATTTGAATCTTTGGGATTCGCTTATTGCTCCGGACGTGGAATGGTGGGAAGAGTTGTTGTTTGGGATGGATCCTGGCTGGCACGGGTGGAATCTGTCGATGTTGATGTCGTGGATGTATCTTGGATTCCCGTCCCCGGCGCAAATCAATGGCGCGTTTGCCGAATTGGGCCGGGAAAAACTGGATATTGCTTTAAATACCAACCGGTGCCATTACATTCAAAATTTCGGTTTGTGCCAGTATGCATTTGGATATAGCACGGTGGGTCTGCCTCCGCTGATTGCGCCCTTTCCTGGGAGTGAGGCGACGGATTGGTGGCCGTATCCCGGAGGGTATCCTTCGTATCCGAATTCGCCGGATGCGATGAATATTTCCGCAGGCGGAATCGATGGTATCCATTTGAATCCGCAGGGATACAGATGCCTGGTGTTGAATTGCATTCAGCAGTATTACATGGATTGGATGCTGCATCCCTATATTCCGGATGTCACGCCGCCGAAAGTGGTTGCCATCGAGGCTCCGGAGGAGAGCCCCACCAATGCGGACACGGTCACCTTCATGGTGACGTTTGATGAGCGGGTGACGGGCGTGGATGCGACGGATTTTGATGTGGATATGGCCCCCGGGCTGTCAGGCGCGCAAGTGCTTGAAGTGCGTGGCAAGGGCAAGAGCTATACTGTTAGTGTGTCTACGGGCGCAGGAGAAGGCTCGTTGGGCCTTCGTATTCTGGATGATGATTCCATATGGGATGCTTCGGAAAATCCTTTTGGCGGCCCCGGGGCGGGGAATGGTTCCTTTGAGGGCGGTGCAACCTATTATATTGACCATGTTGCGCCGCGGTTTACGGTGCGCGCGGAAATTGAGTGTCCCACCGAGGCGAATCCGTTCCATGTGGTGGTGGAGGCGAGCGAACCGGTGTTTGGGCTGGGGGTATCGGATGTAGCCACGGATAATGGCGGAATAGCGTATTTCACGGGGATTGAAGCCAATTATGACTTTGATTTCATTTCGTTCAATCCTGGAGAAGTGAAGGCGTGGATTCCGGGGAGTGTGGCGCAGGACGCGGTGGGGAACTGGAATGAAGCCTCTGATCCGATGGTATGTGAATACACGGGATGGAGCATCAGCACGCCGTATCCGCTCTATTTGAGTGATGGGAGCGATGGGAATCTGGTGCTGGATGAGGGAAAATTGGATATTGATACGGATGCGCTGACGATGACGGGTTCCTATGAAGCGCAAGCCCGCGGAGATTTCGGTGCGTGCGTGTTTGATTTTGAAAATGTGGATATCGGCGGCGGCGTGGTTGTGACGGTGCATGGGCAGCGACCGCTGGCCATAGCCGCGCGCGGCGATATTTTGTGGGGCGCCTCCATGGATGCCTCTGGAAAAGAAGCCGGGCGCTGTGGCGGCGGTTTTGGCGGTGCAGGCGGTTTTGGCCAGGATGGCGGCGCGGGCAGCGCGGGTGGCACAGGCGGCACAGGTGGCGCGGCGGGTGAATCAGGATTTGGCGGCGGCCCGTGCAGTGCGGGCAACGCAGGCGCGAATGGTGTGTTGGGCATGGCCGGCGGCATGAGCGCCGCCGGAAATGGGGGCGCCAACGGAATGTTTGGTGAGGCAGGTAGCAAAGGCTGGGGCCAGAGTACTGGCAACGGCCAAGGCGGTGGCGGCGGTCAAGGCGGCGTTCAGCAGGATGCGGTGGAAGGCAGCGGTGGCGGCGGGGCCGGAAATGGCGGTGCGGGTGGCGCAGGCGCCATTCTGGCCAGTGGAGAACCGGGTCAGGCTGGAAGCAACGGAGCTGCAGGATTAACCGGAGTGACGGGTAGTGCCGGCGCTGAAGGCGGCACAGGGAGCCGGGGAGAAGATGCAACATTCGTCTTTGATCCCAATACCCTGGCCTTGGCGGCGGGCAATGGCGGCGGTGGCGGCGGCGGCGGCGGTGGCGGCAGTGGCGGCGTGGGCGGCAGTGGCGGCGGCGGTGGCGGCGGCGGCGGCGGCGGCGGCGGCGGTGGCGGGACTATTACGTATCTCGAACAACCGTATCTCCTGCACGGCGGCATGGGTGGCCGGGGCGGCAATGGACAAGAGGGCGGCTCTGGCGGCGCGGGTGGCAATGGCGGCGTGGGCGGTCAAGGCGGCAACGGGAGCAATGGCGGCGGTGCGGTGATATTATCCGCGCGCGGTCTGGCACGATTCCGGAATAACGCGACGATTGATGTCTCGGCGGGCGATCCTGCCGAAGGCACTGCGGGCGCGGCGGGCATGGCTGGAGCCTCAGGGGCCGAAGCCGTGTATGTGCTGGATGGTCACACCGCCGGGTTGCCTGGCCAACCGTTCCTAATCGTGAGTGGCGGGCATGGCGGCGATGGCGGTGCGGGTGGTTCAGGCGGACGCGGTGGCGTGGGTGGTCCCGGTGGTGCCGGCGGCATGGGCGGCGAGGGTGGTTTGGGCACTCCCGGCATGGTAAAAATCCAAGGCGGCATTATTCTGGCGAAGAAACTGGTGGTTCGGTGTGATACCCATCGCAATGCAAAGCTGGGCAATGAGTACTTGGGCAAGTTTACGTGGATTTCCGGCATGGGGCCCATGTTCCGGGAATTGGTCCGTCCGACGTTTACCGACAACATTGAAAGCGGCGCAGTCAACAACGAGGCAGTCTTAGCCGCCTCCAGTCCGTACGAGGCGGATCTGCGCGTGCCACTCATTCCGACTCTGGTGGGAGGTCCGGACACGTCTGGGTTCTATGTGGATGAATACTGGAACAAGGAAGACGTGGAAAGTGCATTGCCATCCGACCCATCCCCGATCGAAGTGCTTCGATTTGGCGATCAATTTGAAGGTTATGACCAGGTAGTGGTTTGGCATGCGCCGGGCGCGCCCCTGATCAAGAATGTAGCCATTGGGTCAGTCCAGAAGGATGCCGCGCCTGTGGTGATGCCGGTGGTGCGTCCGAAGTCCGTTGGGAAGAAAGCGGCCAAGGCGGAAGTGTGGACAACCCTCGTTCCAAGCGGAGCAGTATTCAATTCCGCGCCTGTAATGGACGAGGTGGGTTCCCGCGAAACCGTAGAGAAAGAAACGGTGACGATTGCCCTGAATGCCGTGGATGATGGCGGGGTGGTATCGTATCGTTTCACCAGCAATTTGCCCGTGGGCTGCAATGCGGTGATTAGAAATAATGATGATGGGACCGCCACCTTTACCTGGACGCCGGAATTGGGCGATGCGGGATCCTATGGCGTGACCTTTATCGCGACGGATGCGGACCGGATATGCCCGTTGAGTGACATGCAAACGATTGCCATCACGGTGGAAACGCCCAATCTGCCTCCGGTGATTGTTCCCATTGAACCCAAAACGGCCTATGCCGGATCACCGCTGACCATCGATATTGCGGCAGTGGATCCCGAAGGCGCCGTGGTGGATCTCACCGTGGAACCGCGGGATCTGCCGGATGGAAACAATGGCGTGTTTGCGCTTCTTGAACCGGGCAAAGGCTTGTTTACCTGGACGCCGGGGGCGGAATCGGCAGGAAATACGTATCATCTCGATATTCAAGCTTCCGAACAAGGCGAGGCCGGCAAGAGCAGCGGGTTGACCGCGGAAATCGTGGTGAAGGCCGCGAACCAGCCCCCAATGCTTGTTCTGGATCCTGGCGAGGAAGTTGCCGCCCATGTGGGCGAGAGCATAACCATCCGCGTGAATGCGGTGGATCCGGAAGGCGGACGGATTGGTCTGGATGCTTCCATGACCAGTGTTCCGGAAACGGAAGACGCCGTCTTTACCGATGCGGGCGATGGCACGGGCGTCTATTGCTGGACGCCATCCACCGTTGGCAACTACGAAGTTGTATTCCGTGCGGCGGACAATGTGGAGGCTCCGGCGACCGGCGTGAGTTCAGTGAAGGCGGTGATTACAGTGACGGTGGCGGCGGTGAGCGAAGGCGAGACGGAGAATGAAGGCGAGGCAACGCCCAGCGAAGGCGCGGTGGAGCAAGAAGGCGAAATAGTCTCCACAGTGCATTCGGCTGACGTGGATAAAGACTATATAATGGAGTTGTCCGAATTGCTCCGGGTGGTCCAGTTGTATAATTCCTCCGGATATCATTGTGATGTGGCCGGGGAAGATGGATTTGGTCCGGGCGCCGGCGCACAAGAGTGCGCGCGGCATTCCGCGGACTACTCGGAACCGTATTGGGCGCTGTCCTTGGGTGAATTGCTCCGTGTGATTCAGTTGTACAATGCCGGGGGCTATCAGCCCTGTGCACAGAGTGAAGACGGTTTCTGCACAAATTGAGAGATATAAAGTCGAAGTTCTTTGCGCGTGGCCGGGAATTCCTCTGGTCACGCGCAATTTGGCGCTTGAGGCAGAATAGATTCCGTGTATAATACGGGTGTGTATTATAAATTGGAGGCCCTGGGCGGGCATGACAAGGGACGGGTTATGCAACAAGGGAATACTATTATGAAAAGAGGAATGACCGCGTGGTGGATATTCAGCGCTGCATGCGTGTTTCTTATGTCCCCGGCTTGGGCTGATATCTATGTGAGCACGGGACTTGACGGCGATCTGATCGTTTCCAGCGGCGCGATTACCATCGATACGACCAATATGAAGATAACCGGCGCCGTAGCGGAAAAAAATGGCCGGGAAGACGGTGGTGTATGCGTGTTTGATTTCAGGGATATCAATCTCGGAAGTGGCGTGTCCGTGACGCTGGTGGGCAGCCGTCCCTTATCGTTGGCCGCCACGGGCGATATTTATATTGGCACGAATTTTATGGTTCCGGCGGGTCAATTTGGCGGCGGAGCAGGCGGAGCAGGCGGTGGAGGAGGCACGGGAAGCGCTGGTGGAGGTGGCGGTTCTGGGCGCCCAGGAGGCGTAGGGGGGCCTGGGGGGGCAGGCGGTGATGGCTTTAACGGGAGTGGGTCGGTGGGTAATCCTGGTTTTGGCGGCAGCAATGGAGATAATGGAGCAACTCCAGTAGCTGGCGGATTAGGAGGGCCAGGAGCTGTTGGTGCCCTTGGATTCAATGTTGGCAGCAATAATGGGACGTCTGGCACTCCAGGGGGACAGGGCTCACCTCAAAGTATACAGAATTATGGTAATGGTGGTGGTGGTGCAGGTGGACCAGGTTCTGGTGGTGGTGGTGGATGGAGTAGTTGTGCAGAGGGCACTTCTGGGGGTCCTGGGACAGGGGGAGGTTATGCCAGTCAGGGTCAAGTCGGTGGCTCAGGTGGTTTTGGGGGGAATGGGGGTTATGCAACGTTTCCATCATTACCGGCAGATTCTTTAACGCTTTTTGCGGGA
>JAKQOG010000111.1 GCA_029565395.1 Candidatus Hydrogenedentota bacterium | reverse complement strand
CCCGTACAAGCCCCCGTGGAGGCGGCATCGCTGGAAGACGCCATACTCAAATTTCCCCAAGCCGTCCACACGGCGGTCGAGGAAATGGTGCGTGAAGCCGAGGCCATGCGCCGTGAGCAAGCCTCCCGAATCGTGGTCCCCGGACGGGGCGGCCCCGATCTCAAGCTGGTTTGATCCGCTTTGCCCTACCATCTGTCGCGATGGATTCGGTCGTGCAAAAATCGGTCCACCATCGCACCGGATTCCGCCGGATATCCCACGGCAATCAGCGCAAAAGGCGTGATCGCCATCGGAATACTGAGCAGTGACCGAACAGCCTGAACACGCTCCTCCACCAGATAGATGGCCAGCCAAACAGCGCCAAGGCTGTGCGCATGGGCCGCCAATTGAATGTTTTGCGAGCAAGCCGAACAATCCTGCACCCAAATCCCCGGTAATTTTTCGGTGGACGCGTCCGCGCACACCAGTACCGCCGAGGCGGTTTGAGCGCACATTTCGCAGCCGGGCATGGCGGCGGCGAGACTGCTCATCATTGCCCGGTTTTGAATGGCTACAAAATGCCAGGGGCGCGCATCAAAGGCGGTGGGCGCAGCCATGCCCGCCTTCAATAAATCCTCCATGACGTCTTCTGAAATGTCCCGCCCATCAAATTTTCGGATCGTTCTGCGTGAAATAATCCCCTGGATCATGACATTGCTCATTAACCGTTCTCCTCATAACCATCCATTCAACTATAGCGTATTATATTTTAGAGCGTGATTATCTGGCAATCACGAATCCGCGAAACGTTCCCCCCGCCTCGCGCCAGCTCACATTCAAATGATCAATATAACGCGATACGTGCGAGGATTGAAGGTCGGAAAGAAACGCTAGCAAATCCTCCCGCTCACCTTCGGCGCTTAAGGCGACCGATCCATCCGGTTCATTGCGAACAAAACCGGAAATCCGGCGTATAACCGCGATGGATACAGCGGTATATCGGAATCCGACCCCTTGAACGCAGCCCTTGAAGCTCACATCCATGCGGACGATTTGGCGCGATCCCTCGTGACCCACAACCCTCGCTCCTATTCCGCTTCCGTGGCATTCACTCCAACTCGCAACAACCCCTCGGCAATCCCCAAATCATCCGAACTCGTAATTTTCATGTTCCATGGCGAATCCGGCGAAACACGGATCTCATGTCCGCATTGTTCCAGCAAGTCGGCCTCATCATGATATTTCAATTTGCGCGTTTCCGCCTGTTCCATGGCCTGCTCCAGCATGCCAATGCCGCAAACCAGCGGCCCTTGCATCACCCACAGCGGCTCTCCGGCATATGTTTTCACCACGGGCGCAGCCTTGGACGCCGTTTTGACCACCCCTTGCACAGCCGACGCCGCCTGGGCACACCCATGACGCCGCGCCTTTTTCACACAATCCCCAATCACCTGTGTGTTGGTCAAAGGACGCGTGGCCTCGAGAATCGTCACCAAGCCATCCGGCTCTTCCATGACTTTCAAAGACGTTTTGATAATGGCGGCCCGTAATTTCCCGCCGGCAATCAGTTTTCGCACCTTCGTAAAACCGAACATGCCCACCATGCGTTGAATTTCAAGCAAGCGCTCCTTGTTGGCCACTACGGCTATCCGGTCAATCTCCGGACATTTGTCCAACGCGGCCATGGTGTAGTAAATCATGGGCCTGCCGCCCAAATTTAAAAATGCGGCTTCTG
>JAKQOG010000110.1 GCA_029565395.1 Candidatus Hydrogenedentota bacterium | reverse complement strand
GTCGTCGCATCCGGAGAAGTTCCCCACCGAGGAAGCCCAGAATGCGGAGCGCGAGCGTCTCTTCGACATCGTGCGCGAACTGATGCAGAAGAAACTGCACGAGCGGCCTGATGTGTACGCCAAAGCCCGCGAGGAAATGCTAAAACACACCGGCGGCAAGCTACCGCCGGTGCTTGATCCCTTCGCCGGCGGCGGGTCCATTCCGCTCGAGGCGGCGCGGCTGGGGTTTGAGGCTCATGCGGCCGACCTCAACCCGGTTGCAGTGCTTCTCAACAAATGCAATCTGGAACTCGTGCCTCGCTGGCTGGACCGCCCGCCGGTCAACCCGGAAGTGCGGCGCAATGCCCTGCGCAAGACCGGCTGGACAGGGGCGGCAGGGCTCGCCGAGGATGTCCGCTACTACGGGAATCTGATTCGGGAACGCGCCATTCAGAAAATTGGCCATCTCTACCCGAAGGTTAAGCTGCCCAAGGAATACGGGGGGCGGGAGGCAAACGTGATCGCCTGGTTGTGGGCGCGGACGGTGGCCAGCCCGAATCCGGCGGCACAGGGCGCGCATGTGCCGCTAGTTCGTTCCTTTTGGCTTAGTACAAAGGATAAGAGTGGCCGCGCATATGTAGAGCCTGTTATAAATAAGGACACCTTGGAGTACGGGTTTAGAGTTAAAATTGGTAAACCATCCGGGAATTTCAATCCAGCAAAGGGAACCGTAAATCGTAATGGAGGAACATGTTTATTGACTGACGCTCCTATCCCTTTCGATCACATCCGTTCAGAAGGCAAGGCCGGGCGGATTGGATTCCGCCTTTTGGCAATTGTTGCAGAATTGTCTCGAGGGAGAACCTACGTATCTCCAGTTCCTGATCATGAGGGCGTGGCAGAAATCGCTTGTGTAGATGGGTATCCCGACAGTGATGTACCGGAAAAGGCGTTAGGGTTCCGCGTACAGTTATACGGCATGAATAAACACTACAAGATGTTTTCACCCCGCCAGCTAACGGCGATGGTAACTCTGAGCGATTTGGTGAAAGATGTCCGCCAGGATGTACTCGCGGATGCTCGAAAGGCCGGGATTTCGGATGCGGAAGCCGATGTTTACGCCAAGACAATCACCACGTTCTTGGCACTGGCGCTTGACCGCTGTGCTGATTTCAACAACGCACTCTGCACATGGAATTCCAGTAACCAGAAGGTCATGCACCTTTTCGGTCGTCAGGCTATTCCCATGGTTTGGGACTTCGCCGAAGCAAATATTCTCGGTGATTCAGTTGGTGCTTGGGCTACCTGTGGCAGCTATGTTGCTGACTGTATCGAAGTACTTGGAAAGTCATCAGGAAGCGGCGGTAACGGACTTCAAGTAGATGCCGCCGGTGCCTGGAACGACACCCGCGGCCTTCTCGTCAGCACCGACCCTCCCTACTACGACAATATTGGCTATGCCGCGCTCTCCGACTTTTTCTACGTATGGCTCAGACGGACCATTGGCGAACTGTATCCAGACCTCTTCAAAACCATCCTGGTACCGAAAGCGCCGGAGCTGACAGCAGCGCCAGAACGCTTCGACGGCAACAAGGAGAAGGCCAAGGAACACTTCGAGTCCGGTTTCCGCAAGGCGTTTACCACCTTGAGGGGAAAAATGGACTCACGCTTCCCGCTCACCGTCTACTATGCCTTCAAGCAGGAGGACGAAAAAGCGGGCAGTGATGAGGACGACAATGGAGAACAAGAGGGGGCGAGCAATGGCGTCGATCTGACGACAGGATGGGAGACGCTTCTCGACGCACTCCTCGGTAGCGGGTTCCAAATCACCGCGACCTGGCCGGTGCGAGCTTCGCAAAAATGGCGCATGGTGGCTATGGGCACGAACGC
>JAKQOG010000090.1 GCA_029565395.1 Candidatus Hydrogenedentota bacterium | reverse complement strand
GTCACATGGCCAATTAACTCAACAATAATTTCATAGGTTTCCAATGGCCGGCCTCTCCAATTCATGGAGATAGCCGAAAACAGTCGATGTTCTATTTTATTCCATTTACTGTTAATGTGCGAAGTTTTGTGATGAACACTTGTAGTTACCGACCGAAATCACCACGTTTTCGAAGATACGCATCCGTTCCTTCCATTCATTCTCCCATTCCGTTTCATTCGCAAAACGCTTCAGGATGATGCCCGCCACCTTTTGGGCACCCTTGTCGCTCCAACCATAGGCGATGTTTTTCAGACGTCTGGCCAGTTCCCGCATCACCCGCTCCACCATGGTCGACGCCTTGTGGGAAACCAGCCCCCATTTCAGCCACCGCCGGACGTAGCCAAACATGGAGCGTCTGGCATTGTTGATGTAGGTTGCCGCCGCCGAATAGCCTTTCCCTTCCAGGTACGAGACAAATTTCACCATGACACGTTCGGTGTTTTCCATCTGCTCCTCAATGGCATCCTTGTCGGCCTCGGGCACCTTCTGGAAATCCTCGGCTGGAAGCTCGATGGCCATGGCAACGGCAAGGGCATCCTGCAAAGGCCTTAGGAACCGTGAAATAATTAATTGTTAAACATTGGCGTGCAAACTTTCTTTCCGGTTGTACAGTATAGCCCGGGTATTGAACTCGGATTTACTGTCAACTTGGAGAAGCCAATGAACGACATTGAGATAAGCAGGATCACCACCATGGCGAAACTACTTCCGGAAAACATCCGGAGGGTGTACTTGGCTTTTGAGGCGCAGGCGCTTGGGTATGGCGGTTTGACGGAGATTTCACGGTTGACCGGAGTGTCCATGACCACTCTCCGGGCCGGAGCCAGGGAGTTGAAGGACGGAACAGTGGAGACTTTGGTGCAAAACTACGCGGCAGCAAGCCCGACGCGCCCTCTCAAGGAACGCGCTCCGGGGGCTGGGCGTCGTCGCATCACGCAGAAATTCAAGGAACTCACGGAGGTTTTGGAGAAGTTGCTGGCCAATGCCACTTTTGGTTCACCTGACCAGCCGTTGCTGTGGACCACCAGGAGCTTGCGCAACTTGGAGACGGCGTTGCAGACCCAGGGCTACCCGGTCAGCTACCGGACCATTGGCACTCTCCTGGCCGATTTGGGTTATAGTCTGCAACTCAACCAGAAAAATCTTCAGGTCGGCGCGAAGCACGTGGATCGTGATGCTCAATTCCAGTTCATTAACGCACGCGCCCAGGAATTCATTGAGCAGGGCGAACCCGTGATTTCCATTGATGCGAAGAAAAAAGAGAATATCGGCAATTTCATTGGCAAGGGAGCCGAGTACGCTCCCAAGGGGAATCCGGTGGCGGTGCTGGACCATGACTTTCCGCTTCCGGAGGCGGGCAAAGCCGTTCCCTACGGCGTGTTCGACATGGCGGCGAATGAGGGATTTGTGAATGTCGGAATCAGTGCCGACACGGCGGAATTCGCCGTCGAAAGCATCTACCAGTGGTGGCATCAGATGGGACATGAGCGCTACTCGAAGGCCCGAAAACTGTTCATCACCTGCGACGGGGGCGGCAGCAACGGTTCCCGCAATCGGTTGTGGAAAACCGCGCTTCAGGATTTGGCCAATCGCATCGGCATGGAAATCTTCGTATCTCATTTTCCGCCGGGAACTTCCAAGTGGAATAAAATTGAACATCGCATGTTCAGCCAAATCACCAAGAATTGGCGGGGACGCCCTTTGGTCTCCATGCAGGTCATTGTCAGTCTGATTGCGGCAACGACGACCCGCCAAGGCCTGAAAATCCGGTGTCAGCCGGATCGCAACATATACGAACGCGGAAAGAAAATCAGCGATAAGGAGCTCGCCAAAGTCAATCTAAGCCAGGAGGATTTTCACGGCGACTGGAATTATTCCACCGAATTGCAGCCGGGCAAAGTTTAGAAAATTATTTTTTCACTGTTCCTAATATTCTGTTCATTGCTTTTCCTCAACGAGTGATAGAATTGCCAGGGACCGGTCATCATTGCCCCTGGGATCACGCGACCAGCGTGAACCGGTCA
>JAKQOG010000088.1 GCA_029565395.1 Candidatus Hydrogenedentota bacterium | reverse complement strand
GCCCCTGCCCGGGCCCCGGCCCCGGCTCCGGTAGTGGTAGCCCCGGCGCCTGCGCCCGCGCCAGCCCCTGCCCCTGCCCCTGCCTCGGCTCCAGCGGAAGCTGGAAAATAATTTAAATCATCAACCCCCTTCCTGGCGCGTGCCACCCGCACGCGCCAGTTTTTTTAAAAACCCTTTGAAAATTTGTGCCGAACTAGTCGGCTATTATCCTCCTCGCTATGCCTTTCATTAATCATATGCTTGCAAAATGCAACCATTATGACTATACTTAATGTCATATGCAAAATATAAGGAATTCGGTATGCCAACCCTTCACGTTCGAAATATTCCAGAGGAATTGTATTCGAAATTATACGGACTTGCGGAAGACAAAAACCGCTCCATCAGCGCGGAAGTAGTCGATCTATTGGCAATGGCGATTGAAGAACAACAAATACCACATTACAGGAAGAAAGTATTAGGACAACTGCGCCGTAACCGTTTCTCGCCCAGGGCAAATACTCCATCCAGCACGGAACTTCTTAGAGAAGATCGCTCACGATGACCACGGCATCTGGAAAATGGGTAATAGATGCCAGTGTCGCCATTAAACTTCTCGTTGATGAGGAAGATTCCGATAGAGTTCACCTTTTCTTTGCCCGGGGAACCGAGACCGGCGTAGCACGTTATTATGTGCCCGGTATTTTCTTTGTGGAATGCGCCAATGTCCTTTGGAAATATGTAACCCGGCACGATTATCCGGCAGCCCATGCCCAAAAGAACCTTTCCAGGCTATTCGATTTTGGCTTCAATGTTCTCGACACTTCGCTTCTGGCGGAAAATGCATTCAAACTTGCAATAAAACACCGAATAAGTGTTTATGATGCCTCCTATCTTGCCGCTTCCTCTTTTGTACCTTCCCCACTGATTACAGCAGATAACCGTTTGGCAAAAGCATTGCCCCGTACAGAATATAACATTTTCCTTATATCAGAACTGGACTTGCACACCTAGACTTCCGTCATCCATGACTATTCCAACGCAATGGGCCGTTCCTTCAACCCTTAAACAACCTTCGCCTGAAGTTTGTACAGCCGGCAGAAATCCCTCAGTTCTCGTTTATAATCGCCATAAAAGATGATTTGATGGAATCCGGGATAGTCAAGCAGGTCTTCGACCCCATCCAGTTTGATACGCACGGAGACCACGCAGCCTCCCGAAGGCGGAACGGATACATTGTTCACCACGGCGCCCGCCGAAATGAACATCGACAGCGGAAGCTTCGGATCCTGCGGCAGTTCGACATCCGCCACCGTCACGCGCTGATCCTCCCGCCACTGAGGAATCGGCACCGCATCCCGATTCCCATGATGATGCGAAAGATGATACGGCTCCGGCGCCTGCCCCAGCCCTGACAGCCGCGTCGGGCACGTGCAATGCGCGCCTACAAGGCAATTCGTGCCGGTATCCGCCACGGGGTCCTGTTGAAACCCCGGACGATCAAACAAATACTGCACCAGCGCATGCGTCACACACGCACCGATGTCCGCTTCACACGCCGCCGGAATACCCTCGTCCAGCATCCGGGACCACGCTATGCACGGAAGGCTGATCTTCGTAGGGCCCAATGCGCCCAGGCAATCCATGCTGATCCCGTCCCCATTTTCACGCCGCAAGATTTCCTGCGCCACCAGGAAACTTTTGATGCCATTCCGCACGTCCTGTTCCGTCGCCACCTCCACCCGCGTTGCGTTCTTCATGTATTCCCGTGCCAACGCGGCCACCGCCTCATTTTCCAGCATTTGTTCATACGTCTGGACAAAATCCTGCGCGGGAATATACTGCAACTTCATGCCAAGATGCGGAAGGACCTGCTCTTTTCGTTCATTGCCCTTAATTACGATAAAACGCGTCTCGCGCAACCGCGCCCCCGCATGCAACATCTTCAAACCAAAGGCCGGTTGAGCAAAATCGTCCGTCGAGCAGATAAATGCGCCTTCCTTCTTGGCCAGCGGCGTGGTGTTCGTCGTAAAGGCCGCCCCGATCGGCGCGAAGATCACCGCGGGCAATGGCCCTTCAACCGCTTTCGCCGCCGTGGGCCACGCATGCTCCTGCCGATCCAGCAACACCACCAGCACCCCGTCCGCCGAATCCTGTTCTGCCTCCTTCAGCCAAGCCTCGCCCTCTTCCAGCGAATGGATCGGCGCAGGTCGGAACATCGCGTTCATGGATAAATTCGCCGCAGTGCTCTCGATCTTCGCCTGGTAATCCTTCAGTGCCGCTTCACCATCATAAATCGCTCCCGGCCAGCGCAACCCATATTCGCCCTTTCGCCGAACAAACGCCACATGCACCTTCGGCACATAGCTGCCGCCCGGCCCGTTTGCTTTGACCAAGCCTGCCACAGGCGCCGCCTGCCCATTCGCCGAAATGCTTCCCATCATTCCCTGGAGCAAAATGCTCGAACCCGTAATCCGCATGAAATCCCGCCGCGTCCACCGCATGGCTCTTTACTCCCTTTTTAAATAAACGTTTATTTTCCCATCGGTTTAAATGAAACAACCGCTATTTCATACACGTGTATCTCCGGCACGGCAAACGAAACTCGCCCGGCATTCTCTTGAAATGGCAATGCAACGTCTGACTCATGATCGGGGCTCGCTAACATCACCGATTCCGCATGAACTCCTTCAGGCAATTGTACATCAATAGCTGCCTTCTGCACAGGACTCTTCTGATAATTCACCAGATGCACCAACCTCCGGCACGGCTGATCTGTCACTTCCGCGCAAACGCCCTCGGGTGCATCAACAGCCAAGGTCATCCGTCCGTCACAAAGTTGCCTCACAACATCAAGCAAGTTCTCTCCGCTGGAAATCACCCGCACCCGATCTTCCGGGAGATTGCCCAGCGCGGGCATGGCACGGAGCCGCATCCACTCATCAAATTCACCCGCCGCCCCAATTACACAAAGCCGGCCCCCCTCCTCCACATACCGCCGAAGCGCATCCGCATGGGCATTGGACAACGCCACACAGCCCGCCAGCACCACCACCCGGTAACGTTTCAGATCATTCAACTGATGGTCAAATACAATCTGGAACGCCGCCCGCCCGTCTATCAGCAGTTGTTCCACATGGGCCGTCAATGCGGCATTTTGGGGATCAGAATACACCTGCGAAGGATAACTGCGCAGCACGGCCACATCCGCCGCCACGGTTGCACCACGCAACAGATCCCGGCGTTGATGGAAGAATTGCACAAACCGCCCGGTTTCCGGCGACAGATCCTCAGTCTCCCCGGGCCGTTCCACAATCTTTCCATACTCGAACCAGCAGATGCAGCCCAGGCAATCCAGGTTAAACGCCATCGATTCCGCCATCTCCAGCGGCGTGGTGGTATATGCAAAGGCCATGTTGTTCAGGCTGCGTGCAATTTTATACGTCTGGATGCGTGAATGAAGTTTCCCGTCGCGATAGCCCGAAGCACGGCCTTCATCCCAGAAGGCCTCGCCTCCCTGCAGCAACCGCGCATGGTCAATGCCGCCATTGATCCGATCGCCCGGTCCCCCGGGATTGCATTCCATCAGCACATCGCCCCGCAGCGACCGCGCATACCGCCCCATATCACTATACGAATCCGCCAGCGCCTGCGCATGAAAATTCAGCCACACCCGCCGCAGCATCGCGTCTGGCGGTCCCGTCATCACGGGTTCCACCGATGCAGAGTCATCCACGCCCATGGCCTTCAATTCTTCCGCTGAAAAGCGCTCCTTAAGATACTGCCGGAACATCTCCACGGAATACACATCCCGCCCCGGTCCGTAAATATAATTATCAAAATGAATCAGGTCGGTCTTGATGTCCTCCACCGCAAACCGGACAATATCTTTGTAAAATGCCTGCGCCTCCGGATGATTCCGGTTCCAATAATAACGGTACTTCGCCTTCCCATACGTGCGCCGTTCCCCGTGCTCATTCAACAATACCCACTGTTCCGCATCCGGACGCTCCTTGAAAAACGGCTCCCATAAAAACGCTCCGCTATACGTGTACACCCCCACCCGCAATCCAGCTTCATGACACAACGCCGAGAACCGCGCCGCATCCCCCATGCTTTCCTTTTCCGCCGCCAGCCCCGCCCCCTTGTAACAATGCATAATCACAAAATTCACCCCCAACGCCTTCAACGCCGACACCATTTCCTGACTGTGCTCCTTCGCATAGGCCGCGCACTGTTCCGGCGTCGGATCATACCCCGCAGACCCATCCCGCCGTACCCGGAACATCAACGGCTCCCAACTCCCCGCCATCACAATCCCGTCCCTGCTCACCCACTCCGGACGTTCCCCCAGCGGCAACGTCAACGGCGCCCCTGACGCCACCGCCACGGCCGCCAAAAAACCGCCTATCGCCAAACCCAGCCAACGCATAGCTTAAGATCCTCGCCTTTACTGGTTTCAGCCTACCAAAGTATGCGCCCGGATACAACGCCCAAGATGGACGCCGGAGATGGACGCCCCCACAACACCCGTATTCCCGCCCCCGCGTGACAAAGGAGGAAGGTGGGAATCCAGGATTCACTGTATTTTTCCCCTGGATCCTCACGCCCAACTCGTCATTCCCGCGCATGGAGCCCTCCAAAAACACACTCGCAATTCCATAACACGACCCATAGCGCCTTAAGCGCGCAAGAATGTGGCCCAGGGCAAGCGAAGCGCCACCCTGCATAATCACCCCTCCCAAAATTCCGAAGGAATTCAACAACCCAGCCCAGGGTTTACCCGCCGCAGGAGGGTCGCGCGAAGCGCCACCCTGGGTCAGGGACCACCCCCAACAAGACTACACTGAAAGCGTTCCACAACGCGTTTGAAACGAAGGTCCAAACTCCGATTCGGACATCCTTACAAGTGAGTACACATGCCGTATCATATGGCCCATGTTTTTTCTCCGAACAGATTTCTGAGCTACTTCTTTGTCAAGTCGGATTGGTCGGACGAGTCAGACAAATCGGACTACAAATAAGCAATTCGTTGTTCATATCCAGGGGGACTCTGGTAAGATGATGTCCATTGAAGATGGAAGGGGGCGGAGCCAGGGAGAAAACGTATGATGCGTCGTTTATTTTTTGGATGGTGTGCGATGGCCATATTGGTTGGTGTTGCTGCGGGGGAGGAAGCGACCGTGAATAAAATCGATTTAAAGAAAACCCTTTATGTATATCAACTTCCTCCCCCGGGGAAAATCTCCTCATACGATGAAGCCATGGCGGTGGCATGCCTCCAGGGAATCATTAACCGTGAAGGCCCGTGTATTTATGTGTTGTCTTCAACGAATCCCCGGCCCCGCTATTGGCTGGATCTGCTCTCGAACGAAAATCAGTGGCTTGTAGGAAAAAACCGCGTAGAGATTTCCGGGCTTGACGCGCTGGTAAAACTGGCTACGGGCCGTGTAAAAGGCGCGGTCATCTGGGATCCGGAGGCGCCCGCGACCATCAACATTGCAACCACCATCGCAGGCGTTCGAGACGGCGTGGTGCTGAGTCCGGAATTGGCCGCGGAGTGCCTTTCCAAGTGGAACCTTCCCGTGCTTGAAGATTTACGGGGCCGGTTCACCGGCACGGAATCCGGCAGTAAAAAGAATGATGCCTACCGCTGGGCCGTTCGTGAATACCTGGACAAGGGCCTGTGCTCTTCTCATTTTCTCTGCCTGTTCGAAGATGCTTGTTCCATGCGGGCCGCGGGGGATGTGGGTTATGTGGTGACGCGCGACTGGGCGGTGTTCAACCGTTCCTTCGTTTTCGATCTCTCCCCTTGGGGCGATGAGATTCCCAAGGATGATCCAAACCAGTCTTTGGGTACGGATCTCGAAACTTACAAGATGATTTTGAACGCAGTGTTGAAACAGTCCGGGGGCAAACACATGACGGAGATGACCGGATTCTTCGCTTTTTGGAAATACAGCAATATGCCCGGTTTTTCCAGCAAGCACGAGCCGGTCCCCACAGAATGGGAAACCGTGTATCTTATCTCCCCCTACAACTGCTACCAGAACACGATATCCAGCGAATGCTACAACCAGTCCCTGCACAGCCAGGCGCCCTTCAAGCGTCTGAAACAATCCCGTCCGGAACCTAGGAAGACAGTAGAAGAGAAAGCGTACCTCTGTTTTCTGATGGCGGATTATGATTCCGCCACCCCGCTGTACGAGTTCCTCCCCAAGCATTGGGAAGATCCCAATCGCGGCAAGATCCCCCTGGCATGGGGCATTAATCCGAATCTCATCGAGACCTATCCCGACCTTATCACGCATTTCTACGCTACCGTCACTCCCAACGACCATTTCACAAGCGATGCCAGCGCCGCGGGCTATTTCAATCCCAACCGGGTACAGCCGCAGTATCTTCCCCTTTTTACGAAGCACAATAAACACTTTTTCCGCGTCACGGATATGAGCATGGCGCCCATGGTGCTCGACTGGAACGAGCCCACTCCGGCGGTCAAAGACGCCTTTGCCGACTTTGCCCCCGACGGATTTGCCACCATCGTGCTGGACATGCACGGAAACGGTGGAACCGTACCCAAACCCCACGTCTGGAAAGGCATGCCGGTTACCGAACTGATCAACAACACCTGTAATTATTCCAGTCCCAAGCAAACCTCCGATGCCATATATGGTGCGATCATGGAGCGGGGCAACACGAAACCCGGATTCTATTTTTTCCGCATTGTATGGGTCTCGCCGTCTACGGTTATGGATTCATTGGATGTCTTCCGTTCGGAACATCCTGAGATACCCATAGAGGTCGTTGATCCCTACAATTTCTTCCGCCTGTTTAAACTGCACGATCAACACAAAGAGCATTAAGGTTTTCACGTCGATTCAACCAGGAGACCTGATATGACATCTTCAATTGTGGAGAACAAGAACTTGCAATATGGGCCACGGGACGGGGGCGTGTCTAAGTGGAAGTTGTTTGCCTTTTTAGGATGTCTCTATTTGATGGCTCTTCTCTCTATGGATATGTCTATGCCTTCCCTTGTCCAGCGTGAGACGGTGCGCATCGACGGTCCGGATGGAAAACCCTGCCTGGGCACGATATGGCGTCCGCAATCCCCCAAGGCGGTCATTCTCATCGGGCATGGAGTATCTTCCAATCAAAGTATTATGGCCACCTCCGCCAAAGCCTTCGCGAAGAATGGCTATATCGCCGTGACCTTCGACTTTTGGGGGCATGGCCGTTCGCGTGAACGATTCGATGAGACCTCCAATCCCGGCCAGATACATGCCTGGGCCGCCTGGGCGCGCGAACAGTTCAAAGGGTTTCCAATGGCGTATTTGGGCCATTCCATGGGCGGCTTTTCCGGCGCGGAGGCATTTGTGCAAGACCCTGTGGTAGGGGCTTTTGTGGCGATGGGCGCGCTTCCCAAGCAGTTTCCGCCCTGCAAAACGCTTGTGGCCATGGGGCGCTTTGAGGAACTATTCTCCGTCGATCAAGCCCGGCAAAAATCCCAGGGGAAGGCGGATGTACTGACCAGCCCTTTCAGCAATCATGCCCTGGAAACCTGGGATCCCGTCTTGATCCACAGAATCGTTTCCTGGGTGAATGCGGCGTTAGGTTTTGGGCCGCAAAGCCTCTATCCCTGGAGTAACTGGATACGCTCCATTGCCGCCGTGGTGTTGGGGTGTGTGGCCGCGTTGTTTATGGCGGAACAAATCACCTCCCGCCTGTACCGGCCTCCACAACCGGGCAGTCCCCGCAAGAGCACCCGCCGCTGGAGCATTAATCCGTACCGGTTGACGGCACGCTTGCTGGGTATCAGAGGCATTGGCGTGCCGCCGCGTTCAGGAAGCTTTCTGCTTGCTTGTCTGCAAGGGATTTTATTCAGCCTGGTTTTTGCCCTTTTGTTGTCCTGGGTGCTGGATAAAAACATGTTTACCGCCAACCTCAATCATCCTGCCCGTTGCGGTATGTGGCTTCTGCTGACCCCCTTCATGGTACTGCTTTTTCTGGTAGATTCCTGGACCTTGGAGCAAATCCCGCTGGTCAATGCGGGGACGCGGTTTGCAGTCGCCGCAATTACTTGGGTGGCGCCACTGCTAGTGATAAGTGTGGCGCTTCGTCCATTGGGCTCTGAACTGGCATTTGGAGGCATGATTTTGGGGATTGTTGCCTTCATTTGTGTCATCCTTGCGGCTGTTCATGCAATGGCTACCTGGGCGGGCGGCGATTACCGGGCTGGGGCCGTTGCCAATGGCATCCTTTTCTCCTGGGTTATTGCCTTTTGGTTCCCTCTTGTTTGGGGATGAAACCCTAGTCCGACGAATCCCGGTCTTATGCAGCAATACGAGTTCCCGCACCCAGAGGATGCTTCTGGCTCGTGGCTATAGTTAACGTTATTATCGAAACAAGATGGAGGGTTTCCGGGTGAAGTCTGGTTCAGGTGATGGCCATTTGGCTGCAATCGTGTTTGGGGTTGCTTTGTTTGCGGCTGTGTTTGCCTGGTGGATGTCCCTGGCGCCCACCCCCCTGCCGGAAAATGCCCCCGCTGACGAGTTTTCCGCGTACCGCGCCATGAAACACGTTCAACAGATGGCGGTGGAGCCGCATCCGGGTGGGTCGCATGCCAATGAGAAAGTCTACGACTACATTACTGCCCAATTGAAAGCCCTCAATGTCGAAATGACGGTCGAACGGCCCATTTTGCCGCATGGGCATGGCCGGGCCGTCGAACGGGTTGGCGCAATTCTGGTTCGGATTCCAGGAACGGAATCCAGCGACGCCCTTGCCATTGACGCACATTTTGATTCCACCCCCTATGGCCCCGGCGCCGCCGATGACATTAGCGGCATTGCGGCCATGATCGAAACGATTCGGGCGCTCAAGGCAAGCCCGCCTCTGAAAAATAGTATTATCTTCTGCTTTGCGGACAAGGAGGAAATGGGCAGCACCGGCGGACCGGGAGTCTTTTCCCGTCACCCTTGGTTCAAGGATGTGCGTGCCGTGCTGGGGCTGGAAGTGCGCGGCACGTCCGGTCCTGCATTAATGTTTGAGACAGGGCCGGAAAACGGTTTCCTCATCCGCCAGATGGCACAGTCGGCGGCCAAGCCCCGGGCAACCTCCATAATGTTCGACTTTTATAAGCGCATGCCTTTCGGCAGTGATTTCAATTTTTACAAGAAGCAAGGATTGCCCGGTCTCAACGTGGCCTATATTGACAGCTTCTGTAACTACCACACCAAACTGGACAACCCGGAAAATGTGAGTCTTGCAAGCCTTCAGCATCATGGCTGTTATGCCCTTGGCCTGGCGCGGCAACTGGGCAATACCCCGCTGGCAAACTGCAAGGCGCCGGATGCCACATATTTTAATACCCTTGGTTCCCATATGGTGGTTTATCCCCGCGATTGGGGCTGGCCCCTGGCCATCGGTGCATGGGCGATCCTGGCGGTGATCCTGGCCTTTGGATTCGCGAAAAAACGGCTCTCTATTACCGGCATTTTGGGCACTATGGGAATTTACCTGCTTGCCGTCCTGCTTTCCGCGGTGGTAATCACTCCACTCGCCGTTGCGGTCTATTTTATGTTTCACGAACATGCTCTCTACCGAGATCATTGGTTCGCTATCGCCTTCTCACTGATGGGCCTCGGCATCTTCATGATGCTCGCACGCCTTGTACGCGAACGCGTCCGCCCGCAGAACCTTTTTGCAGGCACAGTCCTTTTGTGGGCGTTGCTTCTGCTTGCCTTCCAGTGGCTTTTCCCTGGAGGAGCCTATGCTGCGCTTTGGCCCCTGGCGTTTCTCTCTTTTGGCCTGCTGGCCATGCTTCTCTGCAAGGATCCCGAAGGACCTCAAAGCATCCGGCTGGCACTTGTTTCCCTGATCGGCTTGCCCGTGGTGCTCCTGTTGGCTCCGATGGCGGTGATGTGCAGCTATACGCTCACCTCCTTGACCACACCAGGTTTGTTAGTGCTCATATTTTTGATTGTTGCGATATATCTTCCTCAAATGAAACTTATTCCGCTGAAACACCATCTGTTTATCGGCGCGGGCATGTTTGCCGTGGGCGTGCTGCTTTTGGGGTTGGCGATTGTATCCAATACCCCCAGCCCGTCGAGGCCCCGTCAGAATTCCCTTTCTTATGCGGTCAATTTCGATACCAATGAAGCCTGGTGGCTTAGCAGCGATAAAAAATTCGATGAATGGATGCACAATTTTTTCAGTGATGACGCCCCTTGGGAGGCAATGCCCGAATTTCTGGGGCGTCACGACAAATTCAAGTGCCGCCGCGCCCCCGCGCCCATGCCGCCCTTTGAGAAGGCGGTTCTTAAGGTGCTTGACGACCGCGTCGAGGATGGACGCCGCAAGTTGAAGCTTTTTGTGGATTCCCCACGCGATGCACAGCATATCAACATCCACTTGAAGTCTAATGTTCAGGTTTTCAGTGCGAAAGCGTTGGGAATTCCCATCGAGGGGGATAAGCATCATTGGAGAGTCTCTCTGGACACCATCCCTTTTGAAGGCGGTGAAGTCGAACTCGAAACCGAACCGGACAAGCCCCTTACATTCCTGGTCCGAGAAGAGTCCTATTCGATTCCGGCGCTTCAGGATTTTCCGCCCCGGCCTGATTACATGATGGTGGAGCCCAACCGGACTCTGGAGCGGCACAGCCGCATCGAAACCAATCGTTCCTTTTCCCTATGCACCTATACTTTCTAACGCTTCGCAGCGTATGATGTATGACACGTTGATTGTATAATCAAGGGATAAGCTTCTCAAAGAAGGGAATGGGCCATGAAACCTATGAACAGACGCGCATTTCTCGGCACGGGCATGGGCTTGACCGCCGCCGCCATCGCTTCCTCAAAAAGACCGGTCTTTGGCGCTGCGAACAAAAAATCACCCAATGAACGCCTTAATATCGCCGGTATTGGCATCGGCGGCATGGGAGGGGGCAATCTCCGCAATATGGCCAAGGAAAACATCGTCGCCCTGTGTGATGTTGATCAGAAATACGCGGCCAAGACCTTCGCCCAGTATCCTAAGGCTGTCCAATACACCGACTACCGCGTCATGCTCGAAAAACAGAACGATATCGACGCGGTCATGATTGCGACGCCCGATCATACGCATGCGGTGATTTCCATGGCCGCCATGCAGGCCGGGAAACATGTGTATTGCCAGAAACCCCTGACCCATACGGTATTCGAGTCCCGGAAACTCGCTCAAGCTGCCAAGGAAACCGGCGTTTGCACCCAGATGGGCATCCAGGGACACTCCATGAAAGATGCGCGCCTGATTTGCGAATGGATCGATGCGGGCGTGCTGGGACAAATCCGTGAAGTCATTGCATGGTGCAGCCTTACCTATTATCCGTGGGGCCATGCAGGATGGAGTTCCCCCATGGCCACCCGCCCCGCCGAAATGCCCGACGTGCCCACTACCCTCAATTGGGACCTCTTCATTGGCCCCGCACCCATGCGGCCGTATCATCCCTGTTACCATCCCGCCGTGTGGCGCAGTTGGTGGGACTTTGGTTGCGGCATGATGGGAGATCGCGGCGCACACACCATCGATCCTATTTTCTGGTCCCTCAAGCTCGGCCATCCCATCAGCATCGAGGCCAGCAATACCGACCTTAACCCCGAAACCTATCCCATTGCCTCCGTGGTGCGGTATCAGTTCCCCGCGCGGGACGATCTGCCGCCCGTGACCCTCACGTGGTATGACGGCCTCCAGCCCCCGGCGCCCCTCGGCCTCGGCGATACCAAAAACCTTGGTGACGGAGAAGGCGGCGCACTTTTTATCGGCGACAAAGCCTGCCTCACCTGTGGCACCTACGGCAACAGCCCACGGCTTATCCCCGAAGCTAAAATGAAAGACTTCACGCCGCCCCCCGAGACCATCCCCCGCATAAAAGGCTCCCACGAAGAGGAATGGATCGACGCCTGCAAGAACGGACGCCCCGCCGACGCCGATTTCAGCTATTCCGGCCCCCTCACCGAAGCCGCCCTCCTCGGCAATATCGCCAAACGACTTCCCGGTCAAACCCTCCAGTGGGATGGAGAATCCATGACCTTCCCCAACTCCAAAGAGGCCACCGCCTTCGTCAAAACCCAATACCGCGACGGATGGACGCTTTGATGAGACGGCAGGGGCTTAGTCCGCCTACGGCGGATTAGACAGTAGGTAAGAAAAAGAGGGGTTGCGGTTAGCCTTCAGCGATCATTTCTCGCTGATAGCTGATTTGCAGACAGCCGTATCCTCCGTAGCCTTGTGCGAAGGAGGATGATAGCTTCTTAATACATCGTCCCCTGATAACGGTCTTTCCGCACGCCCCCGGCTTTTTCAATCATTTCCTGGGCCTCTTTAAGGCGTTCCGGAGGGATGCCCTCAATACGGTGACAGATCTTTTTCGCAGGGGCGCCGGCCCAGACTTCCAGCGGACCTATCTTGGTGTCTTCCATCACGATAGTGCCCGCCGCCAGGACCGCGCCATCGCCAATCGTCACACCGGGATAGATATAGCACCGGCTGCCGATCAGCACATCATTTCCGATGATAACCGGCTTGACGATGCGCGGCGTCAGCCCCCAATTGCCGTCCGTGCCGATAAGCAGATGGTTATTGTCGCGGATAACGGTAAATTCGGCGATGCCGGTCCGGTCGCCGACCTGAATCAACTCCTCCGCCTCAAACACGCAATAGAAACTGCACCCCATGTGGTTGCCAAAAATGATTTTTCCCTTATCGTGGGCGCGAAAAACCGCACCATCCCGGAAACGGCACAATGGACCAGCTTCCACATGACCGTCAATGTGCATTCCACGGCCAAACCGGCATTTCTTGCCGCACTTGGCCATTTTCCGGCTGTACCACCACGAGCGCGCATCATCAATAAGACTCATTCCACCCTCCATGCGATACTTTTGGGTTTTTAAAACACGAAAGGCGGGCTTCAGCCCGTGGCCACTGCCCACCTCTAATTTTCATTGGTGGCGGCGCACGGGCTTGAACCGCGGACCGACGGATTATGATTCCGCTGCTCTACCAACTGAGCTACGCCGCCAACGAAAGGGGATCATAACAAATAACCGCTGCCCCTGTCCACTTGAGCATGCATACCCGTGCAGGATATCTGTCTTTTTTGCCTGGCCTATCTCCCGGAAGAGAATTGCCGGACAGTGTCTGGCAAATCGAAGTATTTAAAAAATTCCGCGACACTATCGCGTAATTTCAGCGTGAACTTGTCGAAAAAAGTTAGGGAAACAATTTTCCAGACAATGTCTGGAATATCCGGCCTGGAACTGAAAATGCAGACAGTGTCTGCAGAATTCGACCCGGCTGTCATTACCACATTTATTACCACTTTAATGGGGGATACCTACTTTTGCTCCAATCGGCGCCATTTTGCATCGCGTCCGCACCCCATTACTTCCAGGCGTCCTTCGTTCAGCCAGTGCACAGAAATGCGATGGAACAATGTGAAGATTGCCTAATGGGTCAAGATTCGCTATGCTGATGAACATAGGAAGCTGGAATTTCAAACACATTGTCAATGTGGGCCGAATCCGGCAGTTTCACGTGGTAAACCTGACGTTGGGCTACCGGACCCCGGATATCCGAACCCCATTGGAGGTATTGGATTATGAAAAAGAACTTTGATGCGGTTGAATGGATGCGGCAACGCCGGATCGAGATTGACAAGGAAACCGAGGGGTGTTCCTGGGAAGCGCGAAGTCAACGAATCCAGGACTCATTGAAAGGCGATCCGCTCTGGGAGCGGATTAGGGACCGAACAGTATCATGTGGGCCGTATACCACGGTAAAGTACATCACTTCGGCGAAAGAGGGGTATGGGGAATATAACGCCGATACCACCATACCAAAGGATAAGATTCAATAAACCTCAAATCATACTCATACCTCTCTCTTTCTCTTTCTCTTCTTTCCTACCCCTTACCCGTCCGAAATCCAATCCTATAAAGGAATCACCTCACTAACTTGCAAGGGATTGCTCCTCTTCTTCGGCGGCGGCAATGCCAAGCTGGTCCATTTTATATTTGAGGATGCGGCGGGTGGTGCCGAGGATTTCGGCGGCTCGGGATTGGACGTTGTTGCTGCGTTTGAGAGCGCGTTCGATGAGGTAGCGTTCGAGACGCGCGGTGGCCTCGTGGAGAGGGAACCCGTCAAGTTCTTCTAGGCGATCGATGACTTCGATGTTCCCTGCAGGGAGAATACCGTCGAGGAGTTCGGGGCGAACGCGTTTTTCCTGGCTGTGGCACACAAGGAGGCGTTCGATGGTGTTTTCCATTTCGCGGACGTTGCCTGGCCATTCGTAGGTCATGAGGCGCGCCATGGCCGCGGGGGTGAATTCGCGGATTTTAGAATTGACCCGGGGGCCGTGCTTGGCGATGAAGTGTTCTGCGAGGCGGGGAATATCTTCACGGCGTTTGCGCAAGGGTGGCATTTCGAGGGGAATGACGTTGATGCGGTAAAAGAGGTCTTCGCGGAAGAGCTTGTCGGCGATAGCCTGGGTGAAGTTGCGGTTGGTGGCGCAGATAAACCGCACATCGACTTCGATTTGTTTTGCGCCGCCGACGGGATAGAAACAACCGTCCTGGAGCACGCGCAACAGGGTAGCCTGCGCGCCCAGAGGCATCTCCCCGATTTCATCGAGGAAGAGCGTGCCGCCGTCGGCCACCTGCATTTTCCCGACGCGGTTTTCGATCGCGCCGGTGAACGCGCCTTTGACGTGTCCGAACAATTCGCTTTCCACCAAATCGGACGGGATCGCGCAGCAGGCCAGGGGCACGAAGGGCTTGTCTTTTCGGCGTCCGCCGAAGTGAATGGCGCGTGCGAGCAGATCCTTTCCGGTGCCGGTTTCGCCGGTAATAAGGACCGTGGAATCGACCTGCATTGCCTGGCGGGCAAGGTTAAGCGTATGCAGCAGGGCCGGGGATTCGCCAATAATTTGTTCAAAACCGCTCGAACCCAGTTCACGGAGCGTGTCAAGTTCGCGCTTCTCGCGCAAATCTTCGAGGGTGCGATCAACGAGCACGAGGAGTTCGTCGACATCGAAGGGTTTGATGACAAATTCGCGGGCGCCCTGCTTGATTGCGTTCACGGCGGCGTTCACTGTATTGGAAGCGGTCACCACAATCACCGGAATGCCTTCGCCGCGCTCATCAAGCGTAGCGAGAAATTCCATTCCCGACATGCCGGGCATGGTCAGATCGAGCAGGATCAAATCAATGTGTTTTTCGTCAATGATTGCAAGACCCCTGGCCGCATCCTCGGCGAGCAAAACCCGGTAGGGACCGCTCAAAATCATGCGGTAGGATTCGCGCACGCTCAGTTCATCGTCAATCGCCAGAATCGTTTTCATGGCTGGTTCCTTGTTTGGTTGTGCCCTCGCCGCGCTCCGGCACCGGCAGGCGGAATGAGAATGCAGCTCCGCCTTCCGCGTTCGCAGCGAGTTTTAATTCCCCATGATGTTCCTGCATTATCCGCTGGGCCAGCGTTAAACCCAATCCCATGCCCTTTTCCTTGGAGCTATAGAAAGGCAGAAACACGAGATTCTCCTCGTGGACTGGCACGCCAGGGCCATTGTCCGAGATCCGGATTTCCGCCTGACCATCCTGTTTTTTGGTGCTTACCTTCAACCGCCCGCCGTCACTCATCGCATCGAGAGAGTTTTGGACGACGTTCTGCATGGCCTGTGAAAATTGCGCCTGATCCAGGTGCGCCTCGGCCACTTCAGGATCCAGATCCATTTCGACGCGAATAGTCCTGGAGGCCAATTGCTCTTCAAATGTTTTTAAGACGTTCTGCACGGTGTCATTCACATTGCACCGCTCAATGGAAAGTTTTGGATTCCGCGCAAAGGCGAAAAGCGTCTCCACCACGGCATTGATACGCGAAACTTCCCGCTGGACCACCTGGCAGAACGTGTCCCGGAAATCTTCCGAGTCATATTTGCGCGGCAACAATTGCGCGAAGGTGTTGATGGCGACCATGGGATTCTTTATTTCCTGCGCCACCCGCTCCGACAGGTATTCCCAAAACGGGCTCTGCGCAATGTCGCCGGCCGCCGCTTGCGGCGCGGGGGCAGGACTGAACAACAGAACTATGCTTCCACCGGCGATAGGGGAGGCCTGAAGGTCAAGGAGGGTGTCCGTGGCCGCATCACGTATGCAGCTCCGCCGGGCCTCTCCTTCTGCGAAGGTGCGCAAGGCCGTGTCAGCGAAGGCCGATCCCAGCTTTTGCACACTCTTCCCCAGCATGTCGGAGGCGCGGAGCTCCAACAGCGTTTCCGCATGCCGGTTCATCATGCCGATGGTTTTGTCCGCCAACACCACCACCACGCCCGCCTGCAAATGGGTCAGCACGTTTTCCAGATCCGTCCGTTGAGAAAGATTGTGGCTATGCATGCGCGCCCGTTCAAAAGCGATGGACGTCGTGCGCGCCACCAGACTCAGCAGTTCCCGCTCTTCCTGGGTGTAGGGGTATCCGGAGGCTTTCTCGCCAAGCGCAATTGCGCCAAATACACGGCCATTGCGCAATAATGGTGCGGCCATGCAGGCGTGCAAGAGTTGCAGTTCCTTGACCACATCGGGGAATTGCTGTGCATTTTCCCGGTCAATGAGGGTTGCATGCGCATCGAAATAGCGCATGAGACCGGAGGCATAACTGAGCCGCAAGGCCCTTGTGATGGCATCGGGAACGCCCTGACTGGCCATCACGCGCACGCCATCCCCGCCTTCGAGCACTACGGCGCATCGCGCGGCGTCGAAGATGTCCGCCGCCGACTCGACCAGGCTCTGGCTCAGGCGCAGGGGATTGTCGGCATGTATGGAGGCCCGGCTCAACCATCTCAAGGCCATTTGATGCTGGCCTATCACCGCATTGTGGGGGTGATTATAGCCATTGTTTCCACTGGATGGCTGATCGATTGCCGTCCGCTGGGCGGCAAGCATATCCACTGCGCTCAGCAATGCGCTGCATTCGAACGGTTTGACGAGAACATGATCCGCGCCTGCTTTGAGCAGATGGGCTTGTGTAATCACGTCGCCCCGGCTCGACAATACAACGATAGGGATGTTGGGCGCCACCGAGCGGAGCGTACTCAGGGCGGGTCCTCCCAAAGCGGGACCGTCATCCAGCAGGATCACATCCGCCTGAATGGAGACCAGGCGGCGGCAGGCACTGTCAAGTGTGGGTTCCTCGATCAACAGATTCGCTGGGGGCAACGCATTACGCAAGGACTCGCGAATGGTCTTGTTTCCGGAAATTACGAGCAGAACATTCATACGCCGGCCCTTTCAAACACTTTGGTCTCTTGCATCAAGGGGAAAGTGAGGGTAAAGGTAGTGCCAACATCCACGGTGCTGGTCACGTCAATTTCCCCGCCGTGCTCTGTCACTATGCCGTGCACCACGGAAAGGCCGAGGCCGCTGCCATCAGCTTTGGTGGTGAAAAATGGCGTAAAAAGCTGTTCCAGATGTGTTTTGGAAATGCCGCATCCCGTATCCATTACCGCCACGCGCATGCAGGGAACATCAAAGAAAGTGGGCTGGCCCTCATGGGTGAAATGGGTGCGATCATAATACAGGCGAATGGTCAGGCGCCGCACGGGCCGGTCTTTCATGGCATCCAGGGCATTCAATACCAGATTCAGAAAAACCTGATGCAAACGCTGGTTGTCGGCGTTGACTTCCTGGATCGTGTCGGGAAATTCCGTCATTACCTCGATATCCGCCTTGCGCAATTGGTTTTCGACCAGCGCCAGCACCTCTTCGAGGATTTTTCGCATGTTCTGCGGCGCAAAATGCACTGGTTTGATGCGGGCAAAATCCAGCAAGCGGGTTACGATGGTGTCAATACGCTGCACTTCCGGGGGCACCACTTCGGAAAAGGTTCTGCGGAAGTCAGCATCTTCAAAACGGTTGGGAAGCAGTTGTGTGAACGTTTTAATGGATTGCAGGGGGTTCTTAATCTCATGCGCCATGCCGGCGGCCATGGTTCCAATCGAGGTGAGGCGATCCGCGCGCTGCACATTCGATTCGAGGCGCTTGATCTGGGTCATATTGTAAATCAGCACCATCGCGCCGAGCGTCTCATGCTCCGAAGTGTCAAAACAAGACGACGACATCGCCACGGGAATACTCTCTCCCTCAACGCTTGTGATAACGGCTTCCGCATCACTGATCCCGCGCTGCTGGGCCAGGGTGTGGCGCAGAAGTCCGGCCACGCTGGGTTCCAGTGCGTCCAATGTCATGCCCGGTTTCACGTCGCCCAGTATTTCCCTCGCTTCCTCGTTAACCGTGGTGATATTCCCCTGCGCGTCCACGGCAATCACACCGCCGCGCATATTGCTCATAATCCGTTCCAGATGAAGATTCACGGCGCGAAGCTTGCGATACAAACGCGCATTCTCAATGGCTGAAGCCAGGGGCACCGCCAAGGTTGCGAATACTTCCATGTCTTCGTGGGTATAGATGTCCCGTGCGGCTTTTTGCCCCAGGGTGATCATGCCGACGATTCCGGCGGTGGTTTTCATGGGCGCCAGGAGAAACGCATCCAGTTCCGCCAGGATTTCAGCAATACGCATCTGTTGCTTGGTAGGGCGGCCGTGCAGCAGTTCTTCAAGCACGATCGGTTCAGGATGGCCTTCGATATAGCGCATGAGGAAGTCGAGATTGATATTCCGGGTTTGGATTTCTTCCGGATATGTGGAATATTCCGTGATGATGGTTCCGGGATCTTTTTCGCCTACGAGCAGCACGCGTATTGACTGGACACCCACGGTATGCCGAATGTCTTCCGCGACATGTTCGAGCAACTGATCCAACTGGACAAAGCGGGCGGCTTTGCGGCTGATCCGTTCGATTAACGCCTTGGAATCATACCGCCGATGCATGACGATCTGGTCGAGCAACAACTGAACCCGTTCTTTCAAGGGCTGCAAGACCACAACAATGACCAGGGCCGCCAGGGCGGTTGTAAGAAAGTCATTGGTGCGTCCGCCGTGGCTGAATCCCCAGTGGACGAGGGATACGGTACCTAGGAAGGTGGCGATCACAAAGCCCATAACAATGGCGTAAACGGTGGTGCGCGATACGATCAGCCAGATGTCCAGCAGATGATAGCGCAGCATGGCATACGCGAAAACAGTGATCATCAGCACGACAAAACAGGGACCATAGAGTTCCATGGCGCCGATTTTCAACGCAGGGGCAAACACATTGGTGATGGAGGCCAGCAAACCGGTACTGCCCAAGCCGAATAATACATGTTCGATCTGGCGGCGTTGGATTCCGGCGGTTTTCCGAAGCTTCCTGACCAAATTGCCGGAGGATACCAGGATCGAAAGACCCACCAATATGCTGAATCCAAAGAACATCGGGCCGTAGGTCACAGCCGGCGGGCTGTTGGGAAAGACCTCAATGCTTGTTACATACCAGGGCGACAGTATGGCCGCCAGAGAGCATACGGCTCCGCCTGCATAGAGTGTGGCGAGCCATGGCCGGCTGCCCACGAACCGTTGGTAAGGAAACACCGTAATGAATTGATAAAAGGAAGCGGGAAGGAAGGCGGCTATGGTGAACGCTATTCTCAGCCAAAAAGAGGCGGAATCCTCTGTGTGGCAATGAATAATCATCACGACCCCAAAGGCCCATAGGGCGAGATTCGTGGTGAGCCAGGCGAAATGGCGGTGTGTCCGGCGCTGGGGATTATTCAACAATACAAAGATGCCCAACAAGGCGCATAAGGTGCAGGAGATTGCCAGGAGAATCGTGGGGACCATTATATTGTTCAAAGACTCACTCATGCGGCCCGCCTCAACAAGACGGCGCTATGGGTTCCGCCAAAGCTAATCGCGGTGGCCAGGGCCGTTTGAATATCATTTATCCGTGCTTGATTCGGCACATAATCGAGATCGCAGGCAGGGTCCGGATCTTCCAGATTGACGGTGGGCGCCAACACCCCTTCATTCAGCGCCAGAAGGGCCGCCGCCACATTGAGCAGACCCCCCACCGCATAGGATTGACCAATCATCGATTTCACCGCAGAGAAGGGGATCCGATAAGCTTCCCGGCCCAGGGCCAGTTTATAGGCATTCGTTTCCGAACGGTCATACATCTCCAGCGATACGCCATGGGCAAAAACGCTGTCTACCTCGTGCGGCTGCACCCCTGCATCCTCCAACGAGGACTGTACCGCGCGGGCCAATCCTTTTCCTTCACTGTCCAAAATCAACGGACTTAACGCTTCCGCCGAAGATCCCGTTCCAGCCACTTCGGCTAAAATGCGCGCACCGCGCGCACGGGCCTTATCCGCACGTTCCAACACCAGGGTGCATGCACCTTCGCTTATTACAATGCCGTCGCGGTGTTTGTCGAAGGGGCGCATGGCTTTTTTCGGCTCATCATTCCGTTTGGAGAGAATGCCCAGGGAACAGGCCGAGATCATGGCCGCGGAAAATATCGGGGATTCCGTTGCACCCGCAACGACGGCGTCTGCCCGCCCCATTTGGATCTGATTCACCGCCCAGGCCAACACGTCTAATCCCGTTGCGCATCCGCTGGCAATGGTGATTGCGGGTCCTTTCAATCCGAAATCGATGCTCACATGAACCGTGGCCGAGTGACTGGAAAAAGCGGAAGAAGCATATTTGCTGACCCGTTTGAAACCGCCGGTCCGGTAGGCTTCCTTATGGCTTTCATAGGCTTCGTCCGGCGATCCCACGCTAGTGCCCACCGCCGCCGACATCCGCTCGCTGGCGTATCCCGCTGAAGCCAAGTCCGCATCCTGCACGGCCAATTTCGCACTGGCCACCGCCTGATGCACGTGGCGATGCCAATGCTTGACGACGCTCTTTCGCATGTAATCCTCGGGATTGAAGTCCCAAAGCTGGCCGCCGATCTGGCAAGGCAGGTCCGATGCATCGAATCGGTCAATTCGGCGGATGCCTGACTGTCCGGTTCTTAACGCATTCCAAAATGCTTCGCGTCCAAGGCCATTACAGGCCAATACGCCCATTCCTGTGATCACTACCGGTTCAGCATTCATACTGAATATAAATCCAAACAGTTTTCAGTTTTCCAACAGTCTATACTTACAAATCCATGATGCAGAACCTGAAACAGGCTACGCACCATACTTATTACCTGTTACCTGCACTACCCCGCTGAATATTTTTCAACGGTTAGTTGCCCACCGCCGCCAAAACGGGCGTAAATGGGCGAAATGCCACAAGATTCAGGGGCGCAGTGGCGCGCCCGTTAAATTCACCCGCCAACTTCATCAACCCCCGGGCATCCGCCGCAAAGAGACGCCGCTGCAGCATTGCGCAATACATCCCTTCCTCGCCGTCATAGCCTGAGAGACGCGCCATCAACCCCTCGCGCTCCGTTGCGCGGATAATGATGTGCTCTTCTTCAATATCCCGAAGCAATGCGGCATATTCCGAAGAAATGCGGCTCCGCGTCCATCCTGACATGCGGTAGGGAACATCCGGCGGCCTGTATTCTCCCCACGCAGGCGTCGAATCATGACCCAGCGCCCAGCGCGAATACTCCGCATGATCCACTTTAAATCCAAATTGTGGAGCGGAGTTCATCCATGTGGATCCAGGTGTCAGCACCGGCATGGACAAACGAACGGCACTGGGGTGGCATCGGCTCAGGAGGCGTAATGTTTCCGCGCGGGTGTGGTAATCATCCTGCGGACAAGGATAGGTCAGGTCTGCGACCGTAAAAATCCCTGCCTTCCGGCACGCCTCCAACATCCGCTCCACGTCCGTCACGCCAAATTCATGTCCGTAAAAATCCTCCAATAAACGCTGGCTGCCCGTGTCAATCTGAAATCCGGCCGAGGAACACCCCGAACTGGCAAGGAGGGGCAATGAACTTGGCGCCAAATGGCGTATATGCGACTCCCGGCTGTACTGAACTGCGAGACCGCGGGTCTTAAGATCCCGCGCCAGTTGCTCTACATGCGGCGCGGGCGTGGTCTTGCCTTCAATATGAAACGCGCGCGCCCCGAATTGCTTGTCCAGCGAAAGCATCTCATTACACAGGACGGCGCTGGACCGCATCCGCACCAAGCGTGTTGAAAGCCGCGATTCCGAATCATGCAGGGGCGCCGATGCGCAGGCACGGCTTTGTTCCACGGAAAAAACCTTGAATTTTCCCATATCATGGGCCGCGGGATAGACATCCTTCTCATAACATGGTTCGGGAAACCGATCCAGCGTGGTGGACATGTCACACTGTGTTGCAACAATCTGTTGGCCGTTGCGGAAAACCAGATTGGGCAATCCATTCCATTGTTCCGGGGAATGCAGACATTCCGCCCAGTGCGGCAATGCTATCTCCACATCGCCCATACAGGCGCAATCAAACGCTTCTTCCACGGATAGAATCAGGGAACTGAACATATCAATATATGGACCATAGACGAACTGTTTCACATCCGGCATCCGCTCCCGAAGCCGTTCACTCGCCGAAATTGCCTCCCGCAGGTCACTACGGTCCAACACCAGGAAACCGACGAAATCCAGAGGTTGACAGGCCGTAATGGCACTGCCAATTTCCCGCTGCCGCCCCTCTAGAAATTCATTCAACAGCACCTCAAAACCCCGTGTCTGGAAATAGCCGGTTAGGAATCCTGGAAGAAAGCGCGAAGGCTTCCCTTCGTAGGCTTGGGAAGCTTGTTGAGCCAAGGTAGTCAATCCAGGGGGGGTGGAGCGGCGAATCGACTCTATGGTTCCATAATCCAGAATTGTAGTTATATGGCCCTTGGATAACAACGCGCTTGCCACAGATGCCAAACGCCTTTGGGGCAGGAAGGATTCAATGCGTAAAGGTAGTCCAGGAACATACAACAACAAACTGCGGGTCTTCATGAACGCTCCTTCCGTTACCTACGCTGCCATAACCGCTTCACCCCGTTCTCAATAACCACTATAGGTGGTAAGATGTACATATTTGAACACAACATATTGGCTAGATGGTAGCACGAACACAACATATATGCAAGTAAAAAATAGTATACCCAAGATATTGTTAAAAAATGTCTTTTCACTGTTCGCCTAACTCCTTATAAATGGGCAACTTAGAAGACGCCAAAAAGATATATTCCCATGGGGGTGGAAGACTTCAGATTTATCTATATTTGCTCAAATGTATGGTCTCTGTAGGTAGTATTAGGTGGTTTTTGTTTGTTTTGTAATGTTTCGCAAGTTTAAGGATAGTGGGATAAATTTATCACGCATTCTGCGCAATATCAGAATCTTGCCCACCGAAACACAACCCTACATTCACTTTGATGTTTGTGGCATAAACAGCTATACTCCATTTGAACATGAGTAGATGGGAGAATCTCACAGCCCTATGCCCCGTGTATCAGTCATCGTTCCATCGCTGGATGGCTATCGCAATGGATGCGTACCGCGCTTATTGGAAAGTATTCACAAACAGACCTTTACCGATTATGAAATACATGTCGTGAAAGGCATATTTCCTCAGGGGAAGGCGATTAACCAGGGGGCATCTCAAGCAGAGGGTGAAATCCTGCTCATCCTCGATGATGACAGTGCCTTGGCGGACGAAGAAGTATTCGAACGGCTGGTGAAGACCTTGGAGGCTGACCCGGCGATTGGCATGGCGGGCGCCAGCATTGTTTTAGCGCCGGATGCCTCCCCTTTTCAGCAACGGGCCGCACGACAGTTTCCCCGTTTTAACACGCCGGTGGTGGACCGGATAACCGACAGTGACCTCGCGTGTCATGGATGTTGTGCGATCCCCAAGCGCATTTTTGAGGAAGTGGGACGGGAACGTGAAGACCTAATCCGAGGGCTGGACCCTGATCTTCGGGTACGGTTGCGTGCTGCCGGCTACCGCGTGGTACTTGCGCCAAATACGCGCATTTACCATCCCATGCCGGAAAGTTGGAGCAAACTGTTGCGGATATTCTTCCGGAATGGATATGGATCGGCCTATGCCCAAAAATTCGAGCCGGACAGCGTCTATCAGACTCACGAGTCATTGGATTCCTCTTCTTTTCAGCCAAAAGTTTCGTTTGGCAGCCGGGTAGGCCGCTTTCCTTTTCGGCTGATTAAAGCCCTTATAGAGGGAAAATGGCTGCGTTTGACCGCATATATCAGTTATGCTTTCGGCTATGCGTGGGGCCTGCTCCGCGCGAAACGCATTGCGGTAAAATAGTCCATGGGAAAGCGGTTATGCCCTCGGTAATAAAAAACGGGATCAAGCGAAGTCTTAAAGGCACACTCCGAACGGTTGGTTATGTGACCCGCACACACCACCCCACCACCCGGATTCTCACCTACCACAGCATCGGTCAGCGGCGGCATGAGATGAATGTAACCCCGGAAAACTTCCGTTCCCAGATGGCGTGGCTGGCGCAACATGCAAACGTAATCTCCCTGCGCGACGCCGCTGAAGGCAAGCCCGGCGTGGCTATCACGTTCGATGACGGCTACCAGGACAATTTGTTAAATGCCGCGCCGGTGCTTAAGGAATTTGGGTTTCCCGCTATTGTGTTTATCGTGGCAGGGAAAACTGGCTCAGTGATTGCCCCAAACGATGATCCCCAAACCAGTGTCTTGATGACGTGGGACGAAGTCCGCGCATTGGAGGGATTTGGGGTTGAAATTGGAGCGCATGGCATGACGCACCGGCGCTTGTCGGAATTAAGTGAAGACGAACAAGGCGCCGAAATCCTCGAATCCAAACGGATTATAGAAGCGGAACTTGGGCATCCCATCCGTTGCTTTGCCTACCCCTATGGTTCCACGCTCGACTACACTGAGTTGACCTTTTCCCTGACGCGCAAAGCCGGTTTCCGCTATGCCGTGTCGAACCGCTATGGCATCGTGCCTGTCGGCGCCTTTCCCTGGGAACTGCGCCGCATCTGGATTGACGCCACCGATTCTCTCGCCAGTTTCAAGGCCAAAGTGGACGGGCGCCTGGATATGCTGAGCGTTCTCGACAGCCCTGCGGGAAGCCGCTGGCGGAAAAGGTTTAATACACTCCTTGGTCTTCGATGAATCGCGAGATTCTAATGGCGGGGAACTTTTGGGGATTTTGTAATGTGAATGATTCTTATAGTCGCATAGGTCCTATATGGGGCTTATTCTTTAATCGGTTCAGTTCCAATCTGCAAAGCAAAGTTGACACACCTCCTGATAAACAGTAATGTTTTACCGTTGCGCAGGGAGAGTGAAGCATGTGGTTGTGGCAATTTTACAAGACGCGCGAGGACAAGCCCGTACTTGAGGATGAGAAGACCATCCGCCGGATGTACGAACGCATGCGGTGGTCGGTATTTCTTTCCATCTTGTTCGGGTATGGTTTCTTTTATGTCTGCCGGCTGAGTTTTTCGGTGGCCAAAAAGCCCATGCTCGACGCCGGGATCATGAATGCGGATCAAATGGGGCGTGTCGGTTCGGCGCTCTTTATTACGTATGCCATCGGCAAATTGTGCAACGGATTCCTGGTGGACCGGTGCCACGTTGCTCGTTTCATTGGCACCGGCTTGCTCATATCCTCGATCGTCATTATTCTCTTCGGATTTAACGAATCGGTTTTTCTATTCTGGCTTCTCTGGGGCATTCATGGCTGGTTTCAATCCATGGGATCCGCCCCCTGCGGCGCGGCATTGTCGCAATGGTTCAGCAATCGTGAGCGCGGCACCCGGTATGGCATCTGGAGTACGTCGCACAGCGTGGGAGAAGGCTTCTCGTTTCTAATAACAGCAGCGATCATCGCGCATCTTGGATGGCGCTGGGGATTTTGGGTTGCGGGGGGTGCGTCCATGATTGTGGCCTTGATCATCTTCAAAACGCTTGCCGACCGCCCCAGGACTTATGGCTTGCCCGCCGTGGCGGAGTATAAGAATGATCACGCACAAGCTCCGGATGAAGCTAAGACCGTGGGACAGGCCCAGTGGGGGGTGATCCGTAACCCCTATGTCTGGATACTGGGCATTTCCAGCGCCTCGATGTACGTTTCCCGCTACGGCATCAGCAGTTGGGGCGTCTTATTTTTACAGGAAGCGAAATCCTACGACCTGGAATCCGCCGGGATAATTCTCTTTATCGCCAAAATGGTCGAAATGACCGGCTCGCTCACCTCCGGCCTTCTCTCCGATGTGTTTTTTAAATCCCGCCGCAATGTGGTTACGCTCATGTACGGATTATTTCTTCTTTCCGGGTTCATTGTGCTCTATTTCTCGCCTTCCACGCATTTGTTCTCCTTGGACCGTGGTCTGGCCGAAGAATTGAAAGGCGGAACTGCTTCCACCGAAATCCAGCAGGTTTTCAAGCAAAATGGTATGACTCTGAATGGTTCTGAAAAGGTCACTTCCTTTGTTCGCGGGGAACACCGCTTGTGGGAAATCAAACCGGATGGATTTAACATGCCCTGGTCGGGGTGGCGACTGGAAGACAATGGTGTGCAACTGACTGTGGCCCAAAAATACAATCTCCGTCATATCGGGGGTCTGTGCCTCTTCGGATTTGGCATCGGCGGCCTGTTGGTCTTTCTTGGGGGATTGATCGCCATCGATATTTGTTCGAAACGCGCTGCCGGCGCCGCAATGGGCCTGGTCGGTTGCTTTTCCTATATCGGCAGCGCGATTCAGGAACGCATCAGCGGTCTCTTGTTGGAATCGGATAAAGTCATGGTGAATGGCGTGGCCAGCCACGATTTTTCCCGCGCATTCATGTTCTGGATGGGCGCCGCGTTTTTTTCCGTGGCCCTTTCCTGTACGTTATGGAACGTTAAAGCAAAGGATTGAACATCATGCAATCATTTGACCTTTTAGTCATTGGCCACATTTCCAAGGACATCAACATTGCCCTCGGCGAAACCGAACATTGCGTCGGCGGCGCCGTTGTGTTTTCCTCCATTGCCCTTAAGAGCATCGGGGTACATCTCGCCGCTGTCACCAAGGCTGCGAAAAAGGATGCCAAGGCGGTGGATGTTTTCAGCACATACGGCGTTCCGGTGATCGTGCTCCCGTCCGCCAACACCACCTCGATCCGGAATACCTACCTCTCCGAAGATCGGGAGCGCCGCACCTGCGAAGCCCTCGGCATTGCCGATCCCTTCACCGATTCCGACATACCAGAAGACTGTGTTGCCGGCCTCTATTACCTCGGCGGACTCATTCAGGGGGAGTTTCCGGAAATCTTCATTCGCGCCATGGCGCGCCGGGGTAAAATCGCATTGGACGCACAAGGGGTTATCCGCGTGCCGGAAGCCGGCCAGATGGTCTTCAAAGACTGGCCCGCGAAAAAAGAAATGCTGCCGTTAATCCATTACTTTAAAACCGATGCCGCCGAAGCCGAAACGCTTACCGGCCTGACGGATCGCGAAGCCGCCGCCCGGCGCCTGTATGAGTGGGGCGCGCGGGAAGTTATGGTGACGCATAATTCCGGCGTGCTCGTCTATGCGGAAGAGAGGGCTTCCTTCGCCCCCTTCACCTCACGAAATCTTTCGGGAAGAACAGGACGCGGCGACACTTGTTTCGCTTCATACTGCGCGTGGCGGAAAGATCATAGCCCTGAAGAATCCTGCCGGTTTGCCGCTGCACTAACCTCCATCAAAATGGAAAAGCCCGGACCTTTCACAGGTTCACTCGCCGATGTGGAAACCGCTATTCGCGAACGGTATTGATCGCTATATAACTTTATTGGACCTATAGGACCTACAAGACGTATAGGTCCTATTTTAATGAACTACCTGATTCTCTGAAGCTGACCGCCGATAGCTGACTGCTCTATTCACACATTAAATCGAATTAAGAGCATATCGCCATCCTGGACGATGTAGTCTTTCCCTTCGAGGCGGACTTTTCCGTGTTCTTTGGCTTTTGCCATGGAGCCCGCTTCCATGAAGTCTTTATAGTTGACCACTTCGGCCCGAATGAAGCCGCGGGCTAGGTCAGAGTGGATGACGCCTGCTGCATCCACCGCGTGGGTGTTCTTGCGAATGGTCCATGCACGCACTTCGGGCGCGCCGGCGGTCAGGAAGCTCATTAATCCGAGCATGTCATACGCCGCATGGATGAATTGTGTCTTGGACTCCTCGCCCAACCCCAGACTTTCACGGAATTCCGCGCGCTCCTCTTCCGCAAGTTGCGCAATTTCCATTTCCATTGATCCGCACAGTGAAATCAAGGTGAGATGGTTTTCGGCGGCAAACGCTTTCAAGCCTCCGGGATCCTCTTTACCGATGTCTGCTTCGCCATAATTAGCCACGAGCATCATGGATTTTTGCGAAAGAAAGGTATAGCCCGCGAGCATTGTCGATTCGCGCGGCGTCAGTTCAAGTGTGCGCAACGGCTGCCCCGATTCGAGATGGGCTTGACACCGTTTGATTAATTCAAATTCGAGATCTTTGCGATTTTCCTTTTCCATTCGCTCAATGCGCTTTTCGAGAATGATCAAATCGGAAAGCTTAAGTTCATCGTCCATGTTGGCGGCATCCCGCACCGGGTTCACGCTGTCCATAGGATGAATCACGGATTCGCTCTCAAATGCACGGACCACATGCACCAGGGCCTCGGCATTCTTCAGCGCGGTCAGGGCGGAATTGTCCAGCGCCTTTTGTTCGCCCGCCGTTTCGTTGGGGGCGATGTCGATGAATTCTATCTCCGCATAGGTTTTCTTTTTGGGCTGGAAAATTTCCGCCAGTTTGTCCACGCGCTCATCCGGCACTTTGATAACGGCGATGTTCGCCTCGCGCGCGCCATAAGCGCCGACGGCCGCATGGGCGCCTGTCAAGGCATTAAATAAGGTCGTTTTGCCCGACCGTGCATATCCGACAATTCCAACTTTCATTGCGAGACCTCTATAGACGGTTGAAGGGAAAAGGGCGCTTTACTGCCCGCCGATTTCCTGAAAACACTCCTTATGGTATCAACCCAGAGGCGATTTGTCCAAGAAGTTCTTGCGGTAAAGCCAAGGCTGCGCTAGACTGGTAAACAAACGGGAGGAGGCCAATATGCTGAACGATGTGGATCTCAAGGTGAAGCTGGATAAACCCGCCTACAAAAAAGCCATGGATGCGCTGGACTTGCGTCTTGCGGAACTGCAACGGAAAGCGCGGGAAGCAGGGATTCCCGTCCTTGTGGTTTTTGAAGGCTGGGACGCTGCAGGCAAAGGCGTAGTGCTTGGCCGCCTGCTGGAGGCGCTGGATCCGCGCGGCTATAAAGTGCACCATGTAGCGTCGCCGACAGAAGACGAGCGTCTTCATCCGGCCCCGTGGCGGTTCTGGAACCGTATCCCTGCGCGCGGCCTGATGGCTTTTTTCAACCGAAGCTGGTATCACCAACTCTTGGATGATCTTGCGCGGAAAAAAATCCATGGGATGGCCCTCACGGCGGCCTATGAACGTATTCGGATTTTTGAACGCCAACTGGCTGATGACGGCATGGTTATTCTGAAATTCTTTCTTCATATCAGCAAGAAGGAACAAGCCAAGCGGTTTGAAAAACTGGAGAAGGACAAAGTGTTCTCGTGGCGCGTGGGAAAAGCAGAACGCCGCCACCATAAACATTTTGATGAATATTGCAAGGCAGCGGATGCCATGCTGGGGGAAACTTCCCTTCAGGAATCCCCATGGATTGTCGTGCCTGCCACGGATGAACGGCTAAGCATTGTCAAGGTGGCGGAAGCTTTGGCGGAAGCGATTGAAAAGGAGCTTGCGCAACGCGCGGAATGCACACGGGAATCCATCGAGTTTGCACCGCGTCAGACCAATCCATTGGATGCCGTGGATATGTCCGTGGCCTTGCCGAGGGAAGAATACCAGGAACGGCTTCCGAAATTACAGGCGGAACTGCGCCGCCTTCAGCATTTATGTTATGTGTATCGGCGGCCTGTAATTATCGTATACGAAGGGTGGGACGCCAGCGGCAAGGGGGGTAACATCAAACGGCTGTTGCGAAAACTCGATCCGCGCGGCTTCGAGGTGATTCCGTTCGCCGCACCGCAAGGGGAGGAGAAAACACATCATTATCTCTGGCGGTTCTGGCGGGCGTTGCCAAAAGCGGGGCACTTCGCACTTTTTGACCGTAGTTGGTATGGGCGGGTATTGGTGGAGCGCGTGGAGGGTTTCGCCAAGCCAAATGAATGGCAGCGGGCCTATAGTGAGATCAACGAGTTTGAACAGCAGCTTGCGGAAGCGGGTGCGGTGATCGTCAAGTTTTGGATGCACGTTACGAAGGACGAACAACTCCGGCGTTTTGAGGATCGACAGAATACACCGCACAAGGAATGGAAGATCACAGATGAGGATTGGCGCAACCGCGAGAAATGGGACCAGTATTGGGAGGCGGTGTCGGATATGCTGGACCGGACCTCCACCGCGCATGCGCCATGGACCATCATCGAGGGCAATGATAAATGCTATGCGCGTGTCAAGGCGATCGAGACCGTCATCGACGCCATCAAGAAACAAGTGCCTCCGTTAGGCAAGAAAAAGAAAGTGGCTGAAGACGAGTGAAATTTCATATGGCGTGCGTTTCAAAGCAAAGCTGCTGGACAAGTGCGTAGTTTAACTTGTGAACAAGAGGGGCGTTTCTATTGATGCGAGAACCCGTTTGGTGAATTCTTGCCAGTTGAGTTCGGTTTGCACGCGTTTGCGTCCGGCTTCGCCCATATGGCGGGCACGGTGGGGATCGTTTAATAATGAAACTATTGCTTGGGCAAGGGCATGGGGCTCGCCAGGTTTGAGCAGGAGCCCGGTTTCACCGTCAAGGACGGCATCCGTCACACCACCAGAGAGACCCGCTACCACAGGTTTTCCGAAAGCATGCGCTTCAGCGAATACAAGCCCAAAGCCTTCCACTTGTCCATGCTCATCTTCATCGTTGGGGAGGGCGAACACATCACAGGTTTGATAGAGGGCCGTAAGATCGGCTTCCGGCAGATACCCGGGACAATGCACCTGGCCTTCAATTCCCATGGCCTTTGCTTTTTCCAGGCATTCTTCCCGGCACGGGCCACGCCCAACCATGACCAAGTGCGTATTCGGGCAATGTTCACAAATTTCCGGCAATGCAGTCACAAGCGTGATGTGTCCCTTCCTCGGGATGAAACGTCCAACAGCCAGAATAATTTTAGAGTCACCCAGTCCGAATCGCGTGCGTATCTTTTGGATGGCGTCTTCGTGTATGGGCGTGGGAAGATTCGCGCCCGGCAGGATGACCGAAATATGATCGTGCGGCACCCCGAAGTCTTCAAGGTTCCGGCGCGTGAATCGGCTGATGGCCACGGTGGTTTCGGCGCAGCGATAGACATTGCGGAGGAGTCCTCGGAGAATCGGCGTGTGTTTGAATTTCAAGAATTCATAGGCATAGGCGAAAACGACATACCGTTTTTTATAAATGAGTTTTGCCAATCGGGCAATAATTCCGCCATAGCTGATATTGATAGCCAGAATAAGATCAGTTTCTTTGATCAGCGGCCAGGTTTTCCGGAACAGGGGGAAAAAACGAAACCAACCCCATTCGTAACCATCGAAACGGATCACCTTCGCGGTATTCAATGCATCGTCCACAGGCCGCTCGTTTTGCACATTCGGCGCGACGACAATGACCTCGTGCCCCATGGCGGTGAGTTGGCGAGCAAGCTGTAAGGCCACGGTGGCGATACCGCCTTCAATCGGCGGGTAGTCCACGGTGGGGATTAGGATCTTCATATCTTCACCACCACATAATCGCCCAATACCAGCGCGTCCATGCCCGTGCTGAAAAAACAACGCAAGGCATCCATGGGCGTATTCACAATCGGTTCACCCATGACATTGAAACTCGTGTTGACGACCATGGGCACGCCGCGCAGTTTCTCGAACTCCTGGATCATGCGGTAATAGCGGGGCTGCGTTTCCGCGGATACGGTTTGGACACGCGCAGTGCCGTCCACATGGGTGATGGCGGGGACACGCGCCTGCTGGTTCTTTTCCACTGGATACACGAAGAGCATAAAGGGCGAATGCCTGCAACCGGAAAAGAATTCGCTCGCACGTTCTTCCAAAACACTCGGCGCAAAGGGCCGGAACTCTTCACGGTGCTTCACATAATGATTCAAAAGGTCTTTCATTTCCGGGCGGGTGGGATCCGCGAGAATGCTTCGCGCGCCAAGCGCGCGCGGGCCAAATTCCATGCGCCCCTGGAACCATCCTACGATTTTCCCCTCCGCGATCAACTCGGCGGTACGGCGCTCGACGGAGTCCGGCTGCTCATAGCGGATTTTCGCCATGTCGAGGGTGTGGCGGATAGCTTCGTTCGTATACGCCGGACCAAGGCAGGCATCGCACATGGTACAGGCGCGGGCCGAGTGGGTGTATTGGTGATGCAATTGCAGGGCCGCGCCGATGGCGATACCATCATCTCCGGCGGCGGGTTGGATAAAGATTTCGTCGAAAGGTCCTTCCCGCAAAAGGCGCCCGTTCATGGAACAATTCAACGCAACACCGCCCGCCATGCACAGTTTCTTCAACTTCGTCTCGGCCTGGAGTTTTCGTGCAAGCCGCAAGCAGGCTTCTTCCAGGATACGCTGTGCGGACGCGGCGATGTTTTCATGCCGTTTCTCGATAGGCTCGCCTTTTTTCCGCGGGGGCCCGAAACGGTCGATAAATTTTTTCGAAAAGTATCCGCAACGGGATCCCGGCAGGTAATGCCAGGCCGCCCATGACAAATCGATTTCATATAAACCGTCGAGGGTAATCCGGATGAATTGTGCGAAGTCATCGTAAAATTCCGGTTCGCCGTAAGAGGCGAGTCCCATAACCTTGTATTCGTCGCTGGCACGCTCGAAACCCAGGTAATCCGTGATGGCCGAATAAAAAACGCCCAATGAATTGGGATAGGGGATCTGCCGCAGACAGCGGAGGGTGGTTCCCTCCCCCACTCCCATCCATGTCGCGGTGTATTCACCGATGTAATCAAGCGTCAAGATAGCGGCCTGCTCAAACGGACTCGCTAAAAACGCGCTGGCCGCATGCGCGGGATGATGCTCCATGAAATGCACACGGGTATGTTCCCCGGCCAATCCGCGCATGCCTTGGATATACAACGCATTGTGCGCGAGTTCATAGGCCATGAATCCCAGCGAGTAGGCCGGGCTGCGGAACATCTGGGTGAGCCGGTATGGGAGCCGGCGTCCCACACGGAGTCCCGGGCGCATGTAACAGCCGATATGGTCCACATCGTCCGGCGTTAGGCCGGCCGTTTCCAGGCAATATGCGACCGCTTTCCTCGGCACACCACCCTGATGTTTCACGCGCGAAAGACGTTCCTCCTCCACGGCTGCCACGATCTTGCCATCCACCAACAGCGCAGCCGCCGAATCATGCGAATAGCCGCCTATGCCGAGAATATTCACGGTTGGTGTATCTCCATTTCTTAGCGATTTTACTCTATCCCGATTTTCTTTGCTTCTTTCTTCTCTCGCGAAAAAAGAAAGGAAATTTATCTATTTATTCTTTTCTATAAACTCCAAAGTTGTTGCCAAGTCCGGGATGCCGGCGCGGCCGCCGGGTTTGGTGCATTTCAGGGCGGCGACCGCGGAGGCGAATTCACAGCATCGGGGGGCATCCCAATGTTGCGCCCAGCCAAAGGCAAATGCGCCGTGAAATACGTCACCCGCACCGAGTGTATCCACTACATTCACAGGGAAGGCTTTTCCGAAGGTGATGTTCGTGCCATCCGAACAGACCCAGCCTTTGCTTCCCAGCGTAATCACGGCGATATCGGGGCCGAAAGCGTGAATTGCGGCCAGGGCTTTTTCTGGGTTACCGGTGAAGCCCAGACGGTCCGCGAAGTGATGCGGGGCAATCAGCACATTCACGCCTTCCAGCCATGCATGGTGTTTTTCCTCTGGTTCGGTATCCGCAATAACGGGTACATTCCGTGCGCACGCTTCATTCACCGCAGCAAGGGCTAAATCCGGGTAACAATGATCCACAAGCATCGCGTCCGCATTTTCGAGATGCGGGAAGCGTTCGTCCGCAGGCCAAGTCAGGTTTTGGCCCGGACGATGGAAAATGGTGCGTTCACCATCTTGTTCATTCACATGAATGAAACTGAACGGGCTCGCGCCGCCTGGAATTTTCCGGACTCCTTGCGTGCCGACATTTTCTTCGTGCAATTCCGCGAGAATAGAGGCTGTAATCTCATCATCACCCAAAAGGCTATACAGCGTGGTTTCCGCGCCGAGCCGCGCACAGGCCACGAGGGCCGTAGCGACCAGTCCGCCGCCTTGAATGCAAAATGCACTCACATGCGCCGTATCGCCCCAAGGCACTTGCGGCGCCGCTACAATGTAATCCAGACACGCGATTCCAGCGCCCACAATACGCACAGCCATATCTCATTCCTTCCTATTTTCCGTATCCATATACCACGCTCCGGACAGCCGATCAACCTGATGGTATTATATATAGATTCTCAACGTTATTGGCGGGTTCCGCTTGGCTTCACCCACCCTGCATTTCCATCAGAAGCAAGGTGTAGTAGACCGGCCTTTTCATCGCCTGACCCTCTCGGCATTTTCATAGATTTGGAACTTTTCGGAGAGACCGGGTATCATGTAGTCGGGAAAAAATATCGTTATGGAGGTTTTATGGGCGTCATAGTAAGGTTTTTATTTATGATCGCGGTGGTGGTGTTGGGCATTGTATCGATGTGGACGACATATGTAAGCCTCCATGATTCGATCTTGCCGGAACCGGTGGTAAATATTCCACTGTGGGACGGCACGCTGTGGAAGTGTTCGGTGATGGCGTTGGGGATGTCGGTGGCGATTGGGATTATGCTGTTCGCGTTAAAGGTGGCGGTCATAGGGGGGCAAAAGCGGTTGAATATTCTGGGGGTCGTTGGGATGACGATCGTGGCGTTCATTTCAATTTCATTTAATCTGGATGTGTTGTACCGGACGGCGGATCGGGATTTTTTCCTTCGGTATTCGAATGACACAATGCGTGCGGTGTATGAGGGATATCTGGCGGAGGTGACGACGTCGCTGACGGAAAAGCGGACGGAATTGTTGCGGCAACTGGCAAAGCAGGAGGGTGAGTTGGATGCGGAGGTAAAGGGGCTTCGAAAAGCGCCTGCGGGGTATGGTCAGTATGCAAAGCAAGAGGATTATAAGCTGACGCTGCTTCAAAAAACGACGCAGGTGGAGTTGGATGCGGTGGAGCAGGCAATCAAAGTGAAAGAACAGGCGGATGAGGTCTTGAATGGCACGCAACCGGCCAATATCGAGGATATTGACAGGATGCAGCAGCAGTTGAGGGTGATTTGCAAGGATCTTGCCGGCCCTTCAGGGGTAATGCTGCCGAGCGTGGTGCGTTTGGAAAGCCCGTTGTTTGCGGTGTTTTCGAAGATCTTCGATTGGAAGAGTCTCGGGCTGAAGGAAGTGTTTCTGGTGATTATCGCGTTCCTGATGGATCTGGGGGATATCATCGGGTATACGCTGGTGCCAAATAGGAAGCGGAAGCCGGCGCCGGAAGAGGATTATGAGCCACTGCTGCCGATAAGCACGCTGCGGCCGTTGCCGGGTCCGGAAACGGTGGGTCCGCCGGCGTTGGTGGAAATTCCATCGGCGCGGGATGTAAAAACTCCAGGACCGGAGGAACATAAGGCTGCGAATGACAAGGGTGTTTCTTCATCAGGCGGTGAGCGGGGTCAACGGTTTCGGATTCGCCCAAGGTGATATGTTTGTTCCTACTCAGACGCCAATCAAATTGAAAGCCATTGGCATCTTCGACATTCGATAACTACACAATTGCGGCACGATCCGTGTACAATACGTCTCTTTCGTTGGCAAGAAGGACAAGGATTGGCAGTATGAGCAGTGGTTCAATACGACGTAGAGAGTTTATCAAGGGTGCGATGCTTACCGGCGCAGGGTTGCAGTTGGCCGAGGCAGGGGCACAAGGTCAGCCTGCTTCCTCACCCCCCTCCGGTCCTATGTTGACCCCGCCCCCTGATCAGAAGATACCGCGCCGGAAGCTGGGTAAAACCGGGGTGGATACCCCTATTCTGATTATGGGGTGTTGCCAAACGCTCGACGCCGCCTATGATAAGCGCCTTCACCGCGCCTATGCTATTGGCGTCGATCATCTCGATACCGCGCAAATGTACGCCGAAGGTCAATCGCACAAGACCCTTGCGCCGTTCATCAAACAAGTCGGCGACCGGAAAAAACTATTCATTGGGTCCAAAGTATTTCAAAAAGGGGAAGAGGGAACCCCGGAAGCCTTCAAAACCAACATCGATCTCTGCTTAAAAGACCTCGAAACAGACTATATGGACGCGTTTTACATGCATATTGTCCAACATCCGCGCCTGCTCGATCCGGAATTCGTCAAAATGGGCGAGGAACTGAAAAAAGCGGGGAAAATCCGTTTCTTCGGGTTCTCCTGCCACCACGGCGATTCCATTCCCACGCTCATGAACAAGGCAGCCGCCGTGGGCGGGTTTGACGTCATTATGTTCCGGTATAGTTTCCGGGAATGCGGGGATCTGGAACTCAACAAGGCCATCGACGCCTGTCACAAGGCCGGTATCGGCCTCATTGCCATCAAAACCCTCGCTTCCGTGCCCGACGACCAGGAACAGGTAAAACAGTTCCAATCCAAGAATTTCACTCTGATCCAGGCCAAGCTGAAGGCGGTCTGGGCGGATGAACGCATCGCGGGCATCGCCTCACAGATGGGCAATGTGCAGCATGTCATGGAAAACGCCGCGGCTGCCATCTCCCCCACCCAGCTTTCCATGGAAGAATTCATGCAACTGCACCGCTTCGCCGGACAATCCGCCCATCAGCACTGCAAGGGCTGTTCCGGGGTCTGTGAGTCCTGTGTTGAGGGCCCCTTGCGCATCGCGGACACCCTCCGCTATCTCATGTACGCGGAATGCTACGAGCAACGCGACATGGCCCGCGCCCTCTACGCGGAATTGAGCGAAGAAGAACGCCGCTTCGATCTGGCCGATTTATCCGCGGCGCAAAACGCCTGCCCCCAAGGCATTGATATCGCTGCCCGGCTTGCTCATGCTCATTCGATACTCTCGGCCTGAAAGGCACCAGATACACACTACTTATTATCGAAACGCTTGGCGATAGTGTCTTCCGTCAATGCTTCCCGGGTGAATACTACATCCATTATTGCGCCCTTAAATCCTTCAAGTTCGCCGTAGTTTGGATTGCAGCCGATGCCGAGGTTTTGCGGTCCGGGCTGTAAACAGGCGGGTACGGCAATGCTATTCGCTTTTTTCCCGTTCACATAGAGAGTAAGTTCAGAGAATTTTTTCACCACGGCGACATGGGTCCACGTCCCATTCGTGATCTCGCCTCCGTCCAGATGATATCCCCCGGTGGGCTGTTCGATATTCACCACGAGATGTTTATCCTGCACGGATACCCGCAAGGCATCGTTCATCGGGGCGCACCACGCGGAGAAGACATGATGCCAGCGTTTTCCATCGGCTTCCAAACCCTGTGGTTGAAACCAGGCGCTAAAGGTGTACGTGCGCAGAGGAAACTGGGGTGCTTCATACACAAGTTTTGAATTATCGCCATTAAAATACAGGGCGCCCTTATCTTCCTTGTTCCGGTTGGCCGTGGGGATCACTTTGTCCGCCATAAGCAGCTTGCCCTCCTGCGGCTCCGCTGTTCCCGCAAGCAAGGCGCTCAGCACCGTTCCTTTCATACTGGTGGGGACACCCGCATCCAGGATAAACTCCAGCGGTCCATTCGCGCTCTTAACCTCTTGCCCTTCTCTCTTGGCCGTTACCTGCCAATAGTATTTCACCCCTGCTTCCAGCGCTGTTGTGCAGGTAAACTCCGTTTGATTCAGGTTTTTCTCCACTACGACCGGATTGGCTATAGTAGCCTCTTTTGAAATGCATACGTCATAGGTGGAACCGGGTTCAGTTTCATTCCACATCATAAACACGTCTTCCAAAGGCAGCCGGGCATTATTCTCCGGATACTTCAGGTGAAACGGCGCGGGCGGGGCATTTTTAACCGGCAGCCAGGACTTGTAGGCGGTGCCATGCGCGCCCGCTGTGGCAAAATCAACCAGAAAGAGATCTTTACCCTCAGTGGCATTCACCTTAAAAAGCACGATAGGCGAAAACCGGGCTTCGCTTGATGCCGGGGTGAGTTGCAGAGCATCGAGGTCCATTTCCGGGATCTGATCCGGTTCCACAGTGTTAAACTTCTGATCATAGGTTAGCAAAATGGGCCCTTGAAACAGGGACGTATTGAATTGGACATTTTTATCCCCGCGAACGACCCAAGTGCGCATATCCAGCGCAAGTTCAATCACATCTCCCGCCTTCCATAACCGCTTCAGCGCCAGGTAAGCGCTCGGTTTTGGGTCAGATATCGCCGTGCCATTGATTCGCACCTGGGTTTCTTTGGACCAGCCGGGGATGCGCACATAGAGTGGCATTTCCACTTCACTTGGAGGCTTCACGGTGATCCGGACACTTCCCTCGGCGGGATACCTCGTTTCCTGCACAAAGGTCCATTTAACACCCTCGGCCAAAGTGGCCTCTATCGTTCCCGGACCGTAGTAATTGAGATACAGACCGTTGGCATCGCCCAACACGGCCCAGTCGCTGATAAATCCAAGGCCCCGGGGGCCATTTACGGAGCAGCAGTTTAGCTCCGGGGTGCCCGGCCGGGACTGGAACACAATGGCATGGGCGGAGGCGAGGCGCTTGCCACTCATGGGGGTGTCATACGTACACCACCGTCCACTGGGATGTTCATAGCCCAATACCGCGTTCCAGGTGGCCCGCTCCATGGCGTCCGCAATGGTGCTGTCCGAGGAAAGGCGTAGCGCCTCCACGCTCAACGCAATCCAGGCGACCGTGCAGCATGTTTCGATGGACCCTGATTGAAATGGATTTCCCACCGCCTGTTCATTTGTGGAAAAGCTTCCGGAATTATGCACATCCGTGGCATAGATACTGCGCCACCAGTGCAACAGCGCCTGTTTGTAGGTTTCATCACCGGTGATGCGATACAGTTCACTCAAGCCCAGCATGGGATGCAGGCTTTCCCATCGGGGTTTGGGCGTGAGATAGTAGGGAATTCCTGTCAATGCCTGCCGGTAATAATCCCCGGCGGGGGGCTTTTCCCAATCTTTCTCGATCTCCTTCATCAGCCGGAAATACGGTTCTTTGCCCGTTTCCCGGTAAAGCAGGCCGAGGACATGAATCACCGCCATATTCATTTCATGCGACCCCGCGTCATGGACACGCTTGCCGGTATCCAGGAAAGTGGCACACATTAAATCGGCGGCACGCAAGGCGGCATCAAGCGCGGTCCGATCCCCCGTATCGCGGAACCACAAGTACAGCGCCAGCATGCAGTGATAGTGCCCCCACAAATCCCAGCGGTCCATCAGATGTTTATCCGGAAACGGGCCCATATAGCCATCGGGGGCCTGGGTGGAGATCAATTCCGCCATCACTTGCTTTATTAATGTTTCCAGCGCCGGATCATCTGTCATTCGATGGATTAACACACACGAAGTAAGGTATTTGCCAATAAATTCACCGGCCCACGGCACGGGATCTTCATAGGGCGGCTTGCGGTCCCGAAGACGCATCATTTCCAATATGCCTGGATTGGCGTCCGGCGTAGTTAAGAGCCAATTCTGGAGAATAGCATTGATTCGGTTTCCAGTCTCGCCTTCCAAATGGATCCGTAACATGGGCTGGGCCAGTTCTTCCCTTCCTTTCACGGCAACACCCTCCTGCGCAACAGCAAAAAGTTGAATAAACACCATGCAAGACGCCATGAACAGCCACTTTGGCATGCATTGGACACGCTGATGTGTTCCATCCGAAATCTCTGAAACCGTTAGGGTTAGAAACCTTTCCCATACACCACATCCATTGACATTCATACGATTTCTCCATTTCAAGTCAAGGATCGCACAATATCACCAATACCGGCTGAATTCAAAGAAGGTTCTTGACAAAAAAAGCCACTCGCAGTAGGCTAAAGATAAGGTATTTTCGCAAGGCAGGTATTATGGTTACTGTGGGCGTTGATAAAGCAAGAACTGAGTTTGCAGGGCTCCTGCAACGGGTATTAAAAGGGGAAAGCGTCACCATCACAAAGCATGGCGTGCCCCTGGCAAAACTCATCCCTGCGCAAAAAACCGCTTGCCCTTCCATTGAAGAGACGATTGACGCTTTATTCAAACACCAGACAAAGACCCGCCAAAACAGGCGGTCCGCGCCTGAAATGATTGAGGAAGGCCGCCGGTAAGAGAAACAGGGATTGTGGTGTACGAGCAAGGCCACAAAGAAGGTTCAAAGGTTTTTCGTCACGTTGCAGATAGAGGCAGCGGCTATATTTCCACAAATTCCGTTGTAACCGTGACACCCTTCATATGAAAAAACCGGAAGCCTTTGGCCGTGGTTTTATCAAAATTATCGCGCGTGGTGCTGCAACAGGCGGTGGTGACAAATAAAACGCCGTCCTGCTCTTCCACCTGATTTCCATGCCAATGTCCCGACATCACCACTTTCAGATTGAATCCCTTGAAAAGTCCAAGAATCTCATCCGCATTCGTAATTCTATATTTCGTGTGCGGATTCAGCGGATGGTGGCAGCACAGCGCAATGGGCGTAGCGGGAGCATCCTTGGGCAACTGCGCTTTTAACCACTCGATGCGCTCCGCCGGCAAACTCACATCACTGGCGGCGCCGACACAGGAGTCCAGGCCGATAAACAGCCATTTACCTTCCCGATGGGTCCACTGTGTCTTTCCAAATAGTTCCACAAAAGCGGCATAGGGGTCGCTTGCTTTTGGATCCACATCATGATTGCCCGGTACAACAAAATATGGTTTTTTAAAGCCCTCCAGATACTGCTTGGCCAACGCCAGCTCTTCCCGCTTGCCGCTGGTGGAAAGATCTCCAAGAATAAGCGAAAAACGCAATTCCGGAATCGTGTTTATCCGTTCAACCGCGCGTTTGAGCAACTCCCCGCTTGCCGCATCCAGCAGATGAATATCATTCAGGGCCGCCACGGTAAATTGTTCTGCATCAGGAGTCGCAGACACCGTATTTTGTGCATAGGCCCCGGCGCTTAGCGCGCCCAATGTCCACAAGAATTGACGGCGGGTAAAACGCATGTGCTTATTCTCCTCTTTTGATATTCCTGTGCTCCGCGATTCAACACCAATCTTCATAGAAGTATAGCGAAAAACATTTCTTAATAGGAAAAACTGATACACCTGCCATTTCAATCACCACAGGCATTTACGAAACAGGCCTTTTTATCAAAAGATCAACAGATACTGGGCAAATTACTGGCATTGCCCAGCCGAATCGGTGCTTTTTCATTTGCCCAGAGGAGAAAAAGGGCTATTTCGCAAATGCTTCCACCATCGTATTCCTTGCAAGACCCCTGTCCCTAACCGTAAAATCATGAAGGCAACAATTAAAGGAGACTACCTGATGCACCTCCAGCATACAATCAAGGCGGTGATTCGTCCTGGGGAGCAGTCCGGCTACGTAGCGGAATGTGTTGAAATACCGGTTGTAACACAAGGTGCAACACTCGATGAAACCGTTGCAAATTTGAGCGAAGCTACCGAACTCCATCTTGAAGATGTGGATTTGGAAGCAATGGGTTTGGCGCCCAACCCAACGATAGTCATCACCATGGAACTGGAGACCGTACATGCCTAGTCTTCGCCGCATGACTGGGCGGGACGTATTGACTGCGTTCAAGTCATTGGGCTTTGAGGTGTATTCGCAAAAAGGCAGCCATGTAAAACTGCGGCGGCTCGACCCAAACGGCGGCCAACAAACCCTTACCATACCCAATCATCCGGAACTTGATACGGGAACTCTTCGCGCTATCCTTCGGCAAGCCTCCCGCTATGTTGCCTTGGACACACTCCACCAGCATTTTTACCGATAACCATACGAGATCAACAAAAATCCCAAAATCATACCCGCTGTATGAGGCAAAGCATGTATTGGCATATAATCGAAGGCGAAGCAGGATGCCGTTTTGCAGTGGAGCACCAGTGTGTTGCCATTGTGGTGGATGCCTTGCGCGCCAGCGCGACAGCGGCCATGCTCCTACACCATGGCGCAACAGAAATATGGGTGGTTGGCGAAGTACATGACGCTTTTGCCGCCAAAAAGCAATGGCCTGACGCTCTTTTATTTGGCGAGCGTAATGGTTTGCCACCGGAGGGGTTCGATTTTGGCAACAGCCCCCGCGAGACCGTGGCGGCAAAGGGCCGACGCGTCATTTTCACCACCACCACCGGCGCACAACGGATGATTTCCGCTTGGGGCGCGGCGGCGGTGTACATGGGAACCACCATTAATGCTTCCGCCGTGGTGAACGCCGCGTTGCATCATGAAAAGGAGGCGGTCCTGATTCCCGCCGGACTCTATAACGACCCTGCATTCGACGCGCAGGAAGACCGCGTGGCGGCCGTGGCGATTGCCATGACCGCAGGCGCAGAGATTGGCGAAGGCGCTGATGTTTATGCCCGATGGAAGCCCAGAATCGAACAGGAGGGCATTGAAACTCTTTTTATGTGCGCCCCCCATGCGGAAAAGCTGCGGCGCATACACCTTGAGGCGGACGTTGCTTTTTGCGCACAAATGAATGTGACCGATGCCGTGCCTATGGGTATTGAGAAAAACAAGTTGGGGGTTCTGGTGGGGAGAAAATAGGACCTTAGAAATTCCATACAGATTCTATAGCGTTAGAAATTTTTGCTTCCCCAGCATCAACATTCTACAATTTGGCTTTGAAATTACATGGCTGAAAATCTTTGGGGAAAGAATATAAGGAGATACGAACATGGCTGAAAAGACTCCCTCCACGGTGTGTTTTGCATCGTCCAAGGTGAAAGAATTGCGCCGCGACGCCACGTTGCCCGCGAAATTCGAGCGGCTGCTGGAAATGTATCCATTGAAAGACATGTTCGGCAATCGCCGTGTGGCGATCAAGATGCATGTAGGCGGCGACTTGGGCTATACCACGATTCACCCGCTTTTTGTCCGGATTCTGGTGCAAACGATAAAAAACGCCGGAGGAAAACCCTTCATCACTGACGGAAGCGGTTCCCAGCAGAACGCCGTAGCGCGCGGGTACACGGAAGAGGTGCTGGGTGCGCCGTTTGTGGAGGCGGCGGGCATCGCGAATCAGTATTCCTATGAACGCGAAATCAAGTATCAGACCCTCGATGCCGTTGACCTCTGCGGGAACATCGTGGACGCCGATGCGATGGTGGTGTTCAGTCACGGGAAAGGGCACGGGCATTGCGGATTTGGCGGGGCCATCAAGAACATCGCCATGGGCTGCGTGGCCAAGGATTCGCGGGGCAAGATCCACCGGCTCCAGGGCGAGAAATTCACCTGGGACGCGGATAAATGCAATCACTGCCACACCTGCGTGGATAACTGTCCTTCCAGCGGCGCCATCTGGTTCGATGAAGACGACATACTCAAGTGGAACGATCACAATTGCCGGTACTGCCGCCACTGTGATCTGGCCTGCCCCGAACATGCCATTCATCTGAGCACGGAAGGCATTGAGCATTTTCAGACGGGGATGGCGCTCACCACACAGAAAGTGCTGGAAACATTCGCGGAAAACACGGTCCTGTTCGTCACTATGTTATTGAACATCACGCCGTATTGCGATTGCTGGGGATTTTCCACGCCTGCACTCGTGCCGGACATCGGCATCGCCGCTTCCACGGACATCGTAGCCGTCGAGCAGGCCAGTCTCGATCTCATCCGTTTCGAGGATTTCATTCCGAGCGCCCTGCCCGCACCGCTTTCACTGGGAGAAGGCTCGCATCTTTTTGAACGCATCCATGGAAAAGACCCCTATTTGCAGGTGGCCTGCGCCGAACGCATCGGGCTGGGCTCCCGGAACTATACACTGGAAGCTGTGGACTAGAGTCAAGGGTCCTAGGACCTTTAGGTTTCCAGTACAGCAGTCTCATTGAAGACAGGGCTTTCATAGTTCTTCCGCCGCCAGTTATAATACCTGATTATGACCGCATCACGGGAAGACATAATTACACGCCTGCGCACCGCCATCACCGGCTGGAAAGCCGAGGTGTCCGCGGGGCAGGAAGTATTAAAAAGCCATATCGACTCCGCCGGGCGTCAATTAGCCCGGTTGCTGGAAGTGCTGGCGGTGCGGGAAGAACACACGATTGCGCTCACCGCCGCCCAAGCAGAAGTAGCCCGTCTTACCTCACTCCTTGAAACCCGGCGGGCGCCCACACTGCCCCCCATCGCGCTGGAGAGTGCCCGCCACGACGTATTGGCATCGGGAGAACGGGTCGCCGCCGCCATTGCGGTATGGACCGCTGAGGTTACTCATGCACATGAAGGCCTCTCCCGGCAACTGCTTTCGGCAAGCACTCAATTAGACACGTTACTGACCCGCCTTGACTCCATTCAGGCGCCTGGTCCGCCGCCCGAAGCTCAAATGCCATTCGCGAAGGTGATTAAACAAACCCAGGAAACGGTTCGTGCGCTTCGGGAAGAAAATTCCGCACTGCAAACACAGGTTTCCGGGCTCAATAGCGAAATCCTCTCGCTGCGCGAGACTGCCAATCATCTCCAGCAAACGGATCAACAACGTGAATCGCATGTAGAAGAGATAACGCGCGAAAAAAACCTCCTTACAGAGAAAAACCAGCAATTCCAAGAACATCTGGCTCAGTTTGAGGCCACGATAACCCGTTTGCGCGATACGGAATCCCAAAACGCGAAACACCTCGCACAACTCACCTCAGAGCGGGATCTCCTGGAACAATCCTTACAGGAACGAGAAAATACACTGCAAGAACGTACAAATCAGACCGTTTCTCTTGAACAAACCATCGCCATGAAGTCTGCGGAAATTTCCGCCCTTCAAGAACAACTTCATGCCCATCAGACGCTTCTGCAACAACATCAGGAATTGACGGCACAGACAGAGGCGCTGCAAGCACACCTGGAGAACAGTACACAGCAAGCCGCCGGACTCGAACAGACGATTACCGATAAAACGGCTGAGATTAATGCGCTTCGGGAACAACTCCAGGAATACGAAACGTTACAGCAGCAGCACGCAGGGTTGATCGCACAGGCGCAGACGCTGCAACAACAGCTGGAATATGCCACCCGGCAAACCACCGGACTCGAACAGACAATCGCCGACAAAACGGCGGAGATCGATGCACTGCGGGAACAACTCCAGGAACACGAAACGTTACAGCAGCAGCATGCAGGGTTGATCACACAAGCACAGACGCTGCAACAACAACTGGACAACGCCTCGCGGCAAACCGCCGGACTTGAACAAACGCTCACCGATAAAACGGCGGAGATCGATACGCTTCGGGAACAACTCCAGGAATACCAGGATCTTCAAAAACAATATCAGACATTATCCGAAGAGGCGCACTATCTTCAGAAGCAGCTTGAGAACCAATCTTCTGTTCTTGCCATAGATGCATCATGGCCGCAGATCATCACTGATCTGCAGCAAGAAGTGGACAATCTCCAGGCTTGTCTTAGCGAAACCGTTCAACGGCATGATCAATCCATGCATCAAATAACGCTATGCACCCAACAGCTTGATGAGGAAAACAACGCCCTTAGAACGCAGTTGGATAATAGCCAGCGTTCTTTGCGGGAAGTGACTTTACGCGCCGAAGAAACGGAATCCCAGGCGCGCGAATGGCAGGAAAGAGCGGCGACATACCAGAGCCAATATGAAAATGCCGTGGTGCAAACAGAGGCACTGGAGGAAGCCCTGCGCACCCTTCGTGCCGAATTCACCATAGTCTCAAACAATTACGATGCGAACCGACAGCAAATCGAGGCCTTGGCGGACGTTTTACGCGAACGGGAAACCAGTCTGTCCGCGTCACAAGATGAATCAACACATCTTTTGAATTCATTATCACAGGCCCAGGCCAGCCTCCAGGAATATAGCAACGCATTAAATGAAGCTAATGAGCGATCTTCATCCCTTGAGAAGTCATTGTTGGAGAGGGAACAGGCAATTCTGCAAATCTCCTCCCAAGCCGCCCGTGAAAAAGCCGATCTTGAACAGCGCCTGGAAAATCTTTCATCAAAAACGGCCTCCCTGGAAGAACATGCCGCCGGATTACAGGCAGCACTGTCTGAGAACCAGTCCGCTTTGAAAACAGAGCAGACAATACGCTCCGAGCGCGATCGACAAATAGACATTCTGAAAGACGATCTGATAAAACGAGACGAGGCATTCGTATCGCTGAACACTCGTCTGGACGAGGCTGCACAGGCAATTGAGGCATATAAAAAGGATATCGAACAGAATCAGGCAAAGGCGCAAGAAATCACGGCGTTGCAAGTGCAATTGGCGCAACAAGAGGCCCTGGAATACGAGCGGCAACAAGTTATTGATCAATTGCATCAGGAAAACAACGCCCTCAACACGCTTCTGGCTGAAACGCGTTCCGCCTTGGAAGCGCATCAACGCGGGATGGTTGAGCACTCCACCCTTGTCGAAACACTCCAGGACCAAATCACGAAACTGGAAGGCCAACTCGCCGGCGCCCGTCAACAGGAATCCACCGCAGCGGCCATGATTGATGAACTACGCGACGCCTTGAATGCCATGCGTCAGGGGGAGGGTTCCCGATCACAGGCTTTACAAGAACGTGATGACCTTATCGTGCGGCTGGAGGAGGAACGCCAACAGTCCGTCTTGGCTCAGGAGGCCTTTTCCACCCAGCGCGGCGAGCTGGAGCGCCTGGTGGATACCTGGCGGGAACGCGCCGTCACACTTGAAGAAGATATCACACGCCTGCGCGCAGAACTTGACGCTGCTCAGGCCGCCATGCAAAACAATGATGCCGAACTTCGTGCGGCACAAGAGGCGCTAAAATGCCAACAAGATGCCACCGCACATCATGAAACCACCATTGCTGAACTCCAAGAAGCATTAATCCAGGCACGGGAACAGAATACCCCTCAACAGCGATCCTATGCGGGCAGTGCCGGCATGGAGATGGATTCCCGCCAGGCAGCGCACCAAACGCGTGCATCCAACGAGCAATATAGAATAATGGTTTCAGAACTTGCCCAAGGTCCTGGGATCCGCCCGCTGGGAGATATTCTTGTCGCTGCCGGGGTCATTTCTGACAACCAATTGCGGGACGCCCTTAAGGAGCAGCGGCGATCCCCGGATCAACATCTCGGCGGCGTGCTGGTGCGTATGGAGTACACAACCGAGGAAGCGATTGCACAGGCCCTTGGCTGTCAACTGGGCATGCCCGTGGTTCATCCGAATTCAGACACCGTGGATCCAACTGCGGCGGCATTGCTTACCCGTGAGATATGTGCCTGGCATGTGTGCATTCCCATGCGCTCCGCTAACGGCCGCCTGGTTGTCGCCATGGCCAATCCGCTGGACGAAACCGCCACCAAGAAAATCGAAGACGTCAGCCGTCATGTCATAACGCCGGTCATCGCCACCGAACACGCCATTCTCGAAGCCATTGACGACATCTATGGCACAATTTAGGTCTCTGGGACGTTTGCACCGTGCATCAAGGCTGCCTACAATATCGCTAATAACAGAAGGGATCACATCATGTTTATAGCTATGTTAAGCGTTTTGCTTTCCGGGGCTCAGGCGGAGTTGGCCACAGGCCCCATGCAGTGCGTCGCGGAAGGATTCAAATTTACGGAAGGCCCCCTCTGGCTTCCGTCCAACGTGTTGATCTTCAGTGATATTCCAGCGGACACAATCTACCGTGCGGACAAATCCATCTTCCGTAAGCCCAGTGGTTGTTCCAACGGTTTGACTCTTGACCCTCAAGGCCGCCTGATCGCCGCGGAACATAAAAACCGGCGTGTAAGCCGTACGGAAGCAGACGGAACCGTAATAGCGGTTGCAGATCGCTTTGAGGGAAAGCGCCTTAACAGCCCCAATGATGTGGTGGTTCGTTCGGACGGCACGATTTTTTTCACCGACCCGCCCTATGGTTTGGAAGGCGGTTTAACCGGGCCAAATGCTGAACTAGACTTCGCGGGGATATTTTTTATTACCCCAAAAGGCGAGGTGCATTGCCTTGCCCGCGACTTCAAAAAACCCAATGGCCTCACGTTGTCCCCTGATGAAAAAATCCTATACGTGGGCGACTGCGAAAGCAGTCTAATCAAAGCGTTTGAGCTTAACAGTGATGGCAGTTCCAAAAGCACGCGGATGCTATGTGAAATTCAGCATCCGGACGGTATGAAAGCGGATGAGCGGGGGAACATCTGGTCCACGGCAAAAGAAGGCATACGCGTGATATCGCCGAAAGGCGAACTGGTACAGGCGATTGCATTTTCACAACAGACCACCAATTGTGCGTTCGGCGGGCCGGACGGCACGACGCTGTATGTAACCACGCCCGATGCCGTCTACAGCATGCCCGCGCGCGTTCATAGCGCCACATGGGCAATGAAAAAATAAGAGGAGTTCTTCATGCTTAGAACGCCGCCCACGTGGGGCAATATCACCCGCAAGCGCCCCTTGATCATGCTGCAAACCAACAACCGCTTCAATGATTCCGATGAGCACTTTGGCGGCGGAAATAATCCTTTAGAAGAAGCACGGGCACATGGCCGCGAGGCGGTTCGCGCGTGGAACGAGGCGCTGCCGGAAGTTCTGAAACCGTATTGCCACCTGCAGATGGAACTGCGCATGCAAAATCATCAGGCCCGCTATGATCGCTTTCGCGCAGTGTTTGACGAATTGCAAAAGGAAGACGTTCCGGCAAATTTTCAGTTTGCCGATCCGCATGATCAGTATGTATTCGATCCGGAATATGTGGAAAAGCTGTTGCAGGAGTACCCCTGCATCCAGAGCATGACCCTGACGGAAATCAATTACGAACATTATCGATCGTTCAATGTTCCACGGTATGTGGTATCGCCGGAAGCGCGGTACGCGATGGATATCATCGAGATGGCAGGCCGGCATGGAAAATACTTGAGTATTTCACTACAAGGCTTGAAATGGATGCACATTGGCGCGGACGTGCTGAACCAACCCCTGCTGGAAAAGATCCGTGAATACGGCGAGTATGTTTTGGCCGTAAATGAACACATCGGGCCGCAGCATCTGCCGCGCCAGACCTCCGTGTGGGGGATCTGGATGGCGGGAATCACGGAGCATTGGGGCGTCGAGCCGCAGTCCTGGTGGTTTGAAAACGGGCGGATGATCTCGCCCGGCGTCTTCGGCCAGTTTCAGGCGGATAATACCCGCGGCATGCCCCCTCAACTCTACCGTGCGATGATTTTACAAGGCGCTCTGCTCGGTGCGACCGTCTATCAGTTTGAACCCTTCTGGGACCTCTTCGATTACGACAATGCGCAGTGCTGGCGCGAGGTGATCTGTCCCACGCTTCTTGAAATAATTCAACGGCGGCTCATCCCGGAAAAGGAAGAAGTATTCGAGAAGACCAAGGTGGCCTATCAATACAAGGCCGCCCGGGACATCAATGAATTCCATGAAAATCTCCAGGATGTGGATTGGATACACAACCAGGGCAACCTTGCCCTTGCCGCCTATGGGTTATGGGAACGTTTCTTGGAACATGAATTGATCCCCAATAAGGACCGGTATTTCTTCATCCCCCTGCTCCCCCCCGCCACGCCGCAAACCGTGCTGGATCGGTTTGCCCATGTCATTCATCCTGGCGAATGTGACTCTGCACACGCTTATCAGGATTTACTGAACAACTATTATCCCAAAAAGGATACAGGAACCGCTTGGGTATGCAGCATTCATGGCCACACCTACGTGATGCAATCCCATGAGAATTTGTATGAACAGCAAACGTACCGGGTTGAATTGCCAAAGGCAGTACGCGGCGCGCACGCGGAATGGACGGAGGAAGGATTGCGTCTCGAATGGCCGCATGATCCAGGGGCAACGGAGTATCTTGTATACCGATGGTTGGATGAGTCCCTGCCGGAAGTGATCCGAACGCAGCAAGCCGTGTTTCTGGATACAAATGCCAAACGCGGCAAAAAATATCTATATGCCCTCCATGCGCGCACTTCGTCCCGGGAGATTGTGGAAGGCACGGTGAATTACCTGGATTATCTGGTGTTCAGTGAGACTCTCAGCGCGCCCGCCGAACTGATTATTATGGAAGCGGATGGAACGCTCCATGTGCAGCCTGTGGGTCAATCGAAAGACGAACGGCCTGTATGTCAGGTGGTTTATCCCACCTTTGAGGGCGTGGATGGTTTGCATCGGCCCATCGCTGATGAAATTGTGCAACGCATCGATGCGTTTAAAACAGCCTACGATGCGGCGGATTGGCGCGGGTTAACGGAACTGTATGCGGAACGCTATCAGGATGCCAACGGCTACTACTTGGAATATGCCGGCCGTGCCTGGAAATGGTGGTTTTTCCGGAACAATTCCTTTTGTTTTCTGCGCCAGATACGGCGGTGGGATTTCAGCAATTATGAAACCACGGGGCAGGTGCGCGTGTTTATGTTCGCGTTGTGCCGCGCCCTGCGCCGTGACGACTTGCCGTTTGGCAGCGGGTATGACGGCACCCTCCGCATCCCGCGCACGCCCACGGAAGAAATCTGGTTCACCTGGACAAGGGAACCGGACGGACTTTGGCGAATCCTCTCTACGGATCCTGCCTTGCCTAATTTCCAGGAAATGCTGTGGAACAGCCGGGGCTGCGACAAAACCCGCATCAAGCTCGCTCCCGGAAAAGATGGCGAGACAGAATACTTGCCCGAGGGCAAGAGCAATCTATTGCCCATTGAAACAAACTGGCTCCCGGCAGACTGGAAACGAACCTAAAGGCGCGCCATGGGAACAAATAATCAGAAGCGGGATGAATATTGCGGATTTGAACAAGGCCCCATCCGTCCACCCAGCGAGGCACAGAGCCTATTAATCCGGGTATCCCGCAATTGTCCCTGGAACCGGTGCGCCTTCTGTCCCGTATACAAGGGCTCGAAATTTTCGACACGCCCCGTCGAACATATCAAACGCGACATTGATGCGGTGCATCGGCACATAGAAAAGATACAGTCTCTCTGCGATGGTTCCGGACGAATATCACGGGATGCGCTGTATACAATGGCACAAGACCTTCCCGCAGAGGAAGCGGACTCCTTCAATGCGGCCCTCAATTGGTTCAGGGCAGGGATGCGGAACGTGTTTCTTCAAGATGCGAATGCGCTGTTCATCCGCCCGCACCACCTCATGGAAATTCTCACCCACCTGCGCGCCTGTTTCCCGAACATCCGGCGCATCACGTGTTACGCGCGCTCCCAGACCGTTGCCTCATGGAAGGAAGACGATCTGCGGGCTGTGCGTGAGGCGGGGCTTGACCGGATTCACATTGGTTTGGAATCCGGCGCGGATGCCGTGCTCGAACGCGTTCACAAAGGCGTAAACAAAGCGCAACACATTCTTGCGGGGCAAAAAATCAAAGCCGCCGGCATGGAACTTTCCGAATATTACATGCCCGGCCTGGGCGGACAGGATCTTTGGGAAATACACGCGCGCGAATCCGCGGATGCACTGAACCAGATTAATCCGGATTTCATCCGGCTCCGTTCTCTCGCTATTCCCAATCATGTACCATTATTCGAAGAATGGTGTTCAGGCCGGTTTAAAAAGTGCACGGATGTTCAGGTGGCCCGCGAAATCCGGCTCTTCCTCGAATTACTTCAAGGGATCACCAGCATGGTAAAGAGCGACCACATTCTCAATCTCTTTGGTGATCTGGAAGGCCGGCTTCCCGGCGCCCAACCCGCCATGCTGGCCATGCTCGACGTCTTTTTGGATTTATCTCCCGGAGAACAGGCCCTTTATCAAGTGGGGCGCCGCATGGGTGCATTTTTCACTTTGGATGATCGTGCCAACCCTCAACGCCGCGACGCTGCTCAATCCGCCTGCCAAGAGTTTGGCATTACCCCCGAAAACGTCGATTCCGTTATTGACGAAATCATGAAACGATTCATTTGATTCCTGAATAGGCAAAATGACTATCCCCAACAACTTAATTTCGGTTTTCGCATTATGGTATGATAGGGACTTAATCGCAACCTGCAGGAGTTTTTAAATGCGCCGTTTATTATGTGGGATAACCATCCTTTTTTGCCTGTTCGCCTTCCCTTCCGCCTATAGCCAGACGGTTGATGCCCGGCAAGTGATAACCGATGCCATGAACTATGCAAAAGGGCTTGGCTCACTGTCCGTGGAGATGGTGGTAAGCCAAAAGATCAACATGGCCGGCGCCGACCGAAGCGTGGAAATAAAATGTGCCTTAATGATGCGCGGGGACAAAGACATGTACCTGCACGTCGGCACGCCGACAAACGAAGCGGATTTCTTCTGCAATGCCCAGAAACAGGTGGTTCATCTGATAACAGAAAAGCAATATCTGGAAAAACCGTCCACACGGAAAGAACTGATGAGTCTGGTGGGCGGAGGGATGATCAACATGGGGTTCATGTGGCTGGCAAAATTCCTCCATGGGGACGATTCCATCCTCACTTCCGCATCCGATGTAGAGTATGTTGGACTGGAACAACCCAATGGCGAAAACACTTCAAAACAGCAGCATATCCGGTTAACAACCACGGCCTATAAAATGGATGTCTGGACCCTGGAAGGCACAACGCCTTTGCTCCAACACTTAATCTTGACTGCTTCACAAGGGATGGGCGGGGTGAGTTCCGCCACCGGTGAGTTTGTATTTTCAAAATGGCAGGCCAATCCAAGTATTCCCGATGATCGCTTTGCCTTTACGCCTCCGGAAGGAGTCACGCCAATGGATCCAAGGGGAATGGCGGGCGGAAAAGATCCCATGATTGGAAAACCGGCGCCTTCCCTGACACTCGACATCATGGGGGGCGGAAAACTCGATTTGGCCAGTCTCAAGGGGAAAAATGTGGTAATCCTGGATTTCTTCGCCACGTGGTGCGGTCCCTGCCGTATGGCCATGCCGATTGTTGCGGAAGTAGCAAAACAGTATGAGAGCAAGGGGGTATTGTTGTACGCCGTAAATCTGGGCGAACCCGAAGAGAAGATCAAGGCGTTTCTTGACAAATTGAGCATCAAGGTTACCGTGGCATTGGATAAAGACAAAAAAGCGGGCATGGACTACCGTGCCAGCAGCATCCCGCGTATGGTAATCGTGGACAAAGAGGGCATTGTCCGTGAAGCACACAATGGCCTTAGCCCCACCTTCAAGGAAGACTTGCCCAAAGAGCTAGACGCCATTCTCGCTGGGAAAGCACCCGAAGAAGCAAAATAACTTCCGCCCAACGCTATTTTTCCAAGGCAATCCGGTCAATATACACTTCAAGCCCGGAAACACTACCCGGATCGAAACGCAACCCTGCAATGCGGCCCCGCCAGCGCGGACGGCTCTTCAGGTCCAATGTATACTCATGAAACTCGCCATCATTGACGGCCGGAAATGAAATACTGGCGGCTTCCGAAGTGCCACCGCCTCCCATGGACCAGAATAATTGCATCGATATGTCTTTGGGAGCGGAACCGGTCAGTTTCATCCGCACCAATATGTTGGGGAAATCCGATGCCAGAACCTGGTCTACTGAAACATGAATCGCAGGATCATCCGTGGTGGTTTTGAAATACAGACAACCATTTTCACAGCGCAGGTCCGCGACGCCCATCATAGCATTCCACCCCCCCGCGTCTTGGTCAAACTCCCACGAAGTGATTTTCAGTAAAGGCGGAAAATCATACGGACCAAGGCCCACCTCCGCTGGACCAATATTTACAGGCCACGACGCAGGATCGCCTTTTGCAAAAACGTTGCGAATGGCCTCCATCATGCCGAAATCATATTCCGTGCAGGGCTCGACATAGCTGCCTTCACCCCATTCGTTGGAAGGCCCCAATACCACCATACGTTTTCCACGCGCCTCGCTAAATGTCTTGACATCCCGCAGAATGCGTTCGAAAAGCGCAACAGTACGCCCGCCAATCACCAATGATTTGCTTCCATGCCATGGGCGCGAATCCCATCCGGTATCCACCAGCGGGTAATACGTCAGTGTGGAGGACATGGCGTCCCGCTTCGCCCAATTCTCCGGCGCCGTGGCGACTACATCCTCATACCGGGCGCGCTTGGGCGTCGGGGACATCTCCACGGCGCGGCCCCATTCATGGTAATTCGTGGCCCCGGCATATCCTTCGTCTTCAAGCAATTTCACGAGCGCCGGAGACTGGTCATTGTTCACCGCAACAAATTCAACACCGGGATATCCCGCGGCCTGTGCCATCGCCTGGGATTCAGCCAAGGCTGCTTTCGCGCCTTCTGAACCGCCCAAATCATTGCGTAGATTGTTTGGATCCCAAAAAAACAACGCGGGCTTGCCATTGAGGCGGTAGTACGAGGGGAGATTGAAATAGCGGTCAATCCATTCCTGATTCACTTTGCGCCAATCCTCCATTGAATGAGAACCGGGCGGATTGTGATTGGCCCACATAATGGCCACATGTAGCAGATCGCGGTATTTCGCCTTGCGATACGCCTCAAACCAATGGGTGAGGTGCTGATTCCCCTTCACCCAATACCAATCCACAAGATAACATTTCACCCCATTTTCCGCCGCCCACTTGATTTGCCAATCCACGATGTCCGCGCGTGACTCATCATAGTAGCCCAGGAGCGGCTTGCGGACCGGCGCGGTCTGGCGGATACAATCCCACTTGGCCTCCGAACCCCATCCTGGAAAATAATACATGCACACCTCAATGTCCGTCTGCACTGGTTTGGGCTCCGGGACATAATCCGCCTTGGGCAAATTAAGCGATTCGAGGAAGGTTAAGGCCATTTGCGAATTTTCAGGAAGCTCCGGGATGCTAGACAGAGAGAATGCATAGGTACCCGGAGCATCCACCATTACTTCCCAGACCAATTCCGCGATGTCTTTGAACTCAACCGGCCCTATAGAGGTTTTTTCCGGCGAAACCATAATACGAACGCTCTGGGGGACATGAAGCTGGACATTTTCCAGAGAACACGCACTACCCCCCGTATTTTCAAATTGCGCCAATATCCGGCAGTTTCTACCCGCGCGATTCACACCGTTCTCAAACCCAAAATAACTCACCACCATTTCCCCCGGCCCCTCCGGGGCTTCTGTAATGCTGACGGATTCTATTTTCTGGAGGGCATCTTCCGGGAGCCGCAATCCAAACGCGGTTATGCGTTCCCCCCATGCGGGATAACTGGCCACCTCCACCGTGTATGTATGGAATTGCCCATCGCCCCGAAGCGTGAACGATTCGCTTTGCGCGCCCAGAGTATCTTTCGCCGCCCATAACACCGCACCCTCAGCGTCCTTTCCCGCGCTGAGCCGCACATTCACCCACCCTCTTGAACCCAAAGGCAAGTCCAGGGGCGGCGCAAAGAAATCCGAACAGCCCTCATGAATACGCCAAGCCACTGGGCTGCCCCCATCAAAATTCCAAACGTAGCCATCGGTCAAGGGCGGTCGGCCTTCCCCCCACTCCAGAATTCGTATCCAGTCAATATCAAATTGCGTATCATCATAAAGATCAAGCCGAAGCTGCCGGATGGTTCCCTCTTTTTGCCAAAACGGAAGGATGGTTATGTCCTCCCACTGCCCATTCCCACGCACCTTGAACGGTGTACTCTTCTCTTGCGAGAGACCGCCGTATTTGCCCTCCAAGTCTTTCGACCAAAAGAGTTCGCCATTGCCCGGCTGGCTTGCTTTGAGACGTACCACCACGTATTGCCATGAGGTAGCGGGAAAATCCAGATCCCGGCATGTGAAAAACGGGTCCCAATCGGTCGTGCGGGCATGCACAACCCCATCCCTGATCGCCACATCAGCCAACTGCGCATTCGGTTGCCAGATTTGCAGATCCGCCGGCGAATCAAATTCCCAGGAAGGAAGCCCGGAAACAGTAGCCAACACACTGAGAAAAAGAGGGACAAACATGAATCATTCTCCTATTCAACAATATATCAACCTCTAGGAAACCGGATTCAGCCGTTCTCCGAGCAACGGAGGAGACGCGCTGTAACAGTCCTCAAGTTCCACCACCCCCATGCCCAAGTGAACTCCGGCAAAGCGCCCCTTCACCTGATAAGCAATCGGATCCATCGTAATTATTGAAACCGCCATCTCCGCGTTCGCCGGAATCACGCCCATGTACTTCTTAAACAAGGAATCCGATACCACGAGCCGATTCGCGCCCGCCGCCAGACAGGCCATCACGGGAAATGCGCATGGAACGCCATCCGCGGCCCGAAATGCCATGGCCCGCACTGCATTCAATCGCATAAACTTTTCCCGAACCCGCAATGGCATACACGCCGGCTGCCCATTTCTTCCGCGAATGAACGGTGAAATGGCCCGAACACGCACGAAGGCGCTTAATAGTTGGACCTTACCGAGTTCAGGCAAAGGCGACACATCGGTAATTCGAATAGTTCCGGCGGCGCGGATTGAAGTGTACGCATTGTACCGAAACATCGGCAGATGATTTATTTGTTCCACTTTTTCCCCCGTAGTCTCAAAGCCCAGAAACTCTCCTTTGAGGCTCCACCCAACAAAATCACTATTGATTACGGCAATGCCCACCTTGGAATTTTCCAACAGATTCTTTTTTGATTTATTCATGAAAAATTCACCAAAAATCAGCGTGTCTTCTCCATGGGGGGTAAGGGTTATGACTGGCACACAGTTCGGACGGCCTGCAGCATCCAATGTGGCAAGGAATTTTGGCGTACGGTCTCCGGACAATGCAGCATGCAACTTCTCTTCAATATGTATTCCCATCAGACTGAAACCTCCGCAGGCCGTATCGGGCCGCTCCAATGAACATGCAGGGAGCCTGCATTCCGGGCTACATCACACAAATGCATCATGTCATCGGGGCCCAACAAGGAGGCGCCCGACAAGGCAAAAGACATGCCAAGCTGCTTGTATTTGGCGGTGCACAGATTGGAAAACGCCAGCAGGTCGTGCCGCTCGCACTGGTGCAATGTTTCGGCGACAAAACGCGCAACTCCGCGGATGAGATTTTCTTCCGCCGTATACCCCGGAATAACCGGCGTGCGTACCCAAACCGGCACTCTGGACTCCTCAATAATTTGTGCCGCCTTCTCCACCCGTGAAAAAGGCACACCCGTCCACGCCAGATGTTTATCCAGATCCGCCGTCTTGATATCCAAAAGCACCAAATCCACCCATTCCAACGCCTCTTTCAAAACACTCTCAGAGGCCACCCCGCAGGTATCCAACGCCGTGTGAATGCCTGCTCCCCGCAACAAACGCATAAACGCCAATACCGCCTTGGCCTGGGCCAGCGGCTCGCCGCCCGACAATGTCACGCCCCCGCCTGAGTTCCGGTAAAACACGGCATCCCGGGCAACCCGTTCAAAAAGCTCCTCCACACCAATATGCCGGCCATGGATCTCCAATGCCGAGGCAGGGCAAAACGCCACACACTTGGCACAGCCCTTGCACCGGCCTCGATCCACCACTATCCCCTCCGCCTCCGCCGAAAGGGCGTTTTCCGGGCATACCTCTATGCAGCCGTGGTCCCCCAAACACCGTCCCCCATGCCACACCACCTCCGGCTTAAACTGCTGCGATTCAGGATTATGGCACCACGGACAACGCATCGGGCATCCTTTAAAAAAAACGGTGGTGCGGATGCCTGGTCCGTCCTCCGTGGAGAACTTCTGTACGTTAAAGATAATAGCATCCAAGTCAGCCATAGTCTTTATCTTACCAGAAGATGTCACATTTTGTATCGAAATGTGGTATGATTACCATGTATTCTAGTAAGTCACGAATCCCTAAGGAAGGTTCTTTCCGCATGAAATCGGCTTATGTTGTATCCGATCTGCATATGTTTTGCCGCCGTTCGCAATGGCATGAGTTGCTCGAAACCATCCACGACGTCGCCAAAACCGCAGATCTGTTTGTCTTTAATGGGGATACGTTCGACTTTAAATGGACGTCACTGGACTCCGTGGAAGCCACGGTGGAACGCGCAATCTCCTTCCTGCGGGAATTGTCCAAGCGTTGTTCTAAGTGTCACTTCCACATCAACTTAGGCAATCATGATCATGCCAAGATCTTTGTCGATGCCTTGGATAAGCTGGCCCGGAAAACCCCAAATCTTTCCTGGCACCCCTACTACTTGCGCGTAGGCAGCACACTTTTTCTGCATGGGGATGTGGCCATGCGCAAAATGACCCATGAAGAGCTAGAACGCTATCGGGAGCGGCGGCTATATCGGCACAAAAAGCGCGGCCCGCTCCGGAACCGGGTCTATGATGAACTCCTTAAAACTGGCGCGCATGTGACTGTCTCCCGCCTGGCTTTCCCCAGGCGGCGCACTGCCAAACGCATTTCCGCCTATCTGGAAGATATCGGGCATAGTTATGATGACGGCGTCAAGCAAGTCTATTTTGGACATACCCATGTGCCCATGAGTAATTACACCTATGGCGGAATGACTTTTCATAATGGGGGGGCGCCCTTTAAGGGCATGCAATGCGTTCTCTTGAAGGCGAAGATTTAGCCGTTTTTCACATAAAGACTTGACACTATATCAGGCATTCGACAGGTCTTTTCCAAATTTCAGCCATACCCTCAGCGGATATCCGCATCCAGCCATTTGATCACGGCCATAACCCCATGGGCCTGCTTGAGCATAGTCGCCTTCAAGCCGTGTTCCCGTAATTTCGCCTTGGCATCATGACGATCCCGTGCTATCACCACGCCCCCCACAAATGATTTCTCCGCGTCTGCATCCGCGCGAATAGCGTGATAATCATACGTAGGCATATTCATCGCTCTCCTGCTGACAGCCTGATGTACTAGCGAAAGTTATTCTAGCATTTTTCAATTTCATCTGTCATTCAAATTCGGAAGAGGGAAATTCCAGGATTATTTCCAATGCCGCGCCTTCCTGCACCTTGATCACCCGCCAGATTTGCGGCCGTTCGCTTAAGCTCTCCTCCTGCTCATCCTTTCGGTAATAACATTCCGCGTGGAGCGTATAGGTGCCCGGCAATAGTTGGGAAAACTCAAATTCCACCCGCTTGGAAATCTCATCTCTTTTGGCGCGAATAGCGAGCCAGTGCTGTAATTTTTCATCAGGATTGTCCCAATCGCACCCCTGCCATTCCCCCGCCAAAAGCTCCATAAAGCCCTTTCTATGGAGATCACTTGGAATAAACGTTCCGCGAATTGTTGCCGTGCCCGAAACGGCATTCAGATCAAGACGTGCGGTTTGCCCCGCAACCACCCCAACCTGGCCCAGCGAAGTCACATGAATGCTGGCGTCTTCATAAGGCGCCGCGTCCATCTGAACATAATACTGCGCCCCCGGAAGCCGTTTGATGAAAAAATTCCCGCTGGGATCCGTATCCATCGTGACATACGAACGGTTCCAATTGTGCTCCATCAGCAATTCCTGTCCATCCGCACGCCGCGCGGAGACACTGCCTTTGATCGGCTCACCATTGAAAGAAATGGTTCCCTCGATAATCCCTCCGGGCGGCAACTTAACAGTAATAGGAGGATTATCACCGGCCATAATCTCCACCGGGGTCTCAACCATCGAATAGCCTTCTGCGGAGGATTCAAGAATGGCGGTTCCCGGCGTAATATTCCTGATGATAAAGGTTCCGCGCTCCGCATCAACCTCCTTCTCTCCGGTGATCGGATTTTTTTCTATAGGGGATTCCAATTTGCTAAGCTTTACGGAGGCGTTCCGCAGGGGATTTCCCGTTACTGCATCAACAAGCATCCCGCTTATTTGCCCGCGATCCGCAAGGGATTCCACCACCAGTTGAAGATTCTCAATGTGATCGCCCGCATTCACCTGAAGCGGATCATTGCGAGTGCGTTGGTAGTCATGCTCCCGCCCCACATTGAACACATATGTTTGAGGCGCAACATCAATAAACGAAAAACGTCCTTCCGCATCCGTAGTCACCCCTTTGGGTTGAATGGGAACGCATTTTACGGCCTGCGGAGTTTCGGGCCGCCGTTCAAAGCCCATGGAAAGATGCTTCTCGGCCACAGACACCCCTCGTGTATCTATCACCCTCCCCGAAACCAACGCGCCAGATTCAAGCACAAAATCGATGCCGGTGATTGTGTCGCCCGTGCTGGGGGGGAGAAAAACATCCGGTGCTCTCACTACCATATCCTCAGGACGTCCGGCGCCCGACCGTTCTTGCAACTTTAACAATTCTGTCAGCCAAATTTCGGCTTGGCGTTCCAGATTTTCTGAAATGGCCACCACACCAATCCCAGCGGGCCCATACCCTTTCGCGCGCGCATAAAGACCATAGATGACTTCGGATTCCGTGCCGCCATTATGAAGATATTTGCCGGCACTGAGTATGTCCATCGGCGCTAATCCGGTCATCTGAAAGAAACCCTCTGAATCGGTGATCCCTAAAAGAGGCTCCATATAGCTGTCATTGTATTGGCCCAGCCACTCCGGGTTGCGTTTCACTTCAATGGCCGCCCCTTCAATAGGCTTGCCTGCCGTATCTTTCACATGGCCCGTGATCGTGAGTCCATTAAACCGAAATGAAAAATCCACATTCGTTTTATTCTCGAACGGCTGCACCGATACATCCTGCGATTGAACAGAATGGTCGCCGCCCACTATTGCACCGCTGGGGCATTCCGCATGCACGCCGTAAGAACCTGGTTTCAATTTGTCGATATGATATCGCCCATTTTCATCCGACACAGCCGTCCGCACGATTCCCTCGCCTTTGGCAACCACCAGCACGCCGGACAATGGTTTATTCGCCTCCTCAATCACTTTCGCCTTTACTATCGCCTCGCCCACCTTATTATTGTCCCCCCATTCCTCCGGCGTGGAAAACTGCACGGCCGCCAGTTGTTCCGGACGATACATCATGGTTTTATCAAGTACATTCCCGGCGATGCCGGCACTAGTATGGAAAAGGTCGACAAGGGAAGAGGCATTTGCATCCGCGCTGGAAAATGACTCTGTGTCACCCTCCGTTTTTTCACCTTCCATCTGCGAAACCGCCGGTGTTGCCGGATCGCCAGAGGATCTTGGCGCATACGCGATTTTATTTATGCCAATTGCCGCAGCCAGCGCAACCACAACAAGCGTTGCTGCAGCTACCTGCTTCGCCCCAAAAATACCACCCAAAAGTCCGGAAGCGGTAATAGGTGATCCTGCTGCATGCGCCAACGCAAGTTTTTCCAGAGCAGCCGTTACGGTTTCTGGCAATGTTTCCGCTTCCGACAAATGAGTAAAGAGGAACACGCCCAGGGAGGCGCCCGTTAACGTCAGCCCGCGATGACGCAACGACTCGCCAAGGAGTTCAACACCCCGTTCTATGCGATTACTCACCGTGCGCCGGGGAATGCCCATCTCCTCGGCAATGGCCGCATGTGTCTTGCCTCCCAGGAAATGCATGACCACCGGCGCCCGCACCGCCTCAGGGAGTTCATGAATCGCCGCATCAACGAACCCGGCAATATCATTCCAGGTAACCTCATGCGCGTTGGCACGTAAAACGGCATACTCCTGTTCACGGCGGCGGCGGCGTTCTTCCGCACGCATGCGCATGAGCGATTTATTCGTGGCCATGCCATGCAGCCAGGCTGCGGGATGGATGGGCGGTTTTCCCGAGAAGAGAACCAATTGCTCAAAACAATCCTGCGTGATCTCTTCCGCATCCGATTCATTGCGCAATACCCTGCGGCATGTGGCAAAGACTATCCCCGCATAGCGGCGAACCAGTTCAGAGAATGCTTCCGCATCCCTTCGGCCCGCCCAGCGCATGAACACTTCCTGGTCCGATAGACTCATGACAGGACTCCATCAAACTCATTTTATACTATGTTGCCACGGAGATCCTATTTGGGCCAATCATGATAATATAATGATGTCAATATCCGCAGAAAAGCCCGAATACGAAATCATTCCAAATCTGCTTAGCCGTTTGGGCTGTCTATACCCGGTTCACCCATCCGCCTAGTTTTCCCAGTATGTTGTAAGTAATTGATTTTATTGGTTCTAGCCGTGTCAAAATCCGCCATATGTCACATTATGTCATGCACCCCAGGGTGTCATACAAATACCGAAAATCCCAAAAACCAAGGCATAAGACCTATTAAAGACCTGTTGGTAGATTCCTCTCCTACTAGCCAAAAGACGAATTTTGTGATATCCTATTAACAAAGGCCGTTTGGACGCAACGGCATAGTAAGCAATCCGCGGGTAAGGCGCAACCCAGAGGGAGTAGCATGCTATGACCACAAAAACCGAAGCGCGTGAGTCTACCCGAAGCCCTATTGTAGCCGAGATGCAAGTCCGATTATCCAGCGGGATACTACTTGAAGGTTCCGCGCGGGACGTAAGCATGAAAGGGGTGCTGTTTGATACATGGCGTTCTCTACCGGTAGGCAATCGGGTGCGTGTACACCTTTCCATAAAAGCAGGAGATGAACTCCACACCATCAACACAGAAGGCTTGGTGGCCCGCATCTGTGAGAGTGGCGTCGCCATCGAATTCACCAAAATTGACACCGAGAGCGAAGAGCACCTGCGACGCCTTGTGGTGTATAATGCCGCGAAAACAGCAAAGACGGAGTATAAGCTCCAAAATCCGAGGAAATGAAGTATTAAGGAAAGGCGGCAGCGTATTTTATGCCTTCGACCTTCTCGTTATCGATGGCCAAATGGGTGCTCGATCTTGCCTCGAAGATAATCAAGGCGGATGTTCGTCTGCATAATGCATCGGCCATTCAAGACAATACCGCCATCATTTTTACCGTGAACCATTTTACCCGTCTGGAAACCCTCCTGCTGCCTTACGTCATTTATAAGCATACGGGGCGGGAAGTGATGAGTCTCGCGGCGGCAGAGCTTTTCACGGGACGCATTGGTAAATTCATGGAATCCACCGGCTCGATCTCCACTAAAGCCCCCGACCGCGATAAAATCATCGTCCGTTCCCTCCTCAACGGGCTCCATCCTTGGATTATTTTCCCGGAAGGCGCCATGATTAAAGACAAGAAGGTGGTGGATCATAAAGGCCTCTTCCAGGTGTACAACAACGGCCAGCGGCGCCCCCCGCACAAAGGGGCGGCCGTATTGGCGCTTCGCGCTGAATTTTACCGGCATAAAATCCAATGCATCCTGGAACGCCCGGACAAGGAGGAGCTTCCCAAGGCGCTTGAGATGTTCGGGCTGACTTCCGCTGAAGAAATCGTGGGAAAACGAACCGTCATCGTGCCCGTAAACATCACCTATTTCCCCATGCGCGCCCATGAAAATATCCTGCTGCGCATGGGAACGCGCTTTGCCCAAGACCTGAGCAAACGCGCCCTGGAAGAACTCTCCGTCGAGGGAACCATTCTTTCCGAGGATACGGATATTGACGTTACCCTGGGCGACCCCATAGATGTGGCGGATTACTTGAATGCGCCGGAATATGCCGAAATCATGGCGTGCGGCCTCCATGACATGCATGACCTGGAAATGGATCCCGCCTCACTGTTCAATGATGCGGCGCGCAAGCTCATGTTGCGTTACATGAAGGATATCTACCAGCACACCACGGTCAACTACGACCATTTGTTCGCCGGCATGTTGCGTTATTATCCCGCGCGCACGTTTACCGAACACGCTTTCCGCGACAGGGTCTTTTTATGCGCAAAGGAACTCAAGCGGCTGGAATACCGGGTGCATACCGTCCTTCAAAACACCTTTCGGGACATGGTGTATGAGGAGGATGCGCGCAAATTGGACAATTTCTTGAAACTATGCATTCAGGAAGGCGTCCTGCGGCGGAATGGAAATGAATTCACCAAAATACCGCATCCGCGATCCGGCGATGAGGCATTCCAAACAAAACGCGCACGGGAACTTACCGAGGTCATCGCAAATGAAATCGAGCCTCTGTCCGAACTGAATGTTCTGATCAAACGCACGGCACGGACTCCTCACCTATTGGCGGCCAAGTGGGTGCGGGATTTCTTCCTGGAAGAGGATATCCGCTGTTTTGAAGAAGAATACGCAAAATTTTACGACCCCAAATCGAGCAAAGGCCCCGATGTGGGAAGACCTTTCCTGCTGCGCCCCATGCGGATGCGTGGAGGCGTGGTTCTGGCCCACGGCTATATGGCCGCCCCTCTTGAAGTACGCGCCTTGGCCGAATACCTCTATCAACACGGATATGCGGTGTACGGCGTACGGCTAAAAGGGCACGGAACCTCCCCGGAAGACTTGGCTCAGGTTTCCTGGAAAGACTGGTATGAATCATTCAATCGCGGCTATGCCGTTATTAAAACATTAACCGAAAACATCTTTCTTGGAGGCTTTTCTACCGGCGGCTGCCTGGCCCTGATCGCCGCCGCACAAAAAGGCATGCATGTTTCCGGCGTCTTCTCCATCTGCGCGCCTCTGAAACTGCAAAACTACAGTGTGCGCCTCGCCCCCTCCCTCGTAACCCTCAATTCACTTTTAAAACGCATTGGTCGAAGCAGGGAAGGCTGGGACTATGTGGAAAACGATCCCGAAAACAAGCATATCAACTATACCCGCAATCCGCTTACCGGGGTCAGTGAATTGATCCATATCATGGACGTCATGGATGAGCGGCTGCCGGAAGTGAATATTCCTGCTCTCGTTGTGCAGGGCTCCAAAGACCCCACGGTGAATCCGGTGAGCGCTCAACTGATCTTTGAAAAAATCGCCTCCAGCCACAAAGAACTCACCATCCTCGAACGCAACCGGCACGGGATTATTAACGGGGCGGGCCGTGAAGAAGTCTTCGAACGTGTTTCTCAGTTTCTGCGCCGCGTCTCCAAACGCTCCGTTCAATCCGCCGAAGTCATTCCTGCCGCCGCAGGGTAGGAAAATCACGGATTATTCTGATCCATACTGATTGTGTGTGGCTTCGTCAACGTATTATTGCATCGTTCAATGAGGATTGGTTCCAAAAATGCGCAGATATCCGTCGGAAGACGGCACAATTAATTCGGAAAAACCATCCGTATTTATGTCAGCGGGAATGGGTGTGCCCAAAGCGCCTTCACTCTTTATTTTCCACAATTCCTTGGGCTGACTCCCTTCATCCCGAACCGCACATAAATCGCCATGACTCGTGCCAACTATAAACTCCACATTTCCATCGCCATCGATGTCACACGCCACAATATCGGAGGCCGTAGCGTCCAAGGGCAATTCCCATCGCATCGTTCCTTCACGAACCTGTAAACAGGCAAAGCGTCCGTTTTGCCGTCCAAATCCCATAAGCCATACCCCCTCTTTTGTACATAGAAACCCCTCCTGAGCACAACGGTTTTCCCCCACGGCAGGCACACAATACCAATACAGATTGGCGCGCAAGGACATCACGCCTTGAAAATAATGTCCACCCACAAGACATACGGTGGGATCACCGCTGTTTTCAACCAGAACAGCAGGAAAGGTATACAACCCCTGGCTGGGTTGATTAAAGATTTTCGGGGGAAACAATGGGCCGGCCAAAAAGGATCCATCCACTCCGGACGCCACGCAGTAGTAGTCGGGATTTGTAAACACCAAGTCTTCTTTTCCATCCGCATTGTAATCCCAAACGGACGCCAGATTAACGCTTGGGCCCCAATACCGTTCTGAATTGGGCACTTCGCCGCGCTCCCAAATCACCTCGCCGGTCTTTCCATTCAACGCAATGTTCCGCACCACAGGCGTGCCCACCCAGAGGTAGATATCCGGTTCGGAGTTGCCCAGAAAATGCGCGGTGCGCATATAGGCCTTCCTGGGCTGGGGCAATCCACCGCGATCCGGTGGCGGCAATGTCACCCGCCACAAAGACTGATTATTCAACACCGGTGTAAAGGCTTCCACCGTGGGCGGGCCTTCCGGTTGGACGGTACAGGTCACTAAATCTGTTTTGCCATCTCCATTCAGATCCGCCAGCACCGGCAATGCGCTCGATGTAAATTTATCAAGAACGTCAAGTTTTCCATCGTTTAACCGCAATACCGTGATATCCGGTTCCCGATAGAGAATAAGTTCATTTTGGCCATCGGCATTCAGATCGGAAACCAGAAGATCGGGAAACGCTGGCCCTTGAATTGCAGGAACAGATGAAAAGTCCGGCTTTACTTCATGTTCTGGCTCATGCCAAGGGGATAGGGTCACCGCACTATTGGAATCGGCCGACAATGCATATTTCTCACCGCCGCGCTTGACGAGTAAAGCACTGCCTTTTTGTAAAGCCAGCGCTTCAGCATTTTTCTCCGACCAAAGGACCTCAAATTTACCCTCGTTAACTTGAAGAAGATGCACCCCATCCAACACCGTTCGCGTGGGATCTTTTGACGCATTCACCAGTAATTCGGCCTTCCCATCGTTATTGACATCCGCCACTGCCACGGCAATCATCCCCGGCATCCGGTATTTTAATGCTCCCGTAATTGCATCATAAGCGCGAACAAGCCAGTTGCTTTCGTTCTCGCTGTTAAACATGGACACCACAATCTCATAGTGCGCGTCGCCATCAACATCAACATAAGGCGAGTCGGCCCATACAGTCGCCACTTTCCCCGTAGTCACGCTTTCCGGCCATCCATGGGTCCATGCAAGTTCAAACACCCCGCCTTTGTTCAACAACACTTCTTGGTGCTGCGCAAAATTCGCAATACACAGGAAATCCTCCCGCCCATCGTGATTCAGATCGACAAATTGCGTAAACCCATAGCTGCGCACGTTGGCGGGAGAAACGTCCCATTGTACGAAATGCTTCTTCTCCCCCGTAGCGGCATCAAAAAACCACATCCGGCTATGTGTTTCCACCACCAACTCCTTTTTGCCATCCCCCTCCAAGTCCGTTTGATAAAACGCCGGGAAGCAGGTGTACAGATCAAAATTGTACCGCCATTGCTGCCGGGGAATCCCATCCTTAAAGGAGAAAAATGCGATATAGCCGTTCTCTTTGTCCGGCGGATAGCCATGCATGATCACGACAATTTCCTGTGCGCGGGCATCCGGCAGATAGTCCCCGGCATAGAGATACCAGGCATAGGACATCGGATCCACGTCATAGCGCCAAATCACCGTGCCTTCTTCCAGCGACATCAAAACCGCCGCGGCATATGGTTCCGTCGGGCGGCCCGCCTGGAGTAAAATTTCCACCTTGCCATCCCCGTTCAAATCGCCCTGCGCGCTAATAGTCGAAAAATTGATCCCTGCGGGATGCTGCCGCCACCGAAGCGTTCCTTTCTGGTCAAAACAATAGAGGGCCCCCGCCACAATGCATACTCCATACTGGGTTTGGCCATCCGCCGCGATCACGGGGGTAATCGTGGGCTGCGACCGGCCCAAATCGTATTGGGCAATGCACTCCGGTGCGCCTGCCATTCGCCCAGACATCGGCTGCACAGCAGTGAGTTGCGGATTCTGCCGGGGCTCCGGCCAATCGCCCGGCGCCGCCAGCCACGGCAAAAGCCCGGCAAGCAGGGAACAAATACAATACTGCATGCTCATGAATTTCCGTTCTCTTGCGGATGTTTCCGATTTTTAGGTATTGTAAACGATCAGGATGTGCATAATGCACGGTACCAGTGAGGAAAACCGGATGATATTCAATATAGACATGATTCAAGACGTATATGCAAAAATACCGGGACGTGTGGCCGCTGCACGAACAGCCCTCGGACGCCCCTTGACCTTAACCGAGAAAATTCTCTACGCCCATGTCTGGGATGCCGCCAACGGCCAACCCTACCGCCGCGGGCAGGACTATGTGGATTTTGCCCCGGATCGCGTGGCCATGCAGGACGCCACCGCACAAATGGCCCTGCTCCAATTCATGCAGGCCGGACGAACCACCACTGCCGTTCCTTCCACCGTCCATTGTGACCACCTCATCCAGGCAAAAACCGGCGCAGCCTCCGATCTGCAGGATGCATTAACCGCCAACCAGGAAGTGTACGAATTCCTCGCCTCCGTCTCGAACAAATACGGCATCGGTTTCTGGAAACCGGGTGCGGGCATTATCCATCAAGTCGTACTGGAAAACTATGCCTTCCCAGGCGGAATGATGATTGGCACGGACTCTCACACCCCCAACGCAGGGGGACTCGGCATGCTGGCCATCGGCGTGGGCGGCGCGGACGCTGTAGACGTCATGGCGGGGATGTCCTGGGAACTTAAATTTCCCAAAATCATCGGCATTCACCTGAAAGGCCGGTTGAACGGCTGGACATCTCCAAAAGACGTCATCTTGAACGTGGCCGGGCTCCTTTCTGTTAAAGGCGGCACCGGCGCGATAATTGAGTACTTTGGCGAAGGCGCGAATAACCTTTCCTGCACGGGTAAAGGCACCATCTGCAATATGGGCGCGGAAGTGGGCGCCACCACCTCTGTTTTCGCATTCGATGATTCCATGGCCCGCTATTTGGAAGCAACGGGCCGAAAAGAAGTAGCCCAGGCCGCACAAGCCATCCAGGAACACTTGCGCCCTGATCCCGAAGTCTATGCACAACCAGAAAAATTCTTCGACCAGATATTCGAAATCGATCTTTCCACCCTCGAACCTCATGTAAACGGCCCTTTCTCGCCGGATCTCGCCACCCCCATATCTCAGATCAAGGAAGCCGCGGCGAAAAACAGTTGGCCAAGAAAAGTCGAAGTGTGCCTGATCGGCTCCTGCACCAACTCCTCGTATGAAGACATGGCGCGCGCCGCTTCCATTGCGCGCCAGGCCCGTGAAAAGAATCTCAAGGCAAAAGCTGAATTCACGATCACCCCCGGCTCGGAACAAGTGCGGGAAACCATTGAACGGGATGGAGTGCTCAAAGACTTCGAAGCCATCGGCGGGGTGGTGCTGGCGAACGCCTGCGGCCCCTGCATCGGCCAATGGGCGCGGCACCGTTCCGGAGAAGATGAACCCAACACGATCGTGACTTCGTTCAACCGCAACTTTGCCAAACGCAACGACGGAAATCCCAAAACACACGCGTTTGTCGCATCACCGGAAATGGTCACCGCACTCGCCCTGGCGGGAACACTGGATTTCAATCCCCTCACCGATTCGCTCATTAATGAAGAGGGCAAATCCGTAAAACTCGATCCTCCTTCGGGGGACGAATTACCTTCGCGCGGATTCATCTGTGGAAATCCCGGCTATGCCGCACCGGCGGAAGACGGCGGCATTGTTAATGTAGTGGTCAAGCCAGATTCACAGCGCTTGCAATTGTTAGAAGCCTTTACACCAAATGCCGGTGACTTGATCGGACTCCGGCTGTTGCTCAAGGCAAAAGGGAAATGCACTACCGACCATATTTCGATGGCAGGTCCCTGGTTGCGCTTCCGCGGTCATCTGGACAATATTTCCAACAACTGTTTCATCGGCGCCATCAACGCATTCAACAACGAAGCCAACAAAGTAAAGAATCAACTCACCGGAGACTATGGAGAAGTTCCCGCTGTCCAACGCGCGTACAAAGCCCAAAACATCGGCTCAATCGTCGTGGGCGATGAAAATTACGGTGAAGGTTCTTCCCGTGAACACGCCGCCATGGAACCGCGATTCCTGGGCATCCGCGCCATCCTCGTGCGCAGTTTCGCACGGATTCACGAAACCAATCTCAAAAAACAGGGCATGCTCGCTCTAACCTTCGCCGACCCCAATGATTACGGGAAAATCCAAGAAAACGACACCGTAGATATCATTGGATTGGATGAGTTCTCGCCAGGAAATCCCTTGACTGTGGTATTGCATCACATGGACGGCGCCGAGGATTCATTCCCGGTAAACCATAGCTACAACGAGACCCAGATCGCGTGGTACCGGGCCGGGAGCGCGCTCAATCTCATCAAAACCCGCGGCAACGCATAAAACGCACAGGAACACCTTAATGGCATTTCGTGCTCTACAGGCCTTTCGGTATCAATGGGGTGTTTGGCTGATCTCTTTCCTCGTGGCGGTAATCAGTCTTGAAGCCATTCAGCATACCCAGGACAATACCCTGCTCAACAATCGCCGCTGGATCGTCTATAAAAAGCGCGTTCGCACCGAGCTTATGAGCGTTGAACCCTATTTTGACGGTCCGCAAGCCCTTGCAGGCAACCACCTGAACCTCCACGCCTGGCACGGCTACCAGGAAGTGCTCTTCCGGGCAAAAGTCGAACCTGAAGAAGTGTCCTTTGATTTCTTTCTCGGCGCGAATGCCTATTTGGTGTTTATTTTCAATAAAGACTTCTCCGATTATCACGGCATCCGCTTTTCCGACGATAATGACCGTCCGGGCGCATTCCTATACTGTGATATCGGCGGGAAATTCATTACCAAGATGCCTTTTGACAAACTGTCTTTGTCTCCCGATAAAAAACATCATGCTTCCGTCTTCTTCACACAAAACGGAGTTGCCGTTTCTCTTGACGGCGAGCACATTGGTGATTTTCCATGCCCTATCAAACATCCGCAATGGGTCGGCTTTCGCGGCGGAAGCCAAACCGTCTGGGTCGACAATGTCTCCATCCGCGACACATTAACCAACACCCATTTTAAGGAAAACTTCCGCAATCTCGGCCTTTCCTTAGGCCCCTGCATCAAAACCGCATTCCTGACGCTATTGGCCCAACTGTTCCTCTTCCTAATCCTCTATCTTTGGTATCGAAATCAATCTAATACTCTGTCTGCTCTGATAGCCATAAATCTGTGCGTGATTTCGGGCCTCTTCACCGCAAATTTCTACATCACGCATGTCAGCAATACCCGGTATCCGCTCCTCCGGGGACAACTGGCTAAAAAAGAGAAAGCCTTGCTGGATAAACGCTTGATCCAAAAAGACACCGAATTTCGCGCCGGCTACACCCTTCCAAAGCCGGAAGACGTCCGAAGAATCATGTTTCTGGGTTCCTCGCAAACCCACGGATGCGGTGCACAAGAACCCGAAGACTGTTTTGTCAGTTTGATTGAAACCAAACTCAATCAATCCGCGAAACCCGGGGAACACTTTGAATGCATGAAAGCCGCCCTTCCCGGCGGCACCTCTGATGAACTCCTCAATGGCTACGAACACAATTGGATACAGTATGCGCCGGAACTTGTTATCGTGAATTTAGGATGCAACGATAAGGACATCTCGGCCTTTGAAACGAACCTGCGCCGTATCGTTACGCTAAACAACGGCGCCGGCATTAAAACACTCTTTGTGCTTGAAGCCCTTTCAGACGAAACCGTCCCGCAAAGCGTGCCCAACCACGCTATTATGGCGCGCGTCGCCCAGGAACTGAATGTGCCCTGTATCAATAATTACAATTACCTCTGCCAACTCCGCGACAGCGGATTCCTCTTCTGGGACGTCGTACATCTTTCCTCCTACGGCCATCAACTCACGGCGCAGGACATATGGCCCGCCATTCAAGACCTGCTCCAGGGCACATCCAAACAGGTTACTCCGCCAGCAAACGGCAAATAACCCCTTTCATTCCTGAAAATAGTTGTTTCAGCCCCGCCAAGTAAGGTATCGTGTGTTATGAAATCTTTACATTGATGTAGAATAAACAAGACATCAGAGAAAAGGAGCGAGTTTTATGGCACATATCAAGCCTGTTTCGAAAGCCATATCCTGGTCGGATACAGGGTCCGACGACATTATTTCAATCCTCACCGCCGTGTTTAGCGCGATAGGCCCCATCATAACCGCCATCGCGGACGCTATATCGGGATCAAAAAATCAGTCATAAACGCGAATAAGCACCACCTCGTAGTTGCACTTGGGAACAAGTGGGAGCTACCTGGAGAGGCGGAAACCGATAAAGTCAAACGCGAACGACGGGCCGCAGTAGTAGCGGAACGCCGAACGGCAGTAGTTGCCGTAATCGTTCCAGCCGCCGCTCCGAAGCACGCGGCTTGAGCCCCTCGGCAAATCCACCCAAGCCGTCCCTTCCGTCGGCGCGCCTGTATAGTTGTTGTGCCAGTCGTCCTCGCACCATTCCCACACATTCCCGCTCATATCATACAATCCAAAGAGATTCGAACGCTTCAAACCCACTATATGCGCATAGTGCTCACCGATTCCATACGCATTGGAATACCACCAATAATAATCATTCCCTGCTGTATACCCCGGATCATCCCCCCAATAGAACCGGGTCGTTGTCCCTGCACGGCACGCATACTCCCACTCCGCCTCCGAAGGCAGCCGGAACGTCAGTCCCGTATACACGTTCAACGCCGTGAGGAACGATTGCGCATCAATCCAACTCACATATACCGCCGGGCTGTTGAGATCATCAAGGACATAAATCTGCCCCGTCCATGGGCTCGTCCCCATCACCGCAGTCCACTGCGCTTTAGTCAACTCATACTTCCCCATCCAAAACCCCGGCACCGTCACCATATGCTGCACGTCTTCATAGTTGTAACTGTCCTGCTCCCCGGAATACCGCCCCATCATAAAACTCCCCCCAGGCACCCACACCATCTCCAACGGCACATCACCCGGTAGCAGGATTGTTTCACACTCGCCCTCAATACAGATTTCGCCTTCCGGCTGTCCTTCCACGCCACCCTCTCCCTCCACCATGCCCTCTATAGCGCCTTCTTCCGAACCTTCCTCAACTCCTTCAACACTGCCTTCCCCCTCTCCACTCCCTTCTCCTTCCCATTGCCCTTCCACGCCGCCTTCAAGTGCACCCTCAACACCTCCTTCGCCCTCGGCACTTCCCTCGCCTTCAATAGCGCCTTCGATTCCACCCTCAATAGATCCTTCAAGATGACCTTCTTCCTGTCCCTCCTCATGCCCTTCACCTTCGGCCATCCCTTCCCCCTCAAGCTGGCCTTCCATACCTCCCTCGGCATCCCCCTCAGGCATACCTTCCTCCTGTCCTTCAAAAATACCTTCCAAGGCGCCTTCCATATTGCCTTCAAAGGCGCCCTCAATATCACCTTCGCCTTCCGTACCTCCTTCCTCTTCCATCTGACCTTCCGTACTCCCTTCTTCAATGCCTTCCCCTTCAATTTGACCTTCCACAGCGCCTTCCTCTTGTCCCTCAGACGAACCTTCTCCCTCGCCTTCACACGATTCATGCGAGCCCGCCCCCGGCGCAAACGTATCCTCCGAATCGCACTGCGTATGGTATCCGCCGGAATTAAAGAACTGAATGATGCGAAGCAATTCCGATAGATTAATGTGCCAATCCTGCGGAGTATAGTCGCTGTTATGCGTATCACACGTCTGATCGCCCGGCCCCGGCGCATACCCGTCTTCTGTGCCCGCCTGACAATGAAACTCATCCGAATTGAAAAACTGGATTACCCGCAGCAACTCACTCAGACTAATCGCAAAATCCCCGTCCACATCCGCCGAATGCTGTTGCGCCACCGCAGGCATGCAAAATCCTGCCAGCGCCAACACAATAAAAAGCATCTTCCCTTTGACATTGCCTGCCATAGTCCTGTCTCTATAATCCGGAGAAATAGATATAATCCTCCCCACATTCGTGGTGTATCCTTATTGGCACTAAATTCAGTATAAATCACCCTGCCCGTTTCTACAACTCATCACAGGCGCTCATCACAGGCGCCGGGACAATCCATGAACGCTGGTTCCGGCATGTCCTATCCCTTAATTGAAACCGCGGAGGGCCCGGAGATCACGGAGAAAGCAGCACCTCTGTGCCCTCCGTGAACTATCGAATTACTGCGCTGCACGTTCAGGCTTTGGGGCCAAGGCCGGCGATGCATTGATCTTCACGAACGACTTTGCGCGGGCCTCCGTCGAGACTGGCGGACCAGTCCTGTGGCGCGGCCAGTTCTTCGAAGGTATCAAGAATTCCCAGGGCTTTGGCGCGGTCATAAATAAGCTGCCAGGCACATTCGAGGTTCTCGTTCACTTCGCACTTTCCATCGCGAGAACCGCCGCATGGACCGTTGAGAAGACGTTTGGCACATCGCGTGATGGGACAGATCCCGGCGAATTGTCCCAATCGGCATGAGCCGCATCCCGCGCATTTCTCAGTCCATACACCCTGGGATTCGAGGATTCCGATGAACTGGGTGTTCAACCCGGGATAGACAGGGATGTTGGGGAATCGCTCCGCCAACGCCTGGACACCCGCGCCGCAGCCTAAGGAGCAAATGGCGTCATATCCTTCTGCGCGGAGGGCCAGCGGATCGATAAAGGCATCTTCACATTGACGCTCAATGGTGCATTCATCGACCACGACGCCGCCGTGACCATCAAGTTTGAGGGCCATGCGCAGTGCGGAACCGAGAATCCCGGTTTCACGTTCTCCTCCCGCAAGGCACACCGTGACACAGGTGCCGCATCCGACGAGGAGCACGCGCTTATGCTTTTTAATCATGTCGCGGATTTCGGGCACTTTTTTCCGGTCGGCAACTATCATTTTTGTTCTCCTGCGATGGCTTTTTCAGCGTTTTCACGAAGTTCCTCAATCGCATGTTCAACGTGCTCCGGGCTGTGCCGCAGGGGGCTTGGCCCTAGCGCTGCGATACGCTGGTTCATTTCCGAAACGATTTCAGCAAAGCGCGTGCCTTCGGCAGAGGAGAGGTTGAACATTTCGAGGCGTTCAGGTTCTATTCCAATTTCTTTGAGCAACTGCTTGGCGCGTTCCACGCGGCGGCGGGCGCGGAGGTTGCCCTCCTGGAAGTGGCATCCACCTTCCAGACAACCGGCGACAATCACGCCGTCCACACCGCGCTCAAAGGCGGCGAGCAGATAATTGACTTCGATTTTGCCCGTGCACGGCAGACGCAGCACACGCACGGAACCAGGATATTGCAGCCGCATGGTGCCGGCGAGGTCCGCCGCGGCATATGCACAGTAATGGCAACAAAAAGCAAGGATGACGGGCGAATTGTCCATGGTGTTACTCTAATCCTTTATGAAAGCGCTGCTGCGCGATTCCGACCTGTTCGAGATAATCCCCTTCCACAATTTCTTCGGTGGAGTGTCCGGCAAGCAGATGATCGAGTGCGCGGAGAATTTGGTTGTCCAGATAATGCCGCAATTCAATGGCCTTGGCGGGACATTCCGCGGTGCAGCTTCCGCATCCCATGCACACGGCCGCCTGGATCTCCGCTTTGTTGTTGCGTCCGATGGAAGGCGCATGGTAGGGACACACATGCACACAGGTCATGCACGAAATGCACTTGTCGGGATCCACCCAGGCAACCTGCCCGCTGATGGGCATGGCTCTGCGCGAAAGAATAGAGGCGGCGCGTCCGGCCACGGCGTTGGCTTGGGAGATGGTTTCACCCATGCTCTTGGGGGCATGAGCGGTGCCGCAGAGGAACAAACCCTCACTGGCGAAATCCACCGGCCGCAATTTCACATGGGCTTCGAGGAAAAAGCCGTCCGCGTTCAGCGGCACACGCAACAGATCGGAAAGTTCACCCCGGTCCGCACGCGGGATCATCGGCGCGGCGAGAACGATCATGTCCGGCGACACTTCGAGAGATTTTCCGAGCGCTGGTTCGTAAACGCGGAGGCGCCCGTTTTGCATGAGTTCGGGAGCTTTTTCGGGTTCATAACGAATAAACAATACACCCTTCTCGCGCGCTTCACGATAGGCGGCTTCCCGGAATCCATACGTACGGATATCACGGTATAGAACCATGATCCGCGCGTTCGGATACCGTTCACGCAATTGCAGCGCATTCTTTACGGCGGTAGTGCAGCACACGCGGCTGCAATAGGGGCGTTCTTCATTGCGTTGTTCGACGCATTGAATCATAACAACCGTAGCCTTGCCGGGCAAGGAGAGTTCATTGCGTCCAAGGCGTTCGGAGAGTTCCAACTGCGTCAGCACCTTGCCATTCTTGCCATAGCCATACGACTGCGGCGCGTGTTCCGTGGCGCCGGTGGCCACCACGACCACACCATGATCAACCTTGCGGACAGTGCCGTTAAAGGTGATTTTTGAAGAAAAGGATCCAATATGGCCCTCCACCTCGGCTACACTGGCGTTCAGATACACCGAAATATTAGGATTCGCATCAACCCGCGCTATGGTGTCCTTGAGAAACGCCTGCACATCCGCTTTGTCTAGAGTCTGATAAATTCTGCGCGCGGTGCCACCCAATGCCCCAGACTTCTCCACCAAGTGAACAGGAAACCCCTGCTCCGCCAGGGCCAGTGCGGCCGTCATACCAGCAATACCGCCGCCGACAATCAACGCAGCATTATTCACGGGAACAGTCTCATCCTTGAGAGGTCTCGATTCGGCAATGCGTCCGGTTATCATGCGCACAAGCTCACACGCCTTTTGCGTGGCCTTTTCAGCATCCCCGGAATGAACCCAGGAACACTGTTCACGGATATTGGCCATTTCAAGGAGATACGGATTCAAACCGGCGCCGCGCAGGGTATCCCGGAAAATTGGCTCATGACTGCGCGGGGTACAAGAGGCCACAACCACGCGATTGAGCCTGTGTTCAACGATATTTTCCTTCATGCGGCCCTGGCTGTCATCCGCACAGGTGTAGACGGTGTGCTCGGCATAAACCACGTTCGGCAGATGTTTCGCATATTCAACAACACGCTCCACATCCACGACCGAGGCAATATTGCTTCCACAATGACATACAAAAACGCCAATTCGCGGCGGCTCGTCGGTAACGTCCCGCTCCGGCGGATAGGACTTGGTGGTCATTTGCGAGCCTCGCGCAGGGGCCAGCAACGCCATGGCGCGCGCCGCGGCGGCACTGGCCTGCATCACAGTGTCGGGGATGTCTTTGGGTTCCTGAAACACACCGCCGACAAACACGCCCGCACGCGAGGTGTCAAGAGGCTTTAACTCCTCTGTCTTCGCGAACCCCCACTGGTTCAAGTCAATGCCGATGCATTGCGCCTGGTTAAGGAGCGCCGAACTCGGTTCGAGACCCAGCGACAGCACCACCATGTCGAATTCTTCTTCAACTTGCTTCAAATCTGAGCCAAAATACTTGAGCACGACATTCTTCGTATCCGGCATTTCATATGTGCGCGAGATGAACGACCGCACATAGCGCACCCCCTTCTCATTCTTGGCGCGTTCGTAGTAGCGCTCGAAATCTTTTCCATAAGCGCGGAGATCCAGGAAAAAGATGGTGATATCCAGATCCGGCTCGTGTTCTTTGGCGAGAATGGACTCTTTCGTGGCGGCCATGCAGCAGACCGAGGAACAGTAGTCATTGCCACAGCCGGTATCGCGCGAACCCACACATTGAATGAAGGCCAGCCGCTTGGGCGTCTTCTTGTCCGAAGGACGAAGAATGTGCCCCTGGGTCGGCCCGGAAGCGGACAGCATGCGCTCAAACTGAACGTTCGTGAGGACATTTTTCGCATGATTGAAACCAAATTCGCCCCGTTGGGAAGCGTCAAAGGCATCGAATCCCGGCGTGAGCACCACCGCGCCCACATGGAGTTCCAGCGTCTTCTCCACTTGATCATGGTCTATGGCGCCCGCTTTGCAGGCCTTCACGCAACGCATGCATTCGATGCACAAACCGGGCCCCTTCATAATCACATATGCATTGGGGGCGGCTTGGGCATAGACGCGATCAATGGCCTTGCGGGTGCCAAGCTGGGCGTCAAACTCACTCTTGATTTTTACCGGGCACACCTTGGAGCAATCGCCGCATGCGGTGCATTTGCTGATGTCCACATAGCGGGGCCGCTGATGCACGGTGGCCGTAAAATTGCCGGGTTCGCCTTCCAGTTTGACCACATCGGCCAAGGTAAGCACTTCGATGTTGGGATCCCGCATGCACTCGACCAATTTGGGAGAGATAATGCATGTCGCGCAATCCCCGGTGGGAAAGGTTTTATCCAGGCGGGTCATGCCGCCGCCCACAGCGGGTTTGTCCTCCACGAGATACACATGAAACCCGGCAGCGGACAGATCAAGAGACGCTTGAATACCGGCAACACCCGCGCCGCAGACAAGTACAGCGCCGGAGGGTGCTTTCACATCATTTGAAGAGGTCATGGCTTGCATGGTTATGCCCTCCGTCCGGCTTGCCCGGCAGTGGCGGCGCGCCGATCTAAAATGGACGCAGCACTGACCATAAGAGCGTCGAGACCAAGATCTTTCGGAGGAATCCCCAACGCCAGACCTAATAACTGGGTGATATACACTACGGGGATTTCAGGGATATCGGCTTGATCCTTTTTAGCGTCTGCCTGGCGAAAATCCAGATTTAACTGGCACAAGGAACAGGCCACCACAATGCATTCCACCCCGGCGCGATGCGCCATGGACAAGAGCTTATAGCCAAGGCGGTTCACCACGCTGGTCTTGCTGATCGAAAGGCTTGCACCGCAGCATTCGGTCTTAAACGGCCAATCGACCGGCTCCGCGCCCGCTACTTTCACCAGCTTGTCCATGCAGACGGGATGTTCCGCATCATCGAAGGCCACCACTTCCTTGGGGCGCGAAAGCAGGCAGCCATAATAAGAGGCAACCCGTAATCCCTTAAGCGGTGTTGTAATCCGTTTCTCAATTTCCGCCACGCCATAATCATTAAAAAGAATATCCAGGATATGGCGTACGTTCACAGCGCCCGCATAGGGTTTTTCGATGATCCGCTGGGCGCGTTCGCGTTCCGTGGGGTCCTTGCGGATTGCATGATTGGCGGTGCGCAGGCGTGCATAACACGAAGCGCACGCTGTAAGCACTTCCGAATACCCGGCGGTTTGCGCCTTGTGCAGGTTAAGCGCGGGCAAGGCCAGGGATAATGAGGCATTGCTGGCATGGGCCGGAGAAGAGCCGCAACACACCCAATCCGGAACATCCGTTATTTCGATGCCCAACGCCTTGCAAACGGCGCGGGTGGACTTATCGTAGTCCCACGCCGTGGATTCGAGGCTGCATCCTGGAAAGAACGCGTACTTCACCGTTTCTTTTCCTCCTCTTCCGCCCGATTGAAGACCAAGCGCACTTCCTTGGTGCTCCGCGAAAAATGGGGCAGGAAGGTCAATTTGTGTTTTGCGAGCATCCTTGGCACCTTGTCCACATCGGAAAACAGATCGCGCGAAATGAGTTTGTAGAGGGTCATCATGCCCAGTTCGAATACGCGGCCATGCCAGCGCACACTGCTCAGGAAAGCCTTGTTAAAACTGCTGGTCCGCCTGTCGCCCAACGCCGCCTTGCGTTCCACCGCCATCATTCTCAACGTGTCCATCACTGCCGCGATGTCTATGCCCATGGGACAGCGGGCAGTGCAGGCTTCGCACGAAGCACAGGCCCATATAGCTTCGGATTCCAATACTGTTTCTTTCTCACCCAAATGAATCAGACGCATGATCTGACTCGACAGCAGGTCCATGTCCGGCGCAATGGGACATCCGGACGAACATTTGTGACATTGGAAGCAGGCGCTCACAGAGGCTCCGCTCCGGCGCTCCACCTCGCGCAGTAATGCGTTATCGGTCCACTCAAGCGTGTCATTCATGGCGCTTATTCACCCACTTCATCCGTTGGTTCTTTTATTTCCTTGGCCTTCTTAAGCGGCGCAACCTTCTGATAGACCTGCTCCGGCGTTTTCAACACGCCGTTTACCGTAAGAAGATCCCGTTCGATCTGTATTCCAAAGAGACGCTCATTTTCGCGAAGATAGGGAAGTATCAGCTTCCAGTCTTCCGCCGTGAGCGGTACATACATGCCGCCATTCAACTGCTCCTCGACCAGTGTGTGATGTGGATCGCGGACATAAATGGCGCCGCCGGACGCCAGCGACAGCAGGTTGCCGCCCGCATACGGCAGATCCAGGGGAACCACCTTGCCATCCCGATCAAAGCGGATCCCATTGACAATGGCGAAGCCGCCGCCTTCCAGGGGATTTCCCGCCATAAAGGACTCAGCGAGAAAGTCAAGCACCGTGCCGTTAATAACGACCCGAGGCTTGCCCACCGCATTGATCAAGGGACGCCCCGCGGCATTGCCCATCACATAGATGGATCCGCCTTTTGCGCCGTAGAGGAAGGTCTGACCGACATCTCCGTAAATCACCATCTTGCCACGCTTCGAGATCTGGCCAAGCTGATCCTGTGCATTGCAATGGACGTAGACTTCGAGGCCGTCCATCCCGGAACCGAGATAGTCGCCGGGGTTGTCATAGCAATCAATGCGCAGGCCATCGGTAGCAGGCCCAAATCCTACGCCGTGGAATCGCGTTCCGCGGGAATTGTAGTGAATTACATGCCGCCAGCCGAGACGGTGGGCATCCACGGCCAGACGGGCATCGCAATGATCGCCTTGCGCCTCAAAACCCCGCGCATTGATAAGAAGGCTCTTCTCCCCGTCTTTCGGTGCACGAAGCTGGTCCCGCGTGTCCCAGGTAATTCGGCGGAGCGCGCTTTCCCGGGAATCGTCAAAGAGAGGCTGCTCGGCAAATATCTTTTCCAGCCCTTCGCGGAGAATGACGATCACGGTGCTGCGTTTCTTATTCCCCGTGGGATAGCGGAAATCCAGGGCGCGGGTTAACGCGTCAATTCCCAAATACGGCGCAGGCACGGCGGTTTTTGAAACAATTTCCTCTACGGCCTTGCGTAACCGGTCAAAATTCATCGATGCAATCGCTGTCTGCAAATACTGGAAGAGCATATCCGGATCATTATCTCGAATGGCGCTGTCAACCGCAGCAGTATCCGCCTCATCCGGATCGGTGACACTTACCGGCATGGACAGGTTGCAGTGTTCCTGATCCCGCCAGGTGGAAACTGGCGTGCCGAATTTATCCGTAGCCTCCAGCCGATACTTGGGTCCGCCCCCATTATTCGCCGCATTGTTTTCCGGGAGGATGTTAAACATAAAGGCCCCGCCATCGGTAAAACTGCCGCCGCGGGCATTCCAATACTGATCGGCGACCGGCATAAAGCGCGGATCTTCCTGATTCAGACTGGCCAGCGTAGCGTCAATCGCCTGCTTCTCTGAACAGATCAGCCCGATGGACACATCCTTGCCTTCCTGCAGCGCGAATACCTGGGGCCGCAGCATCGCGGTGTCGGTGATCCCTAGAAGTTGGAATCCGTTCATTTCAGCAAGGGTGCGCGCAATAATGAAAAACCAGGGCCCATCCGGAGACCCATGAATATGCGACGCCTGAATCTGCCGGTACACATGCTGCCGCGCCGGAGGCAGGCGGTCAAAATCAAGTTCAGTGGTCGGCGCCAGCGCTTCAATTATGTACTCGACCGGGTACTTGTACACGCGGTGCATCAAGTCGAACAGCATGACCGACACCTCGGTGTCCGTCAGGAAACGCGGGAACAGATTTCGCTGGGCAAGGTATTCACAAACGGAATGGTAGTTCGCAAAGTCGCCGTTATGCACGAGGGCTTCATTCATGCCGATGAACGGATGCGCACCACCCGGATGCCAGACGCGGCCTCGGGTGGGATAGCGCTGATGGGCAATCCATACATGCGCGCGCACATCCTCCATTTTGTAGTATTGTACCGAGGCCTCGGCATACCCCACGATCTTGATGATGATGAGATTCCGGGCATGCGACATGACAAACGCGCGTTTTTCACCGAGAGAGGCATAAAACTCGTCATTCAATTTCACGGAATTCTGAAAGACGAACTCGTCTTCGATTTCCCGTTCACTTAACGCGGTCAGCCCCTTTTCGGCGGCAAATTTACCGAGTACGTCTTTTTTAACGCGCACAAAATAGCGGGCCACGTCTGGCGGACGGATTTCGAGCAGGGGAACATCCCGGAAATCATCCACGGTGGGAATCAGGCCGCCATGGAAGACCTCAAAACTCGGTTCAATATATTTCTTTTCAACCTCCGTGCGCGCCGTGGGATCCAGCAGGGATATCTGCAAAATATAGCACTCGTCAAGCACTTTCCGGGACACACCGAGATCTTCCGGAACCAGGCCGCCGGCGGCAATTCCGCCGCCCTTGCCGTTGCCGCGATTCCGCATCTGGATCGAGGGCTCATAGATGTGCTTGCCCCGCACGGGCGCCGTACAGGCAAAGCCGGTCACGCCGCACCCGCCTTCCGCCTCCGGCGATTTGTGGAACCACTCCTCCGAGGGCCGTAAATGGTCCCGGGACCGGGTTATGATCTCAATCCGTTTAAGAGCCGACGTATGAGCGCTAATCCTGTCCATGGTCATCCTTCGGTCGCATTTTCATAGTCGAGATGCATTAGCAGATCGGTGCGTCCGCGCAATGCACTCACGGAATCCAATCCCAGGCGGTAAAGAATATCCACCAGCATCTCCCGCCACGCATGGTACATGTTGACAAGCCGCTGCGTGCACCACTCGATGGACACCAACTCCAACAGTTCGTTGTCCGTCGTGCAGATGCCGCGGGGACAGCCCCGTCCGCTCTCGCAGCATCCGCAACGGATGCATTCCAGGGCCACTAACTCCGCAGTGCCGATCACCGCTCCATCCGCCCCCAAGGCAATAGCCTTGGCCACGTCGTATACAGTGCGTATGCCGCCACTGGCGATAAGGGTAATCTCATCGCGGACGCCTTCATCCGAAAGAAAGCGGTGGCAACTGTTTATCGCATATTCGATAGGCATTGCGATGTTCTTCTTGGCAATGTTAGGCGCGGCGCCCGTGCCGCCGTAACTGCCGTCGATATGCACAATATGCGCGCCCGCGCAATACACGCCCACGGCGACCATGTCGACGTCGCCCGGCGTGGAGACTTTCGCGGAGAGAAGCGCGCGCGGATTCACATGCGCAATCCAGTCGAGATGTTTCTTGTGATCTTCAATCGAGTACACGCTGTGAAAGGGGAACGGCGAAAACAGCGACGTGCCGACAACCGCTTCGCGCATGGCCGCCACTTCCGGCGTGTTTTTGTCGCCTAACAAATGGCCGCCCAACCCGGGCTTGGCCCCTTGGGCATACTTGAATTCCACCAACCGCGCGCGGGCAATGGTCTCTTCCCGCACGCCGAACAGGCCCGTCGCCACTTGGGTAATCACATGATCCGCATAGGGAATCATGCGTTCGGGATAACCGCCTTCCCCCGTGCACGTAAACGAATTCCAGGCTTTCGCCACCCGCGCTTTTCCCAAGAGCGCGCGGATATTGGTGGAGCCGAACGACATGCCGCCGCCATACCAGGGAACATCAATCTTCACTTTTGGGCGGCCATCATTCCGCCGGTTCAACAACAACTCGGTTGAAATATCTTCGCGCCGGAGATCCTTGGGTCTGGTCTCGGGGAAACGGAACCGGAGCTTGTCGAATCCGCCCCCGGATGCGCCCGTTTCAAATTCGAGATGGGCCGGAGGACGTTTTCCGGTTTCCGCCATGGCCCACGTGCTGGCAATCAGATCAGGGGTCCAGCGGCAATCGCCCATGGTTTCAAACGCAGGATTAACCGATAATGAAAGCGCTCCGGCAGGACATGCCGCAACGCAATAGTGATCCGTTTTTTCACAATCAAAACCGATGCACCGATAATCCAAAGGACGCAACGGCTGCCGGTATCCTTCGGGCCGGATGTGGACTTCATCGGGGCATATACTGACGCATTTCCCGCATGCCAGGCAGTGGGAATCTCGATGAATGGAGTACTTGCCAATCTCATTGCGATAACGCGGCCGCGCCGGTTTCACCTCGCGGCTGACTTCGGTATCGATCTGAACGGTTGGGGAAGCGGATACTGTTATACTCATGGTCGGTTATGCTCCCACTTTCCTTTTTCCGAACAACCGCCCAAACGTGGCGGCCTCCAGATCTTCAAAAAACATGCAACGGCCCACTTCACCGCGCAACCGGCGCACTTCACGAATGCCCATGGCCCCCAACAACTCCAATAACTGATTCCGCCACGCCCCCATCATATTCACTATCCGTTGCACACCAAGCTTTTCGTCGATGTCCGGCATGTCAATGGGGCACCGCTCGCCGCGCACGCACTCTCCGCAAAGCCTGCATTCAAGTGCGATCATGAGGGGAAGATCGATCGCCACCAAATCCGCGCCACAGATAATCGCCTTGGCCACATGCTCAGCCTGCGCAATACCACCCGATACAATGAGCGTAACCAGATCGCGTATCCCTTCTTTGACCAGCGCCTTGTGAATGTCGCGAAGCGCATCCCGGACATGCCGACCGCCCGTGGCGGCGTGTTCGCGGCCATGGGGATCAAAGACGAGTTCGATAACTTCGGCGCCCTCGCGGGTTAGGCGGCAAACTTCTTGTGCGGAATCTGGCACAACATCAACACGGATTGCCACCAGACGGTTCGGATTTTCCGCCTTGATACGGGCTTGCAGAGCCAGGACATCCTCACTATACGGTATCATGATCATTGGCGCGGTGGTTTGGACCTTGCCAACATCTTCCGAAGCAAAAAACGGGAGCACATATCCCCCATCTAGCGAGACCCCGGCAGGGGGATTATTCGCATCGGTGATAAACAGCGTGCCAATCTCCGCAGCGGCCTTTGCCACACACTTCACCACATTGCCGCGCTGAAAACGTTGCGGAACCCCCTCAAAAATAATTGGAATGGGAATTTCCATCAAAGGCGGGGGCGTTACCGTCAATTGATTTTCCTTGAAGGGCAGCTCCAGCAGTTTTCGGCCGATATCCACGCTGGTGTTGATATACTCGCGGCCATGAATCCCGTCACGGGTGGGCCGCACGATTTCCGACATGTCCGTCCACATGGAATCGAACCCCGGACCGGAAAATGGTCCGCCGTATCCGGAGCCGGACACGGGAATGGACCCCGTTTCGGCCTGGTACCAGTTGGACATAATAATCTCCGGGGTGTAGTACTTGTCGCCCAACCGCTCATATTCCGGATTGACAACGCGCGTGAGTACGCCTTTGGTGCAATTCTGCACACAGGTCAGACAGCCTTTGCACTGATAAATGTAATCGAGGAACCCGATTTCTTCGCGCAAGGTTTTCGCTTCGTCACGATAAAATCCATAGACACAATCGCGCTTCACGCAGTTATGGCAATTCGAGCAATCCTCGCGCCAATCGACAATGCCGAGTTTCCCCACCGGACGCTGACGCGGTGGCGCGGAGTGCGTATGGATATGATATTTGGCGGGCACGGCTAACGAGCCTCCAATCCGGATTGTTCGATAATTTCAAGGGCGGCGGCATCATCGCCTTCCGTGCAAATCTGAAATCCGCGCAATCCTTGCAGCGCGGAAAGCTGCTTGACGGTTTCAACGGCCAGCGCAATGCCGGCGCTTCGTTGCGCGGCTTTATCACCCGCCGTGGCCAACCGTTCAAGGATGGCCGGCGGAATCAACGGCGCAGGACGGCTGGCGGCAAACGCTTTCGCGACCTCCGCATCGAGAAGAGGCTGAATACCCGCAAGGATCGCGGTCTGCGTGTGCAGGCCGCGCTGCGTAACCTGAACCCACCATGCGTTGAATCGTTCCAGATCATAGACCGGTTGTGTAATAAGGAATTTTGCCCCCGCTTTCACTTTCTTGGCCAAACGCATCAGTTGCAGTTCCGCTGGATCGGCAAAGGGCGCGGCCACACCGCCCAAACAAAAGGGACCAGCCCCGTCAAACGATTCCATGCAAACCGCCGCGCCGCCGGTTCCCAATTTTTCAAGCGCATCCATTAATTGAATCGAATCAATGTCATATACATTTTTTGCCATGGGGCACACGCCCAGCGTTTGATGCGACCCGCTGGTGCAAAGAATATTCCGGACGCCCAGCGCCTGTGCGCCCAGGCATTCCGAAATAAGAGCAATGCGGTTCCGGTCTCGCGTGACGATATGCAGGATGGGTTCTACTCCCTCCGCCGCGATAATCCCGGCAGCCGCCAATGCCGACATTCGGATGCCGTCTCGATTATCATTCACGCCGATTGCATGCACTTTTCCTGCGTATTTCTTCGCAGCCGCACGCACAGCCGCCGGATCACCGCCTTTCGGCGGTGCGATTTCAGCAACAAGAATCGGCTTGCCTGAAGCCACTCTCGCCTGGAACGATGTTTCTGTTTCTGCCATACCTTCCTGCCTTGCCATGCGCCGGACAGGCGCCTTTTGGTTTCGACTTCAAAATGCCTTTCTCATTACGCTAAATTCTCGTCTGTTCCTAAAAAAACGCGCGGCCTAACATGGCGCGCAAATCGGGTTTTTCGCCAAAGCGGCAAACTGTTTCACCGAATCATGAATCAACATTTCAACATCCGCACCTTCAGGACACTGCACAATAGCGGCGCGTTCCGGCTCCATGCCAATCTCCGCCAATAGCCGCTGCACCGTCCGAATCCGGATCTCCGCTCGATAATTGCCCTGTGACAAACGGCACTCGCCCTTGGCGCACGTAACCACCAACACACCCTGCGCCCCGCCTTCTATCGCATGAAGCAAATACTGGGTATCCGTCTTGCCACTGCAAGGTAGCTCCGTCACCTGAACATGAACGCCATCTTGCGTCCATTGCCGGGGAACATGCCGGCCCTCCGGAAGACAGTGCCGGCATACATATACCGAAACATCTGAATGTATAGACTCGCTCATTACCTTTTCCCGGTTATGCGTCCATGGTTGCATCATTTACGCCAGATCAGAGATTGCAGAAACCCTCCAAGCCATTTGGGGGAGCACCTGCATCCAGGCATACGGCAGACAAGCGTCGATTCTACTGCTAGACGAACCATAGAGTCAAAAAAGTCCCTTCTGAGTAATCATGATCAGAAATAATCAGCACAGACCTGCAATATCCTTACTTGCCGGAACGTTTTTTGTTATTTTTCAGTGCTAATGCCCAATTTTCTTACCATTTGGTAGCTTTCTCGGCCAAAGTAACCAAACCGTAGCCATTTTCAGGCTTTTTTAGAAAATCAATTATAATTACGCAAGAAACATGCCTATTTAGTGGATAAACAATAGGACCATACGACACCAGAAAGTTTCACCCTCCAGAAATCATGCCCCACTCCGATGCTGAATAATTGTCAACAGGTCCAGAATTTTAATATGGATTAGTTATTGGGGTTTACCCCCGGGCAGAAGCCATCTTCGGTATGGTAGTCGGGACAATAATAATATCCATCGGAGTTGTAAAACTGGATCATCCGCAATAATTCAGTCAGGCCGATGTACCAGTCCTGCGGACTGTAGTCGCTGTCATGCGGAGCGCAACTCATGCCCCCCGGCCCTGGCGCGTATCCATCTTCTGTACCCTCCTGACAGTGAATCCCATCGGAATTGTAGAACTGGATAATGCGCAACAATTCAGAAAGGTCAATCAAATTATTGCCGTTCTGATCCGCCGCATGGAATGGAGAATGTTCTCCTTCGGGCTGGCCTTCTTCCGCACCTTCCCCTTCGACGCCGCCCTCTCCTTCTTCCAGACCCTCCAAAATGCCCTCCGCACCGCCTTCTTCCACGCCTTCGCCTTCATTCAGACCTTCCTGCTGGCCTTCCATCACCCCTTCTTCCACGCCTTCACCTTCGAGCGATCCTTCGCCTTCTTCTCCGCCTTCTCCTTCTTCCAGAGCGCCTTCTTCCACCCCTTCATTCACACCTTCCACCAAGCCTTCCTCGATTCCTTCTCCTTCATTTATCCCCTCTGCCAGACCCTCTTCCGCACCCTCACTCAGACCTTCTTCCTGACCCTCCATCAATCCTTCCAATTCACCTTCGAGTTCTCCTTCTTCCATCCCTTCAAATAGTCCTTCGATCTGGCCTTCTTCCACACCTTCACTCACCCCTTCAAACAATCCTTCGATCTGGCCTTCAACCTGACCTTCCGTTTCCCCCTCCGGCAACTCGTAACAGGGCGGTCCACAATACCCGGGATCCGTCCGAATGCCCGGATCCAATGCGGCGATGATGAATCCCAGGAAGTCCTGAGGTCCTGTCACGAACGCCATATATTCAGAAAGGTTGCACACGCCATCCAGGTCCGCATCCCCTGCGCCGGCAAGATACATGCCGGCTGAACTATCCAGAACATTCACATCCAAGCTTATGCCAAAAAGTGGCAACAAAACATTCAGTACTATCCGCGTTTGCGGGTCTCCCAACGTGGCAAGCCCCGTCAGCGAATTTTGGAGCGTGGTGCGCCCGCCAGCCACTAGCGCAAAGGTTGCCTCTCCCGCCTCCTCCAGAGCAACATCCAGCAATGCATAATTGGCATCCCAAGCCGCTCGTACGCAGCAATGTACCGGCGTGGAAGGGTTGGCCAAAATAAGATCCAGCAATTGGACATGCGCCAAATCAATCATTCCATTCTGGTCAGCATCCTCGGTATTGGGATCTAAACCCAGCGGGGAGTTGGCATAAAGATCAATCAATGCATTCGCACTACCCGCATTCATCCCCGTGCCCGCGCACTCCGCCGTACACGGCACGGGACACTCCACGGGTTCCCCCTCCCCTTCGATTACCACACAATCGAACACCGCCACAATCGTCTTGTGGGCGTCCATCACCACCGTCAACGGATTTTCCACCGCCATGCCATCGGGAACATCGCCTTCCCAATGCATGAAGACACTGTCCTCTCCTTCCGGGGTGGCGGTAAGCACCACCGTCGCGCCCTCCCAATATTCGGGGCCTTCACTATCCGTTGTCACATTTCCACAGGAGGCAGGAGACGCCTGCGCCGTTAACAATTTTGCATTTCGCGGCACTTCATCGGAATCGTTAGTGGCCCTGTCGCCATAGACAAAGTTCAGGGTCAGGAAAAATACGCCGCAGGAAAGTCCCTCGATGCGGCCGTCTGCATCATTATCCACAAAGGGATCATTGTTGAGGACCGCCGTTAATTGTTCTTCCGACAGTTCCGGGATGCTGGTTCCATAATACTGGTTTATGGCGCGGATATAGGCTTGGGCGCACATCGCATTGCCAATATCGGTCATATGCACGCCATCGGTGGTCATGATGCTCGCACGCGGTTTGCCGAGATTATTAATAAACAACCGGTTGTTTACCCGCCAGCCGTTCACATGGCACGTGCCATTGGTGATTTCCGGCGACTGGATGGGCGTTTCGGCGACCGCGAAAGGATGGGCCGGGTCCGCCGCCAATTCACGAATCGTGTTGTTGTATCCCACAATCGCATCGTTAATCGTCTGCAGCTCTTCCGGCGTATAGTAATTTCGATCATCCGCCATAATCTCAGCACCCTTCAGGCCTCCCCACACTGCCGCCGCCACCGTATAGTTCGTAAAGCAATCCTCCGGAAGCGGATTTTCCCCAATGAAGTCTGTGAGTTCCTGTTTGTTTAAAATCCCCGGAATGTCCGGAAGCATGGGCAGCGTGCCAAAACACATGCCCACCCCCGGTTTGTACATCATCGTCACCATGGTGTCAAAATCACTGCGAAACAGGTCCTGGGGGCGCATATCCCGTGCATCCAACGGATCAATTTCGTCCACCAACCCCAAGGTTGGAATACCTTCCAAGATGGTGCCTTTCGCCATCACCCTCTCCATAAAATCGTTCGAGCCAAGAAAACCGATTACAAACGTGGGATTGTCCTCCACCAGCGCCTGCACCATGGAATACCCCACCTTGCCCGCCAGGATGAGTTCCAGATGGTTCCAATTCCACCCAAATTGATACCACGGAATCTCCTCCGCATGTTTCTGGAAGGTGTCATCCGTACTCACACCGTTATAGGCGTAGCAATCAATCGTTCCATAATCCGGGTAATCCATGCGCCGCTGCTGGCCGATAGCATTCATCTCCTCCAACAACGGAAGCCGCATCGTCGTCCCCATCTGATTCGCCACCAACACCACCCAGCTTTTAACCTGCGTCCGGTGATCCGACATGATGCCCCCCTGCGTGCAGATCGTCAGACTGTCCCCCAGCGCGCGAAGACGTTCAAAACTCACCGGCTGCGCATGTGCAATTGGCCCCATCAACAAAAGCACACTCATTAGGATTGCCATACCCCGAAAAGAAAACATAGTCATTGCCTCCACATATCCACCTATTCATACCGCCGCCCAAACTGCGGTAAAAAAACAGAAACGCTCTCTCAACTCCTGGATCTTTATCTATATTTTACCATTAATTAATGTGAATGACAATAATGAAAAAACATCTAAATAAACGGAAATATGCCAAATTTGCACCACTACCCCCTTTTGCCCAGATGATGCAGGACACCCTCCCACGAGCGGGGTTAAGGTTCTTTTTCAAAACAAACTATATTAGTTTACGGCCCCGGACAGAATCCGTCTTCCGTGCCGTCCTCCGGACAATAGTGATAACCGCCAGAATTAAAGAATTGGATCACACGAAGTAACTCAGACAGGCTGATAAGCCAATCCTGAAGATTATAATCGCTATCGTATGGGGCACAGGATTCATCCCCAGGCCCGGGGGCGTATCCATCTTCAGTGCCGTCCTGACAGTGGAATCCACCAGAATTGAAGAATTGGATTACACGCAGGAGTTCAGACAGGCTGATATGATTATCACCATCCTGATCTGCAGTAAGAATTCCATCTTCTCCTTCAACCTCGCCTTCAGTTAGGCCTTCACCTTCTACCTGGCCTTCACCTTCCACCTGACCTTCACCTTCTACCTGGCCTTCACCTTCTACCTGGCCTTCACCTTCCACCTGGCCTTCACCTTCCACCTGGCCTTCACCTTCCACCTGACCTTCACCTTCTACCTGACCCTCACCTT
>JAKQOG010000082.1 GCA_029565395.1 Candidatus Hydrogenedentota bacterium | reverse complement strand
CATTCTTCCTGTTTCTCCATATGCTTCTCCTTCTGTTTGGAAAAGCATATGTTCGCCGATTCAGATCTCTAATTAGCTCCGCAGTAAACGATGTCCTGGCACTAAATTCAGTAAACGATGTCTTGGCACTTGTCAAGTAGTGGCTAAGCGTGCATGCATGGTACAATATCAGCAGTTGATTTTGTACAGGCAGAAAATTATGAAGTGTTATTCTTTCCGATGTGCTGTAGTGTTCGTAGTGAGTGCTGGTATATCTTTTTCTCAGGCGTGGGGATTCCCGTTCCGCGGGGATGAACAGCGGTTGCGTCAGCCGGATGGTTCGTCTGTGAAGGTCCGGGTGTGGGGGGATGAATATTATCAGCGGGTGGAATCGCTGGACGGCTACACGCTGATTCGCGATCCCAAGAACCAGGTAATTTGTTATGCGCAACTCGCCGCGGATGGCGCGCGTCTGGAAAGCACGGGGATTCGTGTTCAGGAGCTGTATACCGGACAAAAAAAATTGGCCAAAGGGCTCCATGAGAGCAAGGACGTGGTATTACAGGCCATTCGCGCTCGCAGAGAATTGCTGTGGGGGCCGGGGGCCAATTCCTCCAAAGAACTGGCACAGCCGGAAGGGTGGGTGCGGCCCACTTCCGGAGACGTGGAGGGGATCACGCTGGTGGTTGATTTTCCGGATGAGTCGGGCACGATTAGTACCGGCATCGTTGGGTTGTTTTTGAATTATCCTGGATTTGATTTCGGCATAAATACCGGATCCGTGTACGATTACTATGTAGACGTGTCGAATAACCAATTGCACTTCACCAATTGGAGTCCGGACTTCTATTACACCGCACAGCACGAGAAGTTCTACTACGACGATCCCTCCGTGCCTACCGGCCCCGGAGCCAGGGAACTCATCATTGAGGCCTTGAATTATTATGATTCCCAGGGCTTCGACTTCAGCCAATACGACAGCAATGGCGACGGCTATATTGACGGTATAAGCTGTCTTTTCGTGGGCACCAGCGTCGGCGGGTTTGCCATGGGGCTAACGCCGCACGCGGGCATCCTCGAAGGATTTGAGGCGGACGGGGTAAAGTCCGTGAATTACCAGATAACCCCCATGTTCGATCAGTTGAATATGGCGATGTTCGTACATGAATGCGGCCACATGCTTTTTGGGTGGCCGGATCTCTATGATCATGATTTTGACGCGACGGGGCTCGGCGAATACTGCATGATGTCGTATGGCACCTATCCCGGGGATCCGGTGCATGTCTGCGCGTATTTGAAAGAAGACGCGGGGTGGAGCCAGGTAACCACGTTGACCGCCTCCGTGGCGGATCTTACCTTGGCTCATCCCGCATTTCGCGCCTATAAATTTCCGCATCCGTATAATCCGCGCGAGTATTTTCTGGTTGAAAACCGGCAACAGCGGTTGCGGGACACCCGCATATGGGATTCGGGATTAATGATCCTTCACGTGGACAAGGATGGCTCGAACATCTACAATCAGATGACCCCGGAATATCATTATGAAGTGGCATTACAGCAGGCGGACGGGAATTTTGATTTGGAGCACAATGTCAACCGGGGGGATAGTACTGATTTCTACTCGGCTCCCTCCGCGCGCGTATGGGGTCCGGATACTCTTCCGAACACGCGATGGTGGGATGGCAGTGAATCGGATTATGAGGTATATGACGTTGGGTATTCCGGAGCGGTGATGAAATTTTCGCTCGCTTTTGATCCGAAAGTCGTCCCGGTGGAACCGGTGTCCTTCACCGGCGATCCAGTCTATGGAGGAACACCCTTCGAGGCCGTATTTCATTTTACCAATGCGGGAGCAGCGGCGGATTCCTGGCAAGCCGCTACGGAGGCCGCCTGGATTAGCCTTGAACCCAGCGCCGGTGCGCTGGAGCCGGGAGAGACAGCAGCTATAACGGCGAGTGTAGAACCCGCCGCCCTTGAATCGCCGGGGGAATATCAGACGGTGGTTACATTTGAGTTGATGGGCGCGGGGAAGTTCTGGAACCGGCAACTCCGTTTGGACTATATGGCTCAAGGCCCGGCCACCGCCGATATGGATAAGGACTGGATTATCTCGTTGAGTGAATTGTTACTGGGCATCCAACTGTATCAATCATCAGGATATCATTGTGCACCGGAAACCCCGGACGGGTTTGCCCCGGATCCCGGAGACGATTATGATTGCACCCCCTATAGCGCCGATTATGCCCCCCAGGACTGGGTGATCACGGTCTCGGAGCTGCTGCGGCTTATCCAATTTTATAATATTGGGAGCTATTATCGTTTTTCCGGGACGGAAGACGGTTTTGCGCCGGGAACATCACAAAAAGGCCCCATTTTGCCGTAATTCCTTTGGCGGCAATACCTTAAGCCATTTTTTGAGTACCTTTCTATTCTTTTTTCATGAATAAATGTGCATAAAATTCTTCTACTTATAAGGAATTAATCCTATTAATTGGGTGTTAGCTTAAATGAAAGTTGAGAAGGGCCGGAGAGACGGACTTATAACGGTCTCTCACCCAGACAAAAGCGGAGCTGTGGCAGGTTTCCCCCCTTTCTCCCTCCCTCTCCCCCTTCCGTCGCCGCAGTTCCGCTACCTTTTTTTTTGATCAGTATGTGACCAGAGCATCCATTGTAACAAGGTGAGATTTTTCGATTCGCTGATAAGAAGGTGGTTCAGAAAGCCGAATAATTCACACAGGAATGCCATTTCCCAACGGGGGTGTTTTCAGGCAATGCGCTCGACGCCCACAGGCACTGGGCTTACGACGGAGGTGCGGTATTCCGGAAGGGTTTCGGCGATGCGGGCGGCGATGCGGCGTTCGGAACACACACCGAAAATCGTGGGGCCGCTTCCGCTCATGGCGGCGGCGGAACAGCCGAGTTCCAGCAATCGCTGCTTGATTTCGGCGAGTTGCGGGTAATCGTGAAAGACGGGTTGCTCCATGCGGTTGAAGATGATGCACGGAATATCGCCGGCGGCAAGTGTACGAATGGCTTTGCGAAAAGCCGGGGTTCGCCCGGCAAATGGGGTTTGTGGACTATGTTCCAACAGGGGATGATTGTAAGCGTGGCCCGCGCTGACGGCAATCGGCGGATGCACCAGCACGAACCAAACGGGCGTGATAGGCGGTAACGGGATGAGTTCCTCGCCCCGGTGCGTGGCGGCGGCGGCGCCGCCGATGGTGCAGTAGGGCACGTCCGATCCTAATTTTAAGGCCAAGTCTCGGATATGCTCGTCGGAGAGGCGCAAATCCCAGAATTTATTCAGTGCGATGAGTGTTGCGGCGGCGTTGCCTGAGCCGCCTGCGAGACCGGCGGCGATGGGGATGCGTTTTTCAAGGTGAATGCGCGCGCCCATCTTGCAGCCGGTGTGTTCGCGAAGGAGGATAGCCGCACGGTGCACGAGATTGCCCTCACCCGTATCAAGTTCCGTGGAAGAGCAGGTTATGGTGATAAGGTTAGGCTGATCCTCGAAGGTGATGTCGTCGGCGAGGCTGACGGTTTGAAAGATGGTTTCGATATTGTGGAACCCGTCCCGGCGCTTGTTCAGCACGTCCAGATACAGATTCAGCTTTGCATAGGATCGGTACGTCATAATGGTGGACACGGCGCAACCCTCAGAATTTCCGGGTCCAGATAATGGACACCACAAGAATTAAGCCCATGAGCCCCGCAAAAATGTAGCCCGCCATTCCCAGCCGGCTGAGCGGGGAATTGGTGGAAATCAACAGGCTGGACCCCACAATGAGAGCGGCGATGATCATGGCCAGTGCGTTCCGATTGCTGGATCGGTCGATGGTGGCGGCGAGGTTTTCAAGGTGTTCGTGCTGCACCTGAAATTTAAACCGGCCCCGGCGCAGTTGTTGCAGCAGATAGGAAAGATCATTGGGGAGCTGGCGGCCCAGTTTCATCAAGGCGGCGGCATCATGGCGCGCTTCCTGCAGCATTTGCTTGGGATGGAACCGGGCGTAGATCATTTTTTCCACAAACGGCTGAACGATGGTTACGAAGTCCAGCTTGGGATCGAGACTGCGTCCGACGACTTCCACCGTGCCCAGCGCTTTTAGCAGCAAGGCGAAACGCGGGGCCAGTTCGAGGTTGTGGTGGCGCAGGATTTGTATGGCGCGGTCAATGCCTTTGGCCACTTGCCCGCCCCCGATAATGGCATGTGCTTCAAAGGCGATCAGGTCCGCGACTTCATGTTCCAGTCCGGTGACATCTTCGGGTTCGCCTTTGGCCGTCAGATTCAGGATGGCGGCAACGCATTCGGCGGAGTTTCCGTTAAACATGGCCACCAGCAGGTCGGCGATGGCGGCGACGTCGGTGCGTTCGAGATGCCCCGCCATCCCCAGATCAAGAAAGGCCATGCGGTTGTTATCAAGAATGAAAATGTTTCCGGGGTGGGGGTCAGCGTGGAAGAGCCGGTGGTGGAAGACCATTTCGCACAAGGCCTCGCATGCCACCACGGCGATCGTGTGCGGATCGCAATGCCGTCGTTCGTACTCGTCGATCCGGTCGATGCGCACGCCATCCACCCAGTCCATGGTCAAAACCCGGTCGGTGGAATAGCCGTGGTGCACCCCTGGGATAAACACATGATCATTGGTTTCAAAATGGCTGCGGAACTGATCGATGATGCGCGCTTCTATGCTGAAATCGAGTTCGCGCCGGATGGACCGCGCAAATTCATCCACCAGTCCCACGGGATCGATCAGGCGTGCGTCTTCCATGTGGTCGGCGGTCCATTCCGCCAGATCCCGCATGAGGCTCAGATCGGCTTCGATGCGTTTGACCACGCCCGGACGCTGCACTTTCACCGCCACAGGTTCCCCTGTAGGCAATGTGGCGCGGTAGACCTGGCTCAGAGACGCGGAGGCCACCGGTTCCTGCTCAAATGACGAGAAGAGGACATCCGGCGATTCCTGTAAATCTTCTTTGAGCACTTCCGCCATGCGCTCGAAGGGCAAAGGGGCAACATTATCCTGCAACTGGCTAAGTTCAGCGGCGAGATCTGAGCCGATGAGATCCGGACGCGTGCTGAGCACCTGCCCGAATTTTACATAGGTGGGGCCCAGTTCCGTGAGTGCGGCGCAGAGCCGTTTTCCGAAGGTGGCGGGTTCGCCGCTGGGCGCGTCCATCAGGTTGAGGCTGCGCAATACCTTGGCGGGCAGCCCGTCGTGGAATCCCGCGCGGCGCAGGAGATCGGCAAAACCGTGCTTCACCAATACCTGGAGCACTTCCACAAACCGCATGACGTTGATCGTGCGCTTGCCCAATTTCGTGTAATACACGGCATACCTTCCGGGTTCGTTTGATTCTGTCCTTAACCCTACTTGCGCCTGAAGGCTAATTCAAATTCTGTTTCTTTTTTCTCCAGCGCAATGCAGAAGCGATCCCCGGCCGCCTTCGCCAACTCGGAGAATCCTATCCGTTTCCCGTTGATTTTCCCCGACCGCAATTTCCAGGATTCCGGCACGGAAATAACCGCGGCGCCCTCTGCTTCCGGCCTTCCTACAAGAGTTCCACGCAGTATTCCAGTGCTTTCATCCCAGACAAGTTGTGTAACTCGCTCCAATTGCAATGCAAGCCCTGACGTGCAGCCCATAAGCGTGGGATGATCACAGGCGGGCGCAATTCCATACCCTTCCAGCGATTGTGCGGCGGGGATGGAATCCGCAGACGCCGCCGGTACGGAAGTGCCATCGGCGGGCCGCCAGAGTGTTAATGGCACCGTGGTGTCCATGCGGAGGCTTGGAATACCCCAGGCTGAGGTGCCCGGAAACGCCAGTACGGCTCCCGCGTAGAATATTTTCTGGGTGTCGGAATTATTCCGTTGCCAAAGACGAGGCGCGCCGTCCCCAGTGTATATCGGCATCATATCCACGGGTGGCAGACCACTGTGCCGCGAGAGGGTGGCAGGCGCCGGGCCGATGAGTTCCATCGGACCCGGCCAGAGCCTCAGGGCCGCGCCCAAGGCATCATCCAATGCAGGCAGGCCCTGCAAGGAAAGACGGATGGGTGCCAGGCTCAGCCCCTGATCCGCTACATGGCGGCCCAATGCGGCGGTGTTCAGCACCGGGTCCAGTTTCATTTCAGGCTGAGCCATGGGCGCGGGGAACACCGGAAAATCTGAAATTGTCTCCGAAAAACACGTTGCGCCGAGGGTATTGGCCTTTTCGCGGGTCAAACCAAACTCCGATAATACACTATCGGGAATCGTCGACATTTCCAATACGATAAAGGATGGTTCCCATCGTTGAAGCGTTTTAGCGCGCTCCATAATGCGGGCCCGCCCGGCATTTTCGCCAGGATTCGCCCACCCTTCCTCATCGGCCAGTGGATCCACTTCGATCCCTGGCAGTAAATTCGCACCCCGCAATTTTTTCAAGGCATCACCCATATCATCAGGAAAATTCGGTGTTGCACCTTTCAATGAACCTGGCGGGCTTTCCCATCCTTTTGGAATCAACACGTAATCCAAGCCCACTGCCCGCCACGCCTTCGCCTCTTCTTTGATCGCATCCAATGTGGTGTTGCCGGGGAGCGTCCACCAGCGTGCACGGGGCAAAGGCTTCGCGGCGACAGGATGCTGCTTTCCGAAAGACCAGAAAAAATACTCCATGACCCTGCCGGGCTCCGGCGTGCCATAGGAGATCCAGACCGTGTCGGAGTCCAAGGTTTTTCCCGGTTCCAAGCGGTATGCGGGCGCATAGCGGTGTTCGATCGCACCCTGCCAAGAACTGCTGTGAGTCAAGCGCACTGAGGCGGGGGAGCTTCCTTCCGGCAACACCCCCAGGCACAAGGCGGCTTTGCGGGCGGAATCATGAAACAGGTTCACCACCGTGCCTTCCTGCTGGCCTATTACCGCATATCCCATCATCAATCCCATATCGAGCATACGCGACTGCTGGTTCGCATCCCAGAACTTCAAGCTGCGGGGCGCAAAGGTTGCCGGGCTGAGCGTTTTTACTTCCAGTGCCTGGGAACCGGTATTGGTCACGCTCAACCGCAGGGTGGCAAACGGCATTGTTTTATAGGTCATCATCCGGTGCGTGACGCGCAGGCCGTTTTTCTCCGCGAACTGAAGCACATATTCCTTTCCATCTCCCAGCGTGCCGGTGATATTCTGATAGGAAGTGGACGGCTTACCGCATTGCGCCGCCGTAACCGTCTTGCCATCGGCCAATGTGATTGAAAAACCTGCACTTTCCAACAGCACTGTCTCCCCCATGCAGACCCGCCACTCCCCGTTGTCCTCCGCATATTCCAACCGGAATGGATCCAGCGTGAACGTAAAGTGGTTGCGCAACGACCATGGCCTGCCCATGGTATTCTCCGCCGCATCCGCTTTGGATGGTTTCGCCGCCCACGATGCGCCGCAACAAAGCAAAAATAAACAAAAAAGCAACCGTTTCATTTTTTCTCCAGTGAAATTAGAACCAAAAAATCTTTCCGGCAGGTATTATACACTTTTGCATGAAATATTGGTTTATTTCCATACTTGATTTGTTTCTAGGAAGGACTGTGTCACTGACTGAAAAGGTCACTGTGAGTGCCAGTGCGCTCTAATCTCAACACCTCTTGTTCCATGGTATAGATTAAAATCCAATCACTCTCAATGTGACAATCACGTGATGTTTGCCATGGGCCACCTAAAGGATGGTCTCGATGTTTGGCGGGTAATGGTATGCCTTCCGCCAGTAACACAACTACTTCTTTTAGTTTGTTAAGGTCTTTTCCCCGTTTTCGCATCCGCCCAATATCGCGCAAGAACTGATTGGTTTGTGAAACCCGTTTCATTTATCCCAACTCTTGAAAAGGGCATCCGGGGAATCAAACTCCTGAATATCTTTGCCTTTTCGGCTTTTTCCCAATGTGGACGCTGTAAGCTTGTTGGGTATCTCCACCGGAAAAGGCAACCCGCCGCGGAGGGAAATTTGTTTATAGAAAATTCGAATCGCTTCTGTAGGCGTCAAACCAAGCTTCCGAAGAACCCCCTCAGCCTTTTGTTTCGTCTGGGGTTCGATACGTGCATGTATTATGGATGTTTTCATACCCCAAGTGTATCACGTTTGAGACATACTTGCAACACAACCGCTTTTCATCTCGTGGCCAGGACCTTAAGAATCTCGTGGCCCAGCTTTTCTTCGCAGATGCCGGTAGTCAGGATAATAACGCCCGCTTTGTACTTCTTGGAGAAGGCCATGAACGAGTTGTAGCCTCCTGTCCCGCCATTATGCCAATACATGAGATCCTCCAGGCCTTCGATCTTAATGGAGAACATTCCCAGCCCGATTTTGCAATTGTCGATATCGGGCACGTCAAAAAGCGGCTCCTGGACACGCTCCATCGCCTTCCCCAGGGGACCATCCGGAGCGCCGATATTCGTGCGCACAAACTTCAGCATATCATGCACCGTCGAATGAAGGCATCCACATCCCTGGAATCCTTCCGTAAAGTTCCACCGCTGCATTGGAAAAATGAGATGGATTTGACCGAGCCGCAATGGGCTGATATAGCCTTGCGCAAATCGGGCTTCCTGCTCCGCATTCAAACGCACCCCGGTATCGTTCATCCCCAAGGGCTCCAGAATGCGCTGCTTAATCAATGTTTCATATGGCTGGCCGGTCTTTTGGCTTAACGCATATCCCAGCACGCCCATGCCCAAGTTGGAATACTCGTCCTGTTCGCCCGGCGCTCTCGGCAGCGTATATTGGGCAAGAAACTCGCTCACATATTGGGGTGTTCCGTTCCGATACGGATCTATCAAGCCGCGAAACAATACCCCATCGGCTACGGCGCCGGGCATGGGAACATCTGGCATTCGGGGAAGCCCGGACCGATGCGTAGCCAAATCCCGAATCGTAATTTTCCTGCCCTGGTATTCCGGAATCGTCCAGCCCGGTAGCAAGGCTGAAACAGGATCATCCAGGCTCACTTGTTGTTCCTCAATCAAACCTGCCAATGCCGCACACGTGAACACTTTGGTGATCGAACCAATCTCGAACAAGGTATCTGCGTTTGGCGGTTCTGCCCGGTTAATAACCTTCCGTCCCGCATTGAGCACATAGGTTTTTTCATTAAACACCACCCCCGCGCACAGGCTCACTGCATTGTCCCGATGCCATTCCCGCTGGGTTACTTCATCGAGCTGTTTCAGAACCTGCGCTTCTTCAGGCGATCCTTCTCCATTTTCCACCTCCCAATGGTGCATTGCCGGATCATAAAGGGGTTGTGAGAAAATACAAATTTGAGGATGCAGGTTGACCAGCCAAATACACGCAATGATCAAACAGACCGCCCCGGCCCCGCGCGCCCACCAGATCCGCCATCGCGCCACTGGTTTTGCGGATTTCCGTCGAATCGCGCAATATACACGATACAACAGCCGCCAGAGCGACAGTCGCGCCCGAAGCCTCGGCAACAGAAAGGAGTACAGACCATAAAATAGGACCAGCAACGTAACGATTGCATAGAGACCATACAATGCGAACTGTATCATGCTGTGGCACATCCCTTCCTGGTATCAAAACCACTTTACACTCTATAGAAATATACAAATATGAAGTAGAATAATTCGATTTTTAGGGCCAAGGGAGTATTTTCCCCTTGGAACGTGTTCTACTAGTAAATGCTAGGATTGCCTATGAGTGCCTGGAAATGGACCACGATAGCCTTGGGATTGATATTGGCGGCGTGTAATCAGTCCGCCACACCACAGGAGAATGGTATGCTTTTGAATCCCCTGACACAGGAAGAGGAACGTGTGATTCTGTACAAGGGCACGGAACCGCCTTTTTCCGGTGAATATTGCCAAAACAAAAACAAGGGCGTCTATGTATGCAAACGGTGTGATGCACCCTTGTATCGATCCGAGGACAAGTTTGAGTCGCACTGCGGTTGGCCCAGTTTCGACGACGAAATCCCCGGCGCCGTCAAACGGGAGCCCGATGCCGATGGCCGCCGCACGGAGATCCTGTGCACTCGGTGCGGGGCGCACCTGGGCCATGTGTTTCTGGGCGAAGGGTTCACGGATAAGAATACGCGCCATTGTGTAAACTCCATCTCGCTCAAATTCATTCCGGTGGAGACTCCCGCCAAAGTCCAAACCGCGTATTTCGGCGGCGGGTGTTTCTGGGGCATGGAATACCTGCTGAAAGAGGCCGAAGGCGTGGTTTCCACGCGGGTGGGGTATATGGGCGGCCACACTCAGAATCCCACTTATAAAGAAGTCTGCATGGGCAACACCGGCCATGCGGAAACCGTCGAAGTAGTGTTCGATCCCGCGAAAACCACCTATGAAAAACTGGCCCGCCTCTTTTTTGAGATTCATGATCCTACCCAGGAAAACCGTCAGGGCCCGGATATTGGCGAACAATATCGATCGGTTATTTTTGTGACGGACGATGCACAAAAGGCCACGGCGGAGAAACTGATCCATGAACTTATGGACAAGGGGTTTAAGGTGGCCACCCAGGTGCTAAAAGCGGACACCTTCTGGCCCGCCGAGGACTATCACCAGGATTACTACGAAAAAACCGGGAAACATCCTTATTGCCACGTGTATAAAAAGCGCTTCTAATGTTTTTTCGTTTATTTTGGCTGTGTAAAACGCGGTTCGCAATCTGATCTTGACAAACAAAGCGGCGGGGGATAAAACATAGACCATAACGAGGCCGTTTTGTAAGCGTTAAAACCTTTTGGGAGAGTGCAGTATGCGCAACGCCGTTTGTTTTTCCATGATTTTTCTTTTTCTAGGGATATTGATAGCCGGATGTCCGCCGGAGAATCCTGTGCCGCCTACAGCATCGTTTACCGCGGCCATTGACCGGTTAACGGCGGCTTTTACGGACGCTTCGGATCCGGGCAGTGCGGATATCACCGCGTGGGTGTGGGATTTTGGCGATGGCGAAACAAGCACTGAGCAAAACCCAACACATACGTATGCGGCATCGGGAACCTACACTGTGTCGCTCACGGTAACCACCACCGTGGGAAGCCATACGGAAACCTGGGATAATGGCATTATTGTCAAGGCGGTGTTTTTCGTAATTGCCGGCGCCACCGGCGATGGAACTTCCTGGAATTCCCCGTTGGGGAATATTCAAGAGGCCGTGGACGCCGCCGTAACAACGACCGGAGGTGAAATCTGGGTGGCCGAAGGGACGTACACCGCCGGGAGCGATCCTGTTGTACTCCTTCAACCGGGTGTGGCGCTCTATGGCGGCTTCGCCGGAACCGAAACCAGCCGGGACAACCGCGACGTGGAAATTCATCCCGCCATAATCGATGGTGAAGGCGCGCGGCGGTGTATCCATGGGGCGGATGATGCGATATTGGATGGTTTCTTCATCCAGAAAGGCTTTACTGAAGGCAATGGCGCGGGAATGTTCAACAATGCGGCCTCTCCGGCGGTGAACCGCTGCAAGTTTCTCAATAATACCGCCGGCGGAGAAGGCGGAGGCATGTACAATAACGCCTGCGCCCCGGAGGTGATTCATTGCCTGTTTGCGGGAAATTCCGCAGGGGCGGGCGGCGGAATTGGCAACGTCAACGCTTCCCCCACGGTATCCGCATGCACCTTTGCCGCCAACCGGTCCGCCTTGAGCCCGGGCATTTATAATACGGGCAGTTCGGCGCCTTTCCTCACCGGATGTTCGTTTGGCAGTAACATTGAGCGGGTAATGCTTCCGGACAATGTGCCGCTGGATTTGATCGCGTGTTCTGCCGGCGCCTTTTTCATGGGAAGTCCTGATACCGAAGAGGGCCGGTATGGCAATGAAACGCAGCACCAGGTAACCTTGACCAGAGGATTTTCGATGGGCATGTATGAAATCACGAAGCGGCAGTGGCAGGCGGTAATGGGAACCAGCCCATGGTCGGATTGGCCCGACTATATTTTAGATGAACCGGAGAGCCCCGCCGTGTGCATTTCCTGGGATGACGCACAGGACTTTGCCGAGGCGCTCAGTGATCATACGGATATGGAATTTCGCCTGCCCACCTCGGCAGAGTGGGAATATGCATGCCGGGCCGGATCTCAAACCCGGTATTATTGGGGAGAAGATCCCAGTTACATGCTGATCGGGTATGGACGGTATGCCTGGTTTGAGGCCAATGCACGGTTTGGCGGCGCGCAATACGCGCATATTGTTGGTCTCATGCTTCCTAATGCATGGGGTTTATATGATATGAGTGGAAACGTTTCGGAATGGTGCCAGGACTATTGGCATGTGAACAGTGCGCATCCTGAAACAGATCCAACAGGTCCTGCATCAGGAACCGACCGGATTTCCCGGGGCGGAAGCTGGTATACCGGGGCGCAGTATTGCAGATCGGCAAACAAAAGAAACGATCATCCCACGTACTATGATCATGCGCTGGGGTTCCGGATTGTGCGTTCGGATTGACGCCCGAATATACTGTCATGAAAAGACAAAGCTGGTGGTTTACATCGAGTGCCCGGACTCTGGTATGCTGGGAAAACCGGTCGATCTACAACAACAAGGATTCACACGATGTTCAGCATGGGTGCTTCTCTAATGTTCTCTCTGTCCCTCGCGGGTTTTGGCGCCGTGGAAGGCGCGCCGTGGCCGGTGCCGCCCCTGCCCACGCCGCAACAAATAGCATGGCAGGCCATGGAGACCAATCTCTTCATCCATTTCACGGTAAATGCCTTTACCGACAAGGAGTGGGGAGAAGGCACGGAAAACCCCAAGATCTTTAATCCCACAAAACTGGATGCGGGGCAATGGGCGCGCGCGGCGAAGGCCGGCGGATTCAAAACCATGATTCTAACAGCCAAGCATCATGATGGCTTTTGCCTGTGGCCAAGCAAATACACGGAACACTCGGTGAAAAACAGCCCCTGGCGGGACGGCAAAGGCGACTTGGTACGGGAATTTGTCGAAGCATGCCGTGCCGAAGGACTGAATGTGGGATTTTATCTTTCTCCCTGGGACCGCCACGAGCCTTCCTATGGCGATTCACCTAAATATAACGATCATTATTGCAATCAATTGACCGAACTCATGACGCAATATGGCCCGGTGGTGGAAGTGTGGTTCGACGGCGCGTGCGGAGAAGGCCCCAACGGCAAGAAACAGGAATACGATTGGGCGCGCTACATCGCCCTCATCCGGCGATATCAACCCCAGGCGGTTATTTTCTCGGATGCGGGGCCGGACGTCCGCTGGATTGGCAACGAATCCGGGAGCGCGGGGGAGACCTGCTGGTCCACCATGGATCCCTTCGCCATTACTGCTGCTGGCAAAACCACCGATGCAACCATCAAACTCCTGGGCACGGGGGTTCGCGGCGGGGCGGTGTGGCGGCCCGGCGAAACCGACGTCTCCATCCGTCCTGGCTGGTTCTGGCACGCCAAGGAAGACGCGAAAGTGCGCAGTGTGGACAATCTTATCGATCTCTATTTTCAATCCGTGGGCCGCAACAGCCTGCTCCTGCTGAATGTGCCGCCCAACAGCGATGGCTTGTTTTCCGACACCGATGTGCAACGCCTCGCCGAATTCCGCCAGCGTTTGGACGCGATGTTTCAAAACGATTTTGCATTGGGGAAAGCTGCTTCCGCCATCAGCACGCGCGGGAAGAGTGCCGCCTTTGCCCCGGCGAATGTGCTTGATGGAAATCCCGGCACTTATTGGGCCATGGATGATGGGCAGGTTGATGGATGGGTGGAAATTGATCTTGGCGCCCCCGCCACCTTCAGCATTTCCTGCCTGCAGGAACCCATCGCACTCGGCCAGCGCGTGGCTTCCTACCGTTTGGAATGGCTTGACGACAATATCTGGAAACTCATTGTCCGCGGCACCACCATCGGTTATAAAAAACTAGACCGCTTCAAACCGGTTACCGCACGGAAAATCCGCCTCGTCATCGAAGATGCCCGCGCCTGCCCCCTCATCAGCGCCGTGTCGCTCTATGATGGGAAATGATACCGGATTCTGAAAAAACAGATAGAGAAAGATCGATATTACTCGATTCCGAGACAGAATCCGTCTTCTGAGCCTTCGACGGGGCAATAATAGTAGCCGCCGGAATTATAAAATTGGAACAAGCGAAGCAATTCCGAAAGATTGATATTCCAATCCCGCGGGGAGTAATCACTGGCATGGGGAGAGCACTCGCAGGCGCCCGTTCCAGGGGCATAGCCGTCCTCGGTTCCCGTTTCACAATGAAATCCGCCGGAATTATAGAATTGAATCACCCGCATTAACTCAGAGAGATTAATTTGTCCATCGCCATTCTGATCCGCGGTAAAAACTCCCACCGTTTCACCTTCCCCTTCAATCATTCCCTCCCGCGGAGCACACAAACGCGGATGAACATCGGGATTTAAAACATTTGCTATATATTTGTCCATAGTTGCGCCGCCCCCGGCGGATACTTCATATTCTTCCCGATTGCTGCATCCATCGCCATCCGCATCGCCGTCCGGGCCCAGATAGGCCCCATTGGCAACCGTCGTAAAATTGCTGGGATCGATTCCCGGAAGACCTATCTCGGTCAACGGAGCACATACCGTTGAAATGGCATTTAGTGAATCGCTATCCCCTTGTGTGGCATATCCGGCCAACACAATGGCAAGATGAATAGTAGAATTATCCATAGCATCTAAAGCACCTAAAATCGCACAATAACCCGTTGCGGACAATGCCTGGTAGAACACCTCGTATATATAGGCAAAATTGGCTTCCAACGCCTCTTTAACCATGACATGATTCAGGCCGTTTGGCAATGAAAAATCGGGATTGTTATAGATCGCGGCGATCACGGCCAGTTCGGCTTTCACATCTAACAAGCCGTTCCCTATTGGAAATCCATCCACCACAGGGCCGTTGATGTCCATAAGAGAGCATTTTAGCTGGTCAATGAAAGCACAAGAGTCAGGATTATCTTCACAATCCACAAGATTTTTTACAATACTTAAAGTAGCCTGCAAATTGCCGGATGCGGGGTCTACTGGAGCTTCGCCAACGATAGCACAAAAGTCGAGTGTGCCCACCGCCGGAAAAGGTGGATTGAAGCGGCATATGGTCTGGGTATAGATCCCCGAGACGGTTTTATACGGTGCCGAGAGACTGAGCTTCACGGTTTTGTCGTTGGGTGTTGTCCAATCTGCAACATCGCTGAAATGGATATAGTATGTTATTCCGCTCCCACCACTGATTGGCAAGCCGTCCACCATCTCTCCGCTAATATGCCACGTTATTCCCGCATCCAGGGACCACTGCGCCCCTGCCGACACCGCTGCGCTGGGATTAATATTCACGGTGATAGAACCTGTAGTATCGGCTTCCGCACCTGTAGTAAGGATTATCCCAACAAATATAACGCCCAAGAAATAAATATGCTCAAGTTTGGACATGACCCTAAGTCCTCTCTGGTTAAAACGCTTAAAAACTTTCTCACCGGTCAGTGCACGCGATGGTTGTTTCAGGTTTCATACCCTTCCGCATCCCACCCATGCGATGGATAGATCCTACTATAGTACAACCGTCTGGTTTTTGCAATACCCCCTCACACTGAGAAGTTCCCAGCAACTCATTTAACTACAAGCATTATAGATGACGCGAATATAAATCTGGATGGCCCGGAGGTAATTTTCGACGGAAAGGCGTTCGTCGGTGTTGTGAATCAGTGCGAGTTCCCGTTCACCGACAATGATCGGCTCTATGCGATAACATCCCTCCGCCACTTCGGTGTAATGGCGTGCATCGGTGCCGCCCAGGGAAATCCCGGGAGCCACAATTGCATCAGGCGCCATCTCGCGCAGGCTGCGTGCAATAAGCTGATAGGCCGGGCTGTTCGTGGGGGAAACCGGCGATGCGTCATGCGCCTCCTCCGGGGACAACACGCCGATTTTCACCCGTGCATCATCCACCACCGATTGGGCATGTTCCAGCACTTCCTGCACGGTATCGCCCGGCAGCAGCCGGAAGTTGACCACCGCCCGTGCGCGAATGGGCAGGACATTCTCTTTCGCACCTGCTTCAATAATGGTTGGCGCGGTCGTCGTGTGCAGTGCGGCGGCCGCGGCCGGCAATTTGGATAATTGCCATTTCACTACTGGCGACAACGCCCATAGATTCGCCATCACGAACCGCAGAGGCCAATTCATTTTTGGGCCCGTGTATTCCAGCATTTCGCGGAACGGCCCTTCCAGCCGCATGGGCATCTGATGGGTTTCCAGCCGTTCAATGGCGCGGGCCAATAATCCAATGTTGGTTTCTTTCGGCGGTTGGGAGGAATGGCCGCCTTTACCTTCTACAATCAGTTCCAGGCTGACATACCCCTTCTCGCCCAGGCAAATTAATGCCACGGGATCCTTAATCCCCGGCAAAATGCCGCTGGTGATGGCGCCGCCTTCATCCATCAGGAAAAAGGCCTTCACGCCGCGTTCTTTCAGCGTCTTGGCGATTTGCGCTGCCCCTTGTAGTCCACCGATCTCTTCATCATGGCCAAATGCCAGATGAATCGTGCGGTGCGGCTGAAATCCGGCCTTCAACAAGGTTTCACACGCCTCCAGCAGCCCCACCACGCCGACCTTAAAATCCATCGTGCCCCGTCCCCAAATATACCCATCGGCGATCTCCCCGGAAAACGGCGGATGCGTCCATTTGGATTCACTGCCGGGATCAATCGGCACCACGTCATAATGCGCGATCAAAATTATTGGGGGAAGGGTGGCGTCGCTCCCAATCCAGGTATATAACAGCGCATTGGAATTGATGATTTCCCGTTGCATCGCCTTGTGCACCCATGGAAACGTCTCCACCAGGTAGTTCCTGAATTTCTCAAACTCTTCCGCCGGAAATTGCGCGGGATCCTGATGTGAAATTGTTTTGAATTGAATCGCCTTGGAAAAACGGGCCAGTGCTCCGTCATGGTCTAATGCGGCTGGTTCCGCCGGCGTGACTTCCACATGAGGCGATGTGAAGGTGGCGGTGCGAACCACCATAATCACGGCAAGCACAAGAAATAGAAGCGAGAGGGTAATACATACGCGCCTCATAATCATCTCCTTTGCTATGCGGCCCTCACGCGTTACTGGCAATGCCGAGGGTTTGTGCGAATCGTTTTAGAAAGCTTTCCCGCGCCGGTTCCGCGTTGATCGGCTGATGCACCAGGCGGCTCGCTAATACCTGCATGTATTTCGCCGCCGGAGAATTCGGATAAATCAACGTGAACGGCTGGCTCTGCATCACCGCCTGTGATACGTGCGGATCGCGCGGCAGACAGCCCAGGTAGGACAGGTTGCGCCCAAGATATTGCTGCGACACGTTCGCCAGCTTGGTGGCCACCGCCTTCGCCTGCGCCTGATTCCCCACCATATTCACTACCAGCCGGACAATCGAGTCCTTGCGCAAGCCGTATATCGTCTTCAACATCGCGTAGGCGTCCACAATCGCCGACGGTTCCGGCGTTGTGACCAGCAGCACCTCATCCGCCGCCGTTGCAAAGGAAACCGCATTCTGGCCAATCCCCGCCATGGTGTCGATCACGATAAAGCCGGTTTCATCTTGCAGATCGTCAATTCCTTCCAAAACCCGCTGCCGCGCCTGGACCGGCAAATCCGCCATCCGCGACAGGCCGGACGATCCGGGAATCAACTCAATGCCCCCCGGCGCCTTCACCAGGATCTCCGTCATCCGTTTTTGACCTTCAATCACATGTTCGAGATTGAACATCGAACTGAGCCCCATCAGAACTTCCACATTTGCCAGGCCGAGGTCTGCGTCCAGCAGCACCACCCGGCCGCCGCGCGAGGCCAGCGTTATCGCCAGATTCACGCTTGTACTGGTCTTGCCCACGCCCCCTTTCCCGCTGGTCACTGCGATCACGCGGGCTTTCTTTTGGTACTGGCGCACCAGTTCTCTAAGATTTTGTGCTTGATCCACCACGGCTATTCCTGCCTTCTAAAACAAGGTTTGCTATCATTCCCGGCGTGGCCACGCGAATGTCGTCCGGGACATTCTGCCCCACGCTGACATAACTCAGCGGCAATCCGGCTTCCAGGAGAATATTCAGAATTGAGCCGTACTGCCGGGTTTCATCCAATTTTGTAAACAACAGCGATGCTGGTTGGAGGCATCTGAAATTCGTCACAACGCTCCGCAGGTCGTCGATGTGTGTTGTGGCGCTCAACACCAGCATGATCTCATGGGGCCGCGCCGCATGAAGCACGCCCTTCAGTTCGTTGATTTGTTCCAGGTTGAACTGACTTCCCCCCGCCGTGTCCATTAGCACCAGATCATAGTCCTGAAACTGTTTCATAGACTCCGCGGCTTCTTTTGCATCGTTCACCACCTGCAACGGAATGCCGATAATGTTCGCATACACCCGCAACTGGTCCACTGCCGCCACCCGGTACGTGTCGCATGTCAGCATTGCCACCCGCGCCCGCTCATGCACGGCGTAATGCGCCGCCAGTTTGGCGAGATTCGTTGTCTTTCCGACGCCCGTGGGGCCTGTCAACACTACCAGGCGGCATTCCCCTCCATGGATTGCGATCCCGCCCGTTGTCTTGATTTCCCGGCGGACCGCGAACTGAAGACGCTCGCTAAACACACGCGGATCCCGCAGCACGTCCATGCCGGTATCCTTCACCACCAGCCCGATCAGCGCCGCCGCCGCCTTGCGCGACACTCCCCGGCTCACCAGCGCGCGGTAATGCGGGGCAAATTCCGTTGGCAGCCCCGCTCCGGGATGTTCCGCATACAGCACTTGCATCATCTCGCGAATATCCTGGAGTTCCCGGCGCACATCCTCTCCCAAGCCCTCCGGAACCGGCGCGCGCTTTGGAAACGCCACCACCGGCGAAGCTCCTGAAGCCGCGGGCCGGGGCGGACCTTGCATCCGCCGTTGCGCATCGCGGATCAACTGTTCAAACTCCTCACGCGTCCGCGGTTTGCTGGCCGCATCCCGCACGCCGTTCTGTTCAACATACTTCCGTTCCACGGCGCTGGGCGTGCGCGAAACCGGTTCCGGCATCGATATCGATGCCGTTATCTCCACCATCCGCTTCCCGAAATACCCGAAGATCCCGCCTTCCAGAACTTGGCGTGTGCTCACCACCACCGCATCAAGGCCGTACTTCGTCTGCATCTTGCGGTAGGCTTCCTCAAGCGTTGCGCCACGTACTTTTTGGAATCGCTGACCCATGTTACGCGCTCACTTGTCCTTCACTTTCCAGGGTTAACGCGGGATCTATTTCATGATATGACAACACTACAATCTTTGGTATGCGCCGCTGCACGATCCGCTTGAAAAACCGCCGCACCGGGGCCGATGTGAGGGTCACCGGCTCCTGGCCCGACAACACCAGTGTCTGCAGCGCCTGCGCCGTCTTTTCCGCTATCGCATCCGCCCGCGCCGGCGGCACCGGAATATACTCGCCGGTTTCCGCCTGCGCCACCGCCGTCAGAATTTCCTGTTCCAACTCCGGGGCCACCGTCACCACCCGCAGCACTCCCTTCTCATCCGCATACGCCGCGCAGATTTCCCGCGCCAGCGCGTGCCGGCAATATTCCGCCAGCACTTCCGCGTCCTTGGTTCGCGGCGCATAATCGCACAGAGTCTCTAAAATCACTTCCAGATTCCGGATCGATACCCGCTCCCGCAACAGATAATGCAGCACCTTCTGCAACTCGCCATACGTCAGCAAGCCCGGAAGCAACTCATTCACCACCGTCGGCGCGGTCTCCTTCAAATGATTCACCAGCGTCTGCACGTCCTCCCGCGTGAGGATCTCATCGGCGTGCACATAGATCAGTTCCGTCAAATGCGTGGCCAGCACCGCGGACGGCTCCACAATCGTATATCCGTTCCGTTCCGCGCGATCCCGGTCTTCCTTCGACACCCACACCGCCGGCAAACCGAACGCAGGCTCTTTGGTCGGAAAACCGCCCACCTCCTCTTCCACCAACCCCGGATTCATCGCCAGAAAATAATCCGGCATCAATTCATACGATGCAATCACCGACTCGCGTAATTTCACGCAATATTCGTTCGGACGCAGCCGCATGTTGTCCACAATGCGGATCACCGGCACAATAAAACCCATCTTCGAGGCAATTTGCTGCCGGATGATCTGGATGCGGTTGAGCAGATCGCCTCCCTGCCGCGAATCCGCCAGCATAATCAACCCATACCCCAGTTCGATTTTGAGCGGATCCACCGTCAACAGATCCTCCGTCCGCGCCACAGGTTTCTCCGTCTCCGCCGCTTTCGCCGCCGCTTCCTCCGCCCGCTCCCGCTCCCGAAGCCGCTGCTGCGTTTCCCGCGATGCATACGCCAGAAATCCAATGACCGCCGCCACCACCAGGAACGGCCCCGCCGGCATCCCCGGGACAAGCCCAAACAGCGCCAGCATCGCCGCCGCCACCCCCAGCGCGCGCGGATACCGGCCCAACTGCGCCCCAAAATCCGCGCCAAGATTCTCTTCCGACACCGTCCGCGTCACGATCAAGCCGGCCGCCGTCGAGACAATCAACGAGGGAATTTGCGACACCAGACCGTCCCCGATCGTGAGAATCGTATAGGTGGAGGCCGCATCCGCCAAAGGCATCCCCATCATGACAATCCCGATGATCAATCCGAAAATGATATTAACAATCGTGATGATGATCCCTGCAATGGCGTCTCCCCGGACGAATTTTGTCGCGCCGTCCATCGCCCCGTAAAAATCCGCTTCCCGTTCGATGTCGCGCCGCCGTTTCCGCGCCTGCTCTTCCGTGATTAAACCCGCGTTCAAATCCGAATCCACCCCCATTTGCTTCCCTGGCATCGCATCCAAGGTGAAACGGGCCGCCACTTCCGAGATCCGCGTTGCGCCCCGCGTGATCACCACAAATTGGATCACCACCAGGATCACAAAGATCACCATCCCCACGAACATGTTGCCGCTGGTCACAAAGCTCCCGAAGGCCTGGATCACCTGGCCTGCATTCGCCTGCGACAAGATAAGCCGCGTCGCCGCCACGTTCAAACTCAGCCGGTATAAGGTCAACAGAAGCAACAGGGACGGAAACACCGCGAAATCCACCGCGCGCTGCAAATACAGCGTTGCCAGCAGCACCACCACCGACATCGAGATGTTTATGGTGAGCAATACGTCCAGCAGCGGCGTCGGCACTGGAATGATCAGCACCAGCAGGATGCCCACGACGCAGATCGCCAGGGGGATATCCTGGTTGCGCATCAGCGAAAACCGCGCGGTCTGTTGCAAGGGCGCTGCCATGTTAACTGTCTTTTTTCTCCTTTAAAACCATCATACCGCTGTCCTCAAATCCTGCATAAGCCATTGCCGTTCCCGGATTTTCTCCGCCCGCCGATCTATTCCATACACAAACGACAGCACCTCGGCCACCGCATGAAACAGAGTCTCCGGGATGGCCTGATTCAATTCCACGGTCTTAAAAAGCACCCGCGCCAGCTCAGGTTTCTGCACTATTGGAACCTTGTGCTCCTCACCCAGTTCCCGAATGCGCTGCGCCAGAAGCCGCTGGCCTTTCGCAATTACCACCGGCGCATTCATCTTGTTCATGTCATACCGCAACGCCACCGCGAATTCCGTCGGATTCGTGATGATCACATCCGCCTTCGGCACCTCCGCCATCATCCGCTTCATCGCGATCTGACGCTGAATCTGGCGTATCCTCCGCTTGATATGCGGATCCCCTTCCATTTCCCGCAGTTCCTGTTTCGCCTCCTCCCGCGTCATTCGGAGATCCCGTTCATGCTGCCAATATTGATACCCGTAATCGAAAATCCCGATCACAATCATCGCCAGCGCGATCCGCCACCACACCGCCACCACCAGCGCACCCACCGCCGCGCTTAATCCTTCGGGAGGCACATTCATCAATGCAATGAAATCCGGCAGCCTGGATCGTACGGCCAGCCACACCACCCATACGGCAAACGTGAGTTTCAATATTGATTTCGCCAATTCGATAAGGCTGCGCACAGTGAAAAACTTTTTCATCCCCGATATAAAATTCAACCGCTCAAATTTGGGCTGGATCGGCTTTGCGGTGAATATCACCCCCACCTGCGCCAGATTGACCGCCAGGCCCACCGCCAGCAGCGCCAGCATGATTGGAACCGCCGCCAACCCATAATCCAACATCATCCGAAGGGTCAGCGGCATCAAGGGCATCTCGTCCAGGCGCAGACGATCCGCGTTCCCCATATAATACCGCATCGCCTCCACCAGCCCGTTCTGCATCGAATGCGCCAGCAGCACCAGCGCCAGCAGCGCCGCTCCCAGCGCCACGCCCGACGTCAAATCCTGGCTTCGCGCAATATTCCCCTCTTCACGCGCCCGCTGTTTCTTCTGCGGACTCGCAGGAAGGGTTTTTTCGCCTCCGGTATCCTCGGCCATGCTCTGCCTAACTCATTCCTCGAACCAGCGTTTCCACGTTCTTAAACATGTGATAAATCATGCCCTCCAGCGTGTAGAGGTAGATGCCAATGATGAACGCCATCAAAAACAACCCTGTTGCAATCGTGAGCGGAAATCCCACCACGAATAACTGGATCTGAGGAGATCGGAAGAGCG
>JAKQOG010000044.1 GCA_029565395.1 Candidatus Hydrogenedentota bacterium | reverse complement strand
CCGCCGGCTACCATGTTTGCTCCGGCAGTGAAGACGGTTTTTGCCCCGGATTAGCATAAATTTCTATTTACAGCCCTATTCGATCTGGAGGAATTTTCCGAGGGTTCTTTTCTTTAATAGTACCAATTTCCGTTCAGTTCATGGCACAATGAACGAACAACACAACCGGGAGAAAGAACAATGCGTCTATTTAGCACACTTAGTCTTGCCATACTCTTGATGGCCCCCCTAACTCATGCAAAATCATTCCCCTCTTTCTCATTGGAAAAACCAGACCCTGCAAAACCTGAACTTCCGGTTATTGATTCCATCCAGGCGCTCACGCAAGGTCCAAAACATCACTTCTTCGGCTACTATGGCATCCCGCCCTGGAATGCTTCTGAAAAAGTCCTGGTCTATCTTGAAACCGAGTTTGGCGACCGCTTGCCCGATCCCTCTGATAAAGCCTCGCTTATCCTGCACGATCTAGCCGCCGGTACGAGCAAGACTATCGGAGAAACCCATGCTTGGAACTTTCAACAGGGGGCCTTGATCCACTGGCTTGGTTCCGACCCCGAAAATACAATTATTTATAATGACCGCGCCGGGGATAAGCTCCAGTCAGTACTTTTAAATGTGTTCACGGGCGAGAAACGCACTCTCCCGCGCCCCATTGCCGCCATGTCCCCGGATGGCAAACTCGCCGCCAGCATCAATTTTCCCCGGATGTGGGGAATCCGCCCCGGATACTCCTATCCAGGCTTTACCGACCCCTTTGCCACGGAGAACGCTCCAAAAGACGACGGTCTTTTCATCATGGATGCCGTTACCGGCGAGTCCAAGCTGATTGTGTCCATGGCCGATATCCTGGCCGCCCAGCCCCTGCCCAAGGAGTACAACGGCAATCCTCTTTACATCAACCATGTCTTATTCAGCCGTGACGGGCAACGTCTCCTCCTCCTCGCCCGCTACAAAGCCACTACCGGCGGTTCCATTACCGCCGCATTTACCGTCAACCCCGACGGAACCGGTTTGTATTGCCTGATTCCCTATGAATGGAACGCTTCCCACTATGATTGGCTCGATGCAAAACGGCTCATCGTTTCCACGCGCTATCAGGCTGGTTCAAAGTGGTTTCATGTTCTTTTCACGGATGGCCAGAAAGAATGCGCCCCGCTTGCCCCCGATTTCCTCCAACAAGACGGGCACGGTCATTTCTCTAGCGACGGGAAGTGGATGGTAACGGATTCCTACCCCGCCGGCGAACACCGCATGAGAAATCTCTATATCATGGAGGCGGCTTCTCAGGCCATCCGGAAAGTTGGGCAATTCCACGAACCGCCCAATTTCAAAGCCGACTGCCGCTGCGACCTCCATCCCCGATGGAACCGGGATGCCTCTCAACTCTGTATTGATTCCACCCATGATGGAACCCGCCAGGTTTACCTCCTCCACGTCAAGAAAAATCAATAGTGGCAATTCATACGCACAGCCCTATAAAATAGACGCCTAACCGTTGGAAAGGAGCTGTCAGTCATCACCATGCCGGATGAAGTTGAATCTCGAAAAGATTTGCAGACGCGGTTCCAATTCGCGCCCGAAGCGCTCGTAAACGACGGGCGTTTTAATCTTGGCATTTACCGGGACCCCTTCAAACAAATCAATCCCCTTGATGCCCGCATCAGCCTCCTGCCCTGGTCAAGAGGCATAAAAAACCTCCTTCTCAAAGAATGGGAACACTTCGGCCTGGTCAATCACCGCTTCTTCGTCAGCCTTGCTCTTTTTAACAGCAAGCGCATCGGCTTGGCACAAGTTGTCACCTACGACCGGCAGAACAAGAGCAAAGTCATCCACGAAAAAAAGGTCCGGGCACGCGCACTCGATATTCCTAAGGAACTATGGGATTCGCACGCCAGCGTGTCCACGCCCGGCCTCTCCATTTCGATCCGTCATGAACTCTTCAAGGGCCAGCACCACATCGAATTCCAATGTGAACGGACCCGGACCCGCCCCGGCATTCAGGGCCTCTTTACCTGCTACGAGGACCTTCAGATAATCGAGCCCATCGTTGTCTGCCTCCCTTTAAGCCGCCGCCGCGCCATGTATTCTCACAAGGCTATTCTTCCCCTGGAAGGACGTCTCCGGGTCGGGAAAGAAACGTACGTTTTTTCAAAAGAAGACAGCTTTGCGCTCCCAGACATCCACAAAGGCTATTACCCGTACGTTATGAAATGGCATTGGGCCACCGGCGGCGGATGGAACCGTGAAGGACAACTTATTGGCTTTAATCTCACTAACAACCAGGTCAAAGACCAAAAAACCTATAACGAAAACTGTCTGTGGATTAACGGCAAGGGACATCTCCTCCCGCCCGTCCGCTTTTCCATGAGATCCAACTCCCTTGAACACCCCTGGCGCATCCAGGATCGCGAAGGCCGCGTCGACATCCAATTTCATCCAGAAGCCACCCGAAACATCAATATGAACTTGCTGTTTCTTCGCAGCCGGTACCGCGGCCCTTATGGCGCCTTCTCCGGTCATATCGTCGATTCCGAGGACAACGATATCAACATCGACCATTGTTTCGGCGTCGCGGAAGACTTTTATCTGAGAGCATAATCATGGTCCCCCAAACAACTTCCTCCATCCCCGCCTTTCATGTCATGGTGAAACCGGCAGGTCCTGCATGTAACCTTCAATGCAAGTACTGCTTCTATCTCGAAAAAGAAAAATTGTTCCCAGACCACCCGAAACCGGTTATGCCGGACCATGTCCTCGAAAGCTTTATCCGCCAGCACATCGAATCCCAAGACGTTCCGGAAATTCATTTCGCCTGGCAGGGCGGCGAACCAACGCTCCTCGGCGTCGAGTTTTTTCGGAAAGTTGCCGCCTTCCAAAAGCAATACGCCAATGGAAAAACCATCCAAAACGCTTTCCAGACCAACGGCACCCTCCTCAACGATGAATGGTGCGCTTTCTTTAAAGAAAACAACTTCCTTATCGGACTTTCCCTTGACGGCCCCGATGAATTCCACGACCGCTTCCGTTGCGACAAAGGCGGACATCCCACCTTTTCGCGTGTCATGCGGGGAATGGACTTCCTGAACAAACACGAGGCCGATTTCAATATCCTTACCTGCGTGCAACGCCATAATTCAGAGCATCCCCTCGAAGTCTACCGGTTTCTCCGCGACGTGGGCAGCGGTTTTATACAGTTCATCCCAATCGTAGAGCGCGCCGCCCTGGAGCCCGGAGAACACGGTCTCACCCTGGTCACCCCTGACATCCTTGAAGCCCAAGTCACCCCCTGGTCCGTGCGGCCTCTTGCCTACGGAAAATTTCTCAGCGCCATCTTTGACGAATGGGTCCGGCGGGACGTCGGTTCCACCTTTGTCCAAATCTTTGACATCTGCCTCGAAGGATGGGTGGGCATGAACCCAAGCTTGTGCTTTTTCAGCGAAACCTGTGGAACCGCCATGGCGCTCGAACACAACGGAAACCTCTATTCCTGCGACCACTTCGTTTATCCTTCCCATTATCTTGGCAATATCCTCGAACAACCTCTCCCTGAAATGGTCAATTCCCCGTTCCAGCGTCAATTCGGGCGCCAAAAACGCGATGCCCTTCCAACGTGCTGCAAAAACTGCGACTGTCTCTTCATTTGTCATGGTGAATGCCCAAAACACCGCTTTCTGGCCTCACCCGACGGCGAACCGGGCCTCGCATATCTCTGTGAAGGATACCAGCACTTTTTTAGACACATTGACCCCTATATGCACTTCATGGCCAACGAACTCCGTGCACAGCGCCCCCCCGCCAACGTTATGCGATGGATTCAAGCCATGGACCTCCGCGCCGCCGGGAAAACCTCCCCAGGCCCCAACGACCCCTGCTCCTGTGGAAGCGGCAAAAAATTCAAAAAATGCTGCGGTGTAAAACACCCCCCTGCTTAACCAGATAATTCGGCGAGGTGGATGAAGCGAAGCAAAATCCGCCAAACACATTTCTCTTCCGCCTGAAACCAGACTATGGTATACTCACTCCCGTGATGTGTAGGACTAGTGTCCATGCACTGCATGGAAAAACACAGGGAGCACGGGTATGAAAAAAGGTAAGGTCGCGTCAACTGCTAAACTGTTTCTCTTTGGATTAATCGTCATTGCATTGACTCTCGCCGCCGCGGCCCAGGATGGCGAAGAAGAAGGTGAAGAGACGTGTGAATTTCCACTAACCGCGGATCAGGTTGTTCCCCCCAGCGGAAGTGCCGCCTCCGGCACCGGTCTCGTGGTGGGCATGGGGGTATTTACAGTAACGTTAAATATTGTGCATACGGTGGAAAGCCCAACCAAGGCTGCCATATACAAAGGCCAATTCGGACAGAATGGCACGGAACAATATGACCTGGGTAACCCCGCATCGCCTATCGACAAGGAAGTATGGCTCGGTTTTGAGGGATATTTCGACTTTATTGATGATTTCTATAACGGTCTTCTTTACGTTGTTGTCGAAAATGCCGCCGGACAGCAAATCCGGGGACAGATGATCTGTTGGGAGGTTGAAGGGGAAGGCGATTGTCAAGGGAATAATGTATGCCCCGATAATGTTGTGAGCGATGGCAGTTTTGAGTGTACCAACAGCAGTCTCTACAACTCCCATTGGACCCAGGTTTCGGAAAATTTTGACGACTACCTCATCTGTGACCAAATGCACTGTGGTTACGCGGGCCCAGCCAACAACGGAACGTATTTCGTGTATTACTATGGTTATGACCTTGCCGAAACGGACTACGTCGAACAATCCGTTACCATCCCCGACGTGGATGTCGCGGGTCTTGGATTCAATCTTTGGATCAAATCCGCCAGTGGAAATGGCACGGACCGGTTTTTTGCCTCCATTGACGGCGCCGAAGTGTTCTCGGTTCTTGAAAACGACACCACTTACCAAGCGGGGTATGTTCAGGTAGTGGTGGATATCTCCGCCTTTGCCGACGGAAATGCGCACATGCTCCGATTCTCCTGCACCACCGCTTCCGAAGAATTCGGAGAAAATACCGTCGTCCAACTTGACGATATATGTCTTGTAGAAGGTTCACCCCCCATTGAAGGCGAAGAAGAAGGTACAACCGAGGGAGAAGGCGAAGGCGTGGTCGAAGGGGAGGAAGGTGAAGTGGAAGGTACGGTGGAAGGGGAAGAAGGCGAGGTGGAAGGCATAGTGGAAGGGGAAGAGGGCGAAGTGGAAGGTGAGGGTGAAGAAATCGAAGGTGAATTTGTTGAAGTTTTTTGCGCTGATTTTGAAGCGGACCTCAATGGATTCACCATCAACAATGAATTCGGATGGGGCAATGGCCTCTGGCACCGCACCGACGCCTGCCTCGCAAACGTGGAATGCCCATGGTTCATTGAAGGGGAGGAAGAAGGCGAAGGGGCAATAGAGAAAGAAGTCGAAGGGGAAGGCGCAACCGAAGGCGAGGGCGCTGTTGAAGGCGAAGGCGAGCCCGATCTCAATTTTGTTCTGTATTATGGGCAGGATTCCACCTGTGACTATAACGTTGACGGGGTCACCCATCAGGGTGTTGTTACCTCGCCTGTTATTGATCTGACAAATATTGAGGCCCCCATTACCGTCTCGTATGCGATCTATATTGAAACTGCGGATGCCGCCCCCCAAGAGGATCTGGCCACGATTGAAGCCTCGATTAATGGCGGTCCTTTCATTGTTGTCGACAGTAATACGGATTCCCTCTTTGACCCAAGCTATTGCTGGATGATTGTCGCATTTAATCTGGATGAGGCGGCGCGTTCCACCCTTCAACTCCGCTTCGGATTCAATTCTATTACCGCATCGGACAATGCACACCCGGGCTTCTACGTGGATGATGTATGTGTTGGTGGTCATCTCACCGGCGAAGGTGAAGAAGAAGGAACCGCTGAGGGCGAGGGTGAAGGCTCCGAAGGCGAGGGAGAAGGAACCTCCGAAGGAGAAGGAACCTCCGAAGGAGAAGGTGAACCTCCCTGTATAACGTACCTCGCCGTGAACACCGAAGGATGTGCCGATTGCATCGTCTACACAGGCATGATCAAGTCAAACAGCAAAACCACTTACGCATTCGCATGTGATGAAATTGTCGGGCTTTTCGCCACCCCCTTTGGAACCGAAGAAAACGTCCAATTCGACCACTGGACCGGCAGCGTGGCGGATGTCAACGCCGCCCATACCACTGTCACTATGCCCGCCACCTCCGGCGAGACTGTCACCGTGACCGCCGTATTTGTCCCCATAGCAAGTGAAGGCGAAGGCGGGGGAGAGGGTGAAGGCGAAGGTTCAGAAGACGGCATTCATACCGCCGACCAGGATGGCAATCACCAGATCAACCTCTCTGAACTCCTTCGTGTGATTCAATTCTTCAATTCCGATGGATACCACTGCCAAGCTGGAACCGAAGACGGATATGCCCCCGGTCCGGGTGATCATACCTGTACCCCCCACGACAGCGACTATAACACCCAGGACTGGCGTATTAACCTCTCTGAACTTTTGCGTGTGATTCAATTCTTCAACTCCGGTGGATATCACTACTGCCCTGAACAGTCCACTGAAGATGGCTATTGCCCCGGACAATAGCTTTTCTTGATAAATAACCGCCTGCATGAACTTCTCAAGCCCGTGCAGGCGTTTTTATTTTTTCATCTTAATTTTTTCTCGCCGCAAGGGTCTCTAAAAAGGCTTCGATGCGGGTATTGGCCTGTTCATCGGACCATGCGCGGGAGTCGTTCATGTCGGCTTCGAGCATGAGGGAGGGGATGCCGTGTTTCTGCATAAGGCGCTTGGCAAGCTCGTATTGTCCAAAGGAATAGGCGCGGCAACTGCGGTTGGAATGCATGACGAAGCCGTCCAGGCTGAATTTTTCGACCATGTGGAGAAGGTCGCGTTCACGGTAATCGAGCCCGTGGTTGATATATCCGCCGATGTAGGTGGCGGCCAGGGACCGGAGCTTGTCATTCTCATCACGATAGGGCGCTTGATAGCAGAAGCTTTCCGGATAGGTAGAGACCACCAAGGCGGCTTTGCCCACGGCGAATTTATCGGACAATTCCTTGATCTTGAACCAGATCGCGAGATTGTCCCACCCCAGGCGGTATTTTTCGCCGGGCACCGAGGCAATGCCCAATTCAATGCGCTCCTTCATCTCGTCCCGGAGTTGTTCGTAATATTCAATGCAGAGTTCCGTGCCGCGCAGGGTGACAATGGGGGCAAGATGGATGAACGTATCGAAAGAGTTCATGGGGGCGGGTTTGTGCGCCAGCATGCCCTGAATCTCGCGCCACAGCGCTGCGGCCTTCTCCGAAATATCGATGGTGTAATTCAATTTATCGGGGTCGATCGGCTTGCCGAAGAGTTCCCCGATACCGGTAATCATCTCTTCCAGTTGCGCCTTGACATAATCAATGATTTCCGGTCCATCCTCCATCCCGTACTGATACGGCGCGTCAATAAAAAACAACGGCACTTTAAAGATGCGCTGAAGTTCCTGATACCACTTCGTAACGGTGTCGCAGATGTTGTTGCAGCACACCAGCAGATCGGGCTTGGGCAGACCACCGGGCACGGGGCTGTTTTTCGTGTAAATCGATCCGAAATCCGTGCGGGCGTATGAGCAGAGATCGCGCGAAAAACCACGCTCTTCCGCCGCTGCGCACAGCGAGTCGGCGATTTTCGTGGCGCCGCACATGGCTGCGTGATTCTCCGGGTAGATCGGCGTAATCCCCGCCGCATACAGAATTTCGACCGGCCCGCCGCTCGTAATCCATGCGATCTTCTGATCAGTGCCCTCCGACATCTTCGCCATGCCGTAATACATGGTCATGATTTCTTTCATGCGCTTATAAGACCGGATCGGTACGCGTTCGTCACTCATATCAACCTCTGTTCTTGTTGCATTTACTTTGAGCTATATCAATAGCGTTTTTCCCTACTTTCTTTTCGCGAGAAAAGAAAGTAGCAAAGAAAAGCGTTTATCTATCCCATATCTTTCGCATAGAGGGCGGCGCCCAGGGCGCCGATAATCTGCGGCTCTTCGGGTATGGTCAGGGTAAAGCCAATGGCCTGCTCGATGCGCTTGACGACGCCGATATTCTTTGCCACGCCGCCGGTCATCATGACCTCCGGGGCCATGCCGACGCGCGACGCCAGGGAATGCACCCGCTGGGTGATCGCGGCGCACAATCCGGCAAGGATGCGCTCCACCGTCTCGCCTTGGGCCAACAAGGAAATCACTTCGCTCTCCGCGAATACGGTGCAGGTGGAAGAAATCTTGGCGGGGGTATCGGCGATCAGGGCCTTGGGCCCGAAATCCTCAAGGGAAAGGCCCAGGGTGCGCGCCATCACCTCAAGAAAGCGGCCCGTGCCCGCCGCGCACTTGTCGTTCATCTCGAATTTCCGCACACTGCCATCCTGCGCCAGAGAAATCGCCTTCGAGTCCTGTCCGCCGATATCAATCACGGAGCGGACATGCGGACTCAGAAAATAGGCGCCGCGTGCATGACACGTGATTTCCGTGATGGACTTGGTGCGCCAGGTCACGGTATCCCGGCCATACCCCGTGGCCACGACGGTCTGCACGGCATCCCTGGCGAGGCCTGCCTTTTCCAAGGCTTTTGTTAACACCAATTCCGCAGACAATGAAAGCTGGCCGCCACTGGGTATGATCGCATGTGCCAGCATCGAGCCATCGCGCCCGAACAAGACGGCCTTGGCCGTAGCCGAACCAACGTCAATGCCTGCATAACATGGGGCCGCGCTCATAATTCATCCTTGGATTGGATCATTTCGACAAAGGCCTCCACGCGGGTGCGCAATTGCGCTGGGGCGGGTACATTCTGCTCCACTTCCAGGAGCAATGTGGGTACGCCCCCCATTTCCAGCGTATTCCAGATTTGTGGATAATCAAACGCCCACGGATCGCAAAACTTGGTTAGTAGCAGAATAACGCCGTCGGCGTGCGCTTCCCGGGCGCGTTCCAGCATGTGCTGGCCGGGATCAAAGCCAGGGCGGTGAAACGCGGGACAAGGAATGCGGGAAAAATAGATATGAGTCAAAGCATCCATCGGATCGCCTTCAGGGGCTTCCGGGAGTAAAAATGACCGTGATCCCATGCATAGATCATCGTCCACGATAGTGCAGCCCGCCTCTTCAATGGCCGAAATGAAACCGCTATCCTCACACACACTTCCCGCCAGCATAACCCGCGGCTGAAAACACTCGGCCTCTCCATTTTCCGCTTCGAGGGATTCCACCAGATCACTCAATAAGGGAAGATGCTCCTCTGGGCTCATCAGTTGTGCCGCCTGCACTACCCAATACAGATCCTGCCCTGACATCAGATCGGGGCGGGCCCGGCGAACTGCATACAGCCGCCGCATCATGGCTCGGTGTTGTTCATATAGATGAAGACTGTCCCAAATTGCCTCATAACTGATTTTTCCACGCAAGGATTCGAGGACTCCGTGAACCCGGTCCAATTCTTGCCGGAAGTACGTTTGGGCGGGCTTTCCGGCGGTCAGGGTTGGCCCGGATACAATGACAACCGGGACTTCCGGGCGGTTGCTCCGCCATAGATCCGCGACGTTCTGCAAGGTGTCGCAGGTATGGGCAAACACCACAAGATCGAGAAACTCGAACTCGCCGGAGAGCGCGCGGTCCAATACGCTGCGCGCAAAACTACATGAATAGGCCTGGATAATCTCGTCCGCTCGCGGCGTGCCGCCGTGCCGTGCCGTAATGCGCACCGGATAATACCCCGCCGCATGAAATAACTCCTGGGGGGAGTACGAACACATGAATCCGGCCACGGGCCGCCCGTTTTCCGAGGCTTTATGCGCTGTTTTATACGGATCGGCACACACCGCTTGAAAAAGGCCAATACTTTCCAATGTTTCAATCGCCATAATCCTGCTCTCTCTGGTTGATCTTCACGAATAGACCGCGCAAATACTACCTGCCGTTTCACTCTTTTTCAATAGCGGCGTCCCTCGTCCAGCATGGTCAGATAACTGTCCAGGGGAATATAGTTCGCCACACTGTTGCCCGTGCCCAGGCAATAGCCGCCGCCGGGCATACACACATCGAGGGTATCCCGGACCCGCTTTCGGATTTCCGTCTCGCTGGATCTGCACAGGAAATCCACGTCAATTCCGCCCAGCAGGGCTATCCGGTGGCCATAGGCGCGTTTAGCGTCGCGCACATCCTCTATCGTGTCTTCGAAGGAGTGTTTCGCGTCAATTTTGACATCCTCAATCAGTTCGTCCATGAGGAGTGAGAGATTGCCGCAGGAATGCAGCAGATACGGCCGGCCGGCTTCATGGGCCATCCGTGCCATGACAGCATGCCCCGACAGCACGAACTCCCGCAGATCCGCCGGACTCAGCAATGGCCCGGAGCGGAATCCCATATCATCGCTGCCCCAGGTAATCTTTACACGGTCGAAAGCCAACAGTCGTTTCATGAAAACGACATAATAGTCGAGGAGGCGTTTCGCAATGGCCTCCACCAAGTCACGCTGCTCCATCAGGGCCATGCAGCAGGTCTCGTAACCCATCAGCCATGTCAGGTGTTCCGCGAAGTGAGCAAAGCCGCCGCTGCCCATGACACACATATTCTCCGGCAGATTTTCTTCAAACCACTCCAGACCCTGCGTGGATGCCTGGGAGGGGGCTGGCCATGGATAGCGCTCGAATTCCTCCCAATTCGTAATCGGGCCCCGGTGCATATTGACGAAGTTCCGCCCGCTGGATCGCGTTAATTGTGCGGTGTCCTGCGCTGAATCATAATTTAGCGGCCATTCCTGGCGTTCGAGGCTCCATCGGACAAAGTCATATCCCAGGAAGGATTGAATCTCGATTTGCTTGCGGTGAGGATAATATGGATCGTTCGGATCGAGGCTTTTCAGCAGGCCAAACCGCTCCGACACGGCATCTTGCATCTCAGGGTCCAGAAACAGCTCGATGTGGTACACACGATCCGGGGCGCCTTCGCGCATGATGCAGCGTTTCAGGCCTTCCCAATTCGGGATCACCTCTTTTGGAAACCGCGTTATCATAAACCACTCCTGACAGCTTTGGGGAATGACTCTACCACAGATGGGGGCCAGGGCGCATGTGGCAATAGTTTTCCATTAATAAACATCGTTTGCGTGTGTTTGGTGCATCGCGTCTATGTTGCAGAGCGAAGCAATAAAATGATCAGACAGATCGGTCTGATCGGTCTGATCAAAAATTTCCCTCGTTCCCACGTTGCATAGTTGTGTATTCTCTGCGTTGGGTTTCCCTGCCTCTTTGTGATAGATTCCCTCCTGCACGAAAACCAGATGTGTTTGGCGTAAAAAAAACGGAGGACATTTCCATGAGGCGCGTAGTGTGCTTGTTAATGATTGCCGGTTCTCTCTTCCTTCTGGCTGCATTCGCGGAGCCAGTCCCATTGCCCACTGTTTTTCCAACCCCGCAGGTGATGCGTTGGGAAGGAAAAGAACCAGCTTCGATATCTCTGGATGTCTTGGAAAATGTGTTTCTGGATCGTGAGGCTTCTGAGAGTACAGAGGAAGGACTTGCCGGGATTCATGCACGTCTTTCAGATCTGGGAAGGCACGCCCTCCAACCAACACAAGATGCCTCAACAAGCGGCTTGCGGCTGTTTTTGGAACCCGCCTTGGATATCGACCGGGTTTTTAATGATATGCCGCACCCCAGCGAACAGGGCTATCGGCTCGCGGTGACCCCCAATGGCGTATTTCTGTTGGGCAAGGACCAGCCGGGTTTGTATTATGGGCTGCTGACCTTAAAACAGCTCATCCAGGCGGATGGACGCATCCCGCGTGTGCTGATTTCCGACTGGCCGGATCTCCCCCTGCGCGGAACATATATTGGGTATGCGGACCCCCGTCAGCACGTCGTTGAATTTGCCGCTAAAAAGTTGAATCTCGTTTTATTTGAAAATGGTGACTTTTATCATCTGGATAATCCCGACGTGCTCGCCAAGTGGCAGACAATTTTCGCATCATGCCGTGAACACTGCATCGAACCTGTTCCCGAATTGCAGAGCCTCGGATGGGGTCATCTTGTGCTGGCAATGGACCCTGCAACAGCCGAAGGCATGACCGCATCAAAACTGCCACTTACCGCGCGGCAAGGCGGATTGCATGCGGAAGAACATCCAACGCCGCCGCATGTTGCGTTCGTTAATCCCGGATTTGAAGTTCCGGCGGAAGATTCCATTCCAGGCTGGGCGCTGGAAGCCGCGGGGGATTTCATTTGCCTGGATAAAGAGGTGAAGCATGAGGGTCAGAGCAGCCTCCGCATCCAGCGAAAAGAGAAGGGCACGATGCGCGCCTGGCAGGATGCCGCATGCCAGCCCAATGCGCGTTATGAACTTTCCTGTTTTATGAAGCTCCAGGATATTGACGGCAATGGTGCGTATAGTGAAGTGTACGGAGTGGAAACATCTGGTGAGTTGGGGGCATTGCTCAAGCCTGCCCCATGGAGAAGCGGAACCAAAGATTGGGCGCAGAGCGTTGCGGAATTCGACTCGAAACAGTACAGCCGCTTGCGGGTCTATGTACGCATTCAAGAGGCCTCCGGGACAGCATGGTTCGATGAGATTAAGCTAAAAGGCCTGCCTGCGTTTAATCCCCTTGACCATGCGATCATTACCGATACGGCTCCGATAACACTAACGGATGCCGCGGAAAAACAAGTCTTCGAGGAAGGGAAGGATTACCGTATTCCGGACAAAAAAACCATGAAGTCCGGAAAACCACTCCTTATAGAACTCCTGCCCGGTGGAAACATTCATGACGGGGATACTGTTTTAGCCACGTTTACCTATGCCCCTGCGGGTGCTGTTACTTGCTGTCCGTCGGAACCCCGCTATCAACAGATCATGAAAACTACCATTCAAACAGTAATTCGCGAACTGAAGCCCAAGTATCTGCATATTGGACATGATGAACCCAGGGTGCTGAATCGCGACATGCGCTGTACGAATCGCCACTTGAGCAATACGGAACTATTTGTGGACGACATCAAACGCATGCGGGATTATGCACTGGAAGCCGATCCCAACATCCGCATGATGATGTGGGACGACGCTATCAGCCCGCATCACAACGCGCCCTCGCTGGGCATGGAAAAGGCCGCGGAAATGCTCCCCAAAGACATCATCCAATGCCTGTGGTGGTATGACTACCCCGATCCAAAGCAGATCGTCGAAAACAAAACCAAATTTTTTACTGAGTTGGGTTTTGAAGTCACAGGATCGCCCTGGTTCAACCCGGAAAACGCTAAACACTGGGCGCGCGTACTCGGTGAACACCGCAAAAAGACCCCACGTGTCTTGGGCGAGATCTATACCAGTTGGGGAGAGGTACCGGAACCCTGGAAAGCTCTTGATACTGCTGCGGAATGCGCCTGGAATACCGCACAATGTAAGAAATGATGGTTCATTTTGCGGTAAAAAGTTGGGGCGCCATTAGACCAACCCAGCAAGTGCCTCCAATCATAAAAGAGACAATGACAAATATCAGGGCGCCCCGCGCGAAATTAGGTTTGGTCTCTTTATACGCACCCCAAAGGAGGAAGCCTCCCAGTGGACCTGACAAGCTGAATCCCAACTCAAAGAATGTCAATGATGCAGGTGTCATTTGGCTCAGCAGGAGTAAAAAAACAAGCGCATAGGCCACCATGAACAACCCGGCGCATAAAAATCCTGCAATGGCACTGCCGCCGCCTTGGGCAGCTTGATTAGTTTCATTGTCGCTCATCGCTGTGGTTCCCTTCTCCGTTCATGCCGGTTTTTCCGGCACATGGTTTTCCGGTACTGCCTGCCCTTTTCTCTGATGCCCGGCAACAACCTCATATTCCCACGAAACTGCTGATGAATCGGTTCAACTCACAAGATTTATACTGAAGCAAACGGCACTAAATATTACTGTCCTCTCTGGACATTAGGCATCTCGACAATGGGCATATGGGTCACTCTGAACCAGCACGCGCCTACTACAAGAAAGCTGACAACAGCAAATACAAGTGCGCCGCGCGCAAATCTTTTCCTAGAGCGCTGAAAAACCGCCCAAAGCACGATGCCCGCCGCAGGGCCTGAGAAGCTAAGTGCTAAGATAACAGGTACGTTTATAGGTAAACCCGGCGCATCCGAAGATTTTAGAGTGCCCAAAACCCAGAAAAAAAACACCATCACTGCAGCAAATACTGCTGCACAAAAAAAACCCGCAATGCCGCTTCGACCATCTATATAGTGTCCATGGTTCTCATTCTCGTTCATGGTTGCCTCTCTTTGCTCCATTTTAGCATCAAGGTGAAGGGGCATTCCCCAAAGATACTCATGCTGGAGGAAAATACCGGAATCCAAAGCAGTATCCGGAGTGTATCGTTCCAAACCGCCAGGACCAGCAGCAGGGTAATGACTCCGGTTTTCATTTTATAAGCTATCCTAAAATCCCAACGGGCCATGGCAAAAGACAGTAACAGGGTCAATATCCCCGCCAAGGCAAACATTTCCAGGCTGTGGGCAAGCATGGCCCAGATCATGAGGGCTGCGAGTGTGCCTCGAAACCATCGTGCAAGGTATTCTGGGAAGTGGGGAATGATCATCGGTACTTCACGCTGGAATGCGGCATAGTCCGCGCTGCAGGCATTCAGCAGGTGGGCTTCTTCACGTTGTGCGCGCTGCGTCATCACTGGAAGGAATATTGCCAGCACCGCCACAGTCACCAGCGGATTTGCTGACAGGCAGCCCATTCCCACGCCAAACACCACCAACGAACCATACATGGGATGACGCATCCATGTATACGGCCAGACGCGCACCACGCGATGCCCTGGTTGAATCTCGATCTGGTCGCTCCAGAATCGTCCGATGACAACCCGCGCGGCAATGTTTATTACCGCGCCGAGAATCAACAAGCCACACCCCATTAGTTTTGCCGCGAGCATCGGTGTCTCAGGCAGGGCCACTTGGCCAATGCCTAATCGTGCCACGACATACATCACGAAAAAGAAAAGGGTCATGGTCAATGTGGCCGCGATATTTTTCTCCCGTTCCACGGGCGGAGTGGGTTCGTCCATCTTGTTCATGAACCGGAAGGCCACGCTGGTAAGCACTGCGGCCGCGGTTATCCCCAACACCAGGTATTCCCATTCCCGGCCCGCAAGCGCGATCAGGTCATTCCATGGGGCGCTGTTCATACCCAGTCTCCTTATCTCGTCTCCGACGATAACGGAGTTCCATGGTGAAAAGCATTATACCGAGTAGGGACAACCAATGATAGGCGGTCAGTCCTGCAAAAACATGGGGTTCGGTGCGAATGAATTCAACGCAGAAGCGGAAGATGCAGTAGGAAAGCATGTACAGGGGGAACCAACTGCCCGCCAATATGCGCCGCTGTCTCCAAAACAACACCAGGCCGAACATCGTCAGGTGAAAACCGATTTCGAGTACGGGCGCTGGAAATCCGTTCTTGCCCATGCAACAGCCGTTAAAGAGGCATCCTACCCGGCCGAGGGCTACAGCGATGGAAATGGGGAGCACGTACGCATCACCGCCGCCCACCCAGGGAATCCCGCGCAACTGTTTGGCCAGCCGTACGGCGATATACGCTCCCATCAAGCCGCCAAGCAGGCTCTTGCCCATGTTCATGATGGCATCATTCCACCCGTAACTGATGATTACCGGAAGTTTCGCACCGATGAGAAGTCCCACCACTGCGGGAAATAGAACGAAACCTTGTTTATCTGGCGTTTCGATGGGGAACATGCGAAACACCACGCCTGCGGCCAGCAACCCCAGCGCCACCATGAGCGCGTAGCCGGGACTTCGCAATGCAATAGTCTCAAACCATAGATACACGGTTTTGCTCCCGGTAAATAGTATTGAATGTGGAAAAGGGAATCTTGCGTCCGTCCGGTTGAACGATGTGCGTGCATTCGCGGCAGGCTCGGTCGAGATCAAAATTGCGTGCATCGAGAAAGCTGATGATCGTAACGTGAAAGAAGCGTTCCTGAACAATTCTGGACCGGTTGGCTACACTCCGGTTGAACAGATCATCCGGGAGACGCCCGGCGATCTCCTGCAGCAGGGCCGCGCCCCGGCATGCACACATTTCCGCCGCCATCGTTTTGACTTCTTCAATGGAAATGGTCATGGGATTGCCCTGAATCAACTCCGCCAGCGCCGGAGAGATGGGTTTCCAGGAATCCTCCACTTTTTCTAAATACGCCAGCGATGCCAATCCGCAGGACAACGGAAGGAAATCCCCCGCGTTCAGCAGTTCTGGGGCCTGCCGCTCAATTTCACGTACTACCTGCGTTTGGGTGACAGGTTCGCGCGCGGCGCATTCGGCGGTATTCCGGCCAAAATGGGCTTCACATTGAAGATTCAGACCGCGCACCGCAGGATGCGTCAAAGCGAATCGAAGTAAATCACCCAGTTGCGGGACATTCACCCCATTACGCAAAGTAGCCACCAGCGTGACGGGAATTTCATGTTCCGCCATTAGATCCAAAGCATGCAGCTTCTGTTCCAATACCGCGCGGCCCCGCAGTGTTTCGCAGGTGGCATTGTCCAGCCCATCAAATTGCAGATGAATGTCAAATCCATGTCCGAGCGATTTCAGTTCCGCGCACGAAAGCCGTCCCTCCGCAATCGCCAGGCCATTGGTATTCAGCATCAGATACTTGAATGGATGTGCTTTTACGGCACGCAAGATTTCCACCAATTGCGGATGACAGGCGGGTTCGCCACCGCTGATCTGGATAATGTCAGGCTTCCCATTTGCGGATTGCACACACGCATCGAGCATCTGCTCAATTTCTTGCAGGGGCCGATGAGAATTCCCGCCCGCATTAGCAAAACAAACCGGACACCCCAGGTCGCACGCTGTAGTCACCTCAATCAACGAAATACAGCTTTTCTGGCGATGATTCGGACACAGACCGCAATCAAAGGGACATCCCCGTTGCTCCGGAGTTTGGCGGCTCTCTGGCGGACGATTCGGGCGGCGCGTGGCTTCCCACTGCCGGTATAGCCCAGCATCATGTTCGACTATCGATGAAACTTCCCTGCAGTGTGGGCATTGCATCCGAAAAACCAGCGCCCCTGATTCCTCGACAACCTCCGCCGGACGCACAACACCACACGAAACGCAATAACCCTTGGTGGTCCGTGGATACATATATCCCCGCCTTTCCTAGTGAATAGGATACAACTATTGTTTAATACAGGAAAATTATTGCATTAAATGAGACCGCTTACAATTTTCTTATGAAGCGTATCTATATGCAAAATCCCTTTCGATCATGCTACCCTCTTTAAACGAATAGTAATACTATGTGTTGACAAATCCGCTATAGCAATCATTACTAAAAAGAAAGTGCTTGAATATGTCGGGAAAAAGTATAGAAAAGTCTTCCGGTTCTTTGCTTCCGTCTATGGTGGATACCATCCTTAATTCGAGCCAGATTACGGACATCCACACCCACTTGTTTTCCCCGGCCTTTGGGGAGTTGCTGTTGTGGGGCATTGATGAGGTACTGACATATCATTATCTGGTGGCGGAATATTTCCGGGTGTCGGACATGCCGTATGAGCAATTCTGGGCCATGACCAAGCAACAGCAAGCGGATGCCATCTGGCAAACCCTTTTCATCCGCCAATCGCCGTTAAGCGAAGCCTGCCGGGGTGTCGTAACTGTGCTGAATTCCCTGGGCCTGGATGTCAGTAAACGCGATTTACAGGAGTATCGAGCCTGGTATGCCGAACAAGACGTGGAATCCTTTGTTGATACGGTGTTCAAGGTGGCGGGATTGAAAAGTGTGGTCATGACCAATGACCCGTTCGATCCTACGGAACGTCCGGTATGGGAACGCAATGCGGCAATAGATCCCCGATTCCATGCCGCACTGCGCATTGATCCGCTGCTGAACGATTGGCCGAATGCATGTGAGAAATTGAAGGGATGGGGCTATGCCGCGGATGCGGCACTGTCGGAGAAAACCCAAAAAGAAGTCCGGCGTTTTCTCTCCGGCTGGATCACGCGCATGAAGGCACTCTATATGGCCGTGTCTCTGCCGCCGGATTTTGCATTTCCCGAGGATTTGCCCCGGGCGAAACTCATTGAACACTGCGTGCTTCCGGTGGCCCGGGAGCACAACCTCCCCTTTGCGATGATGGTGGGCGTGAAGCGGCAGGTGAATCCCACGTTAAAACTGGCCGGCGACGGCGTGGACAAGGCGGACGTGGGCGCGCTCGAACGGCTCTGCGCGCAATTCCCGCGGAACAAATTCATGGCGACCTTCCTCTCCAGGGAGAATCAGCATACCCTGAGCGTGACAGCGCGGAAATTCCGCAATCTGATGATCTTTGGATGCTGGTGGTTCCTGAACGATCCCAGTTTCATTCGGGAAATTACCCGCATGCGCATGGAATTGCTCGGCCCCTCCTTCATCCCGCAACATTCCGATGCCCGCGTGCTGGATCAGGTCATTTATAAATGGACCCATTCCCGTGCGCTCATTAAGGAAGTGCTTATCGAGAAATACGGCGATCTCGCGGCCTCCGGATGGCAAGTCACCCAGGAAGAGATACAGCGCGACGCCGAAATGCTCCTCGGCGGCAATTTCTGGGATTTTTTGGAGCGGCGCCTGTAGCTAAAACCGTTTTTCTTTGCTTCTTTCTCGCGAAAAGAAAGAAGATAGTTCAAAATGTTTATCTATACTGCAATGCCCAGCGTTCCATGCGGATGTCTTCGTGTTTTATGCGCCAGCGGATCAGGTGTTGACAGTATTCCGCAACTACGGCCGCGTATTCTGGCTTTTGAGCGAGATTATCGAATTCACCGGGATCATTTTGAAGATCGAAGAGCAGTGGCGGCAGTGTTTCTTCACCGAACTGCACATATTTAAAATGGTTGTCACGCACCGTCCAGGATCGGCACGCATCGGGATTGGTTACATCGCGAATTTCCGGTTTTAACAGCGAGTAGTAGAAAAACTCATGAAAGATACGGTTCCGCAGGGGGGTATTCTGCGTGCCGCGCGTATAGCCCAGCACACTATGCCCCTGAAAACGTTCATGGCGGGGCACTCCGAGAAATTCACACACCGTAGGCGCAATGTCGATGGACTCGATAAAATCATCAACCTTTGTTCCGCGTGTGGCGTCTGCTTCCGGCGATGGATCGCGCACGATATACGGCACGCGCATCGCGGAATCGTAAAAATGCGATTTGCCTTGCATGTAATGATCGCCCATATAACTTCCATGGTCGGACGTGAAAATGATCAGTGTGCTATCCCATTGTCCGGTATCTTTTAAAAACTGAAATAGCCGCCCAAGGCAGGCATCCAGTTCCGTGATCATGCCATAATAACAGGCGCGCAATTCCCGCCACTCATACTCCTTCATCAACTGGTCCTGCGCATACTGGCCAATTCGCGCAAAATAGGGGAGAGGATTCGTTAATTCCTCCGGGCGGCGTACGGGAAGCGGAACCTCCTTCGGATCATACATTTCATGATACGGCGCGGGACAAATGTACGGGCCATGCGGCTTAACGTAATTGAGACTCAAAAACCAACCCGCATCTTTCCGGAGCGTGGCAAAATCAATCGCGGTGGACGTCAAAAACTGCGCTTCGCTATCCTCTGCGCGATAGCGGGCAGGATGTATGCACCCCAAATGCTCTCCAAATCCTTCCTCTGGTTCTTCCGGATAGTACATTGTGTTCCGATGGCACAATGCCTCCGGATACCCTTTTTTGATCAGGCCTGCATACCATTCCGGCGAATCGTATTCATGAAAGAGCACAACATCAAAACCGGGCAGGAAATTATCGTAATTCAGGGATGTTTTATTCGGATGCCCCTCCGGCAGGATGCGTGGATCGTATGCGTAATCGTTGTACCCCATGATGCCCGGCGCATGGCCATGCCGGCGCAGATGCATGCCCAGCGTGTCGTCTGCTTCCGCCAGTGGCGTTTTATTGTCCAGCGATTGATGCGAACACATATACCGGCCCGTATAGATGGACATCCGGCTTGGCCCGCAAGGGGCTGCTTGGACAAAACACTTCGTGAAGAGCACCCCATCGCGCGCCAACGCATCAAGGTTCGGCGTCTTCACCATGGGATGTCCCAGCGCACTAAGACAATCCGCCCGGAATTCATCCGCAATAATCAACAACACATTACGATTCACCAGACTTCATCCTTCTAACTATTCAGGAAATCGGGGCGGTATTGTACGCAGTTCCCGTTAGGAATGCACGTTCCTAAAAAAAATGGCTGACACCCTCCGAAAAGTTGTCAGCCAGTACTAAAATCGGTTGTTTATTTTTTGGGTTTGGCGCCCCCCGCCGCAGGTTGGGCGGCAGTGCCGCCGCCCGCCGCGGCTCCGCCTTTCTTGCCTCTCTTCGCCGCTTCTTCCGCTTCCTTCTTGATTTCGTCATAGCGGAGCTTCGCCACCTTTGCTTCTTCGATTTTCCGGGTGGCCAATTCAATTACCTGCTGTTTATCCTGGGTAAGCTGCGGATTCACATCGTCCGGAATCACGCCTACAATCGTTGGAACCTTGGAGTACTCCGCAATCGCCTGTTCATACTCATGATTGTCTTTGGCCTTTTCTCCTTTGTCAATCACGTCACTCGCCTCATCCAGAATCTCGTTAATCGTGTCGTTAATGGATTTGTTCAGCTTGCGGGTGCTTTCTTTGGAAGTGTTTTCCAGATCCTTGAATTCATTGCTTACTCCGCTGAACAAGGCGATCGCCTGACGATAGGTACTGATGGCGCCGCCGCGATCTCCGGCCAAGCGCGCTTTCTCCGCCTCCGCCTGGGTTTTTTCCGCGGCCGCAATGATTCTGACCATCGTTTCATAGCGTTCCTTGCGTTCCGCAATGGCTTTGTGGGTCTTTTCGATCATCAATGCCAGTTCTTTATTCGTGCGTTCAAACTCCATGGCTTGTTCAAAGTTGTTTAACGCATTCGGAAGATCCGTGTCCTTGGATCCCGGTTTGGCGGCACTTTCCAAAAAAGCTTTTCCTTCCTTCATAAAATGCGCGGTAAGTTTGGATGCAATGGCGGCCCGATCGGATGCCGGCATGTCAAACGCTGTTTTCCATTCGCGTACGCCGCGGATCGCCGTATCCGGCGTGCCAAACGCATAATACATGTCGCCAACCTTATCGAAAGCGTTGGGCAGGCCGGGATTTACTTCCACGAAATTGTTGTAGACTTTATCCGCTTGATTCAGATTTTGTTTCACCGTAAGCAGATAGTTCATTTCATCGACAAAATACCACGCCAGTGCCCGGCGGGATGCGGAAGGCTGACTTGCATCGCCTTCCGGACGCAACACGGTGTACCATGCATCGGTGACGGCTTCCACTGAACGTTCAAAATACGCCGGCCCGCTTTTTGCCAGAAATCCGTTGAAGCCGGCGCCGTTTAAATAATCCTCGTGGATAATGCGCTTGTCCTCGGCATAGAACGACCGTGCTTTCTCAAAATACTCGCGTGGATCACGCAGATAATACCGTTGCATCTGACGGGGGTTAAACCCAAAACCGTCAATATTCGCCTCAATGTCCGAATTCATCCGTTGCTGAATGCGTTCATCCTCGGCATTCCATACAAACCCATAGGGCATCATGATGTCGCCCACCAGCGCCGATAAGACGCCCATGCGATAGGCGAAATAGGACGATGGCCCATACTGACGGACGTCGCGCAACAACTGAATTTGGTTGCTGACCGCCTGAATGGTTTCTGCATCGTTGCCGAGAGGCACTTCCTTTCCGAGGATGGCGTACCCAGCGTCCGTCCCTCGCAGGACGTCCTCCTCATAATTTGGTCCTGTCATGCCCCCTGGACGAAATACGCTGGGAAATTCGTCCTTGATCACCTGCATGGCCATGCCGCTGATAGTACGTTTGGCCCGAGGCCCCCATGCCAGTGCTTCCGGGGTTGCCAGACCCACAGTCAGCGCCAACAGTATTGCCAATTTAGTTGTTTTTTCAATCGTAGACATGCAAATCCCTCTTACACGGTCTGTTTTTACACGCCCGTCCGGAAACCTTCACCAGTTTTCCACGGACTAAAAGGGCTCTAAGTCCTACAGAAACGGTAGCATAAGGCCCCTGCACCTGTCAATGATATAGGAATTAAAAGCTTTCAATCCCAAAGTCATGTTTTTGGGAAGAAAACCGGCGCCTTCAGCGAGGGAGAAGAAGGGGCAAGTGCAATGATAGCGCCCGCGAGAGGGTTTCTGGCGGGCGCAGGGAACTGGAATCATCACTTTATGCGACTTTTATCGGGATTTTCTTGGCTTTGGCTTCTTCTGTTTTGGGGAGTGTGATCCGTACTACGCCCTGTTTGTACGAGGCGTTTACTTTGTCTTCCTCCACGTCGCAGGGGAGGGGAATGGCCCGATAGAAACTGCCATAATTGCATTCGCTGTAATAACAAGCGCCTTTTTTCTCCTCGCGGGCTGATTTCTTTTCGCCCCGCACCAGCAGGCGTCTTCCATCCAATTCCACGTTAAGATCCTTTTCGGAGAGTCCCGGGACTTCAATAACAGCGCAAAGTTCATCCTCGGTTTCCTGGAGTTCGACTGCCGGAATATTTGTGAACGTCCATGGGCTTGGCCAGTAGTCCTGCCAGTAGTCCTGGTTGCCGTTTTCCTGGCGCTTTGCCCACGCGGGAAGCCAACGCTCAAGCGTTCCACTGATACTGCCGCGCAGATCATCCAAAAACGTTTTCCGTGAAACGGGAACCAAGTCAGTCATACCATTCACCTCGCTTTCATCCACTACAAATAGCCGTTACGCTACATTGACGGTGATCTTTTTGGGGATCTGTTCTTTCACCTTGGGCAGATAGACGCTCAAGACGCCAAATTTCATTTCCGCCCGGATGTTATCCCGATCTACCTTGTCACTTAGTTCAAACTGGCGGAAGAAATTCAATAATTGATATTCCCGGACCAGCGGATCACCGTGCAACGTGCTTTTTGCCTTGCCCTTGATGGTTAAGAGGTTGTTGTCGACATTGATTTCAACGTCCTCTTTGCCCACGCCGGGCAGGTCGGCCACTACTGCCAGCCCTTCCGTTGTTTCGAAAATGTCCACTGGCGGAATCAAAGTGCGTTCTTCATCCCGCGTATCCGGGGCCTTTTGTTCCACCTTCTGGGGTATGGTTGTTTCTTTCATGGCAGCCATCTCCTTATTAGTTCACCGAAACCGTGATTTGTTTCGGTTTGGCTTTTTCATGTTTCGGCAGAGTTAACAACAATAGACCGTTCTTGTACTCGGCGGAGATCTTGTTGCTGTCCACCTCCACGGGGAGCGTTAATGTCCGCACGAAACTCCCTGCGCCTCTCTCATTGCGATGATAGGCCTCCGGCTTGATATCCTCGTTAATCGGCGTTTTCTTTCCGGCGATCCGCAAGGTATTCTGGAGCACCGAAACCTCGATGGATTCGGGGTCTAAACCAGGGGCCAGGGCTTCCACATAAATATGATCATTGTCTTCATTCACATTCAGCATCGGATAGGTCCGTGCTGAAACTCCGGGCAAAAACGATGTGCGCGAGAAAGGCCATCTCCGTACGCTTGTATCATCGAAGAGGCGCTCCACTTCCCGGCGCAAGGCCTCGATTTCCCGGAACGGGTCCCAAATTCTTACTGTCATGGCGTGTTTCTCCTTTTCGTTGAGGTTGCCATTTCAACTGTGTGTTTTGCCTTACTGATGAGCAATAGGAATGCCAAGTTTTCATCGATTATGGTGTATGTACGTAATTTGTTGAAATTAAATGATTTATGAAAACTCGACAGAATCCGAGGCGGATCTTTTCGTTTTAGGAAGTGCTTTAAAAAGAAACCGGCATGTTTCAAAGTGAAACATGCCGGTCATATCGAATAAGTCGAGGAAATCAGCGCGAAGAAATCCTGCGCAATACCAAAGGCCCGGTGAGGGCAATCCCTATCAGCAATATAACCAATCCTATGTTGTTGGATAGGGGAATTACATCACCAGGAAGTTGTGTCCCGTCCAGCCAGGGATGCAACACCACCGTGACATATACCGAGCGTTCCTGGTCTTCTGAGGGCAGAGTTCTAACATTGTTGTATTCTTGAAGATTCGTAAACGAATCGTGGTCCAAATCCCCTGCCGGGGAGAATGGTTCTCCCGCCGCTTTTCCGGGTACGCCGGCCACTTTATAGGTTTGTGTTAACCCAACAGTTTGGAGTGCCATTTGCATCTCGGTACTGATGGAAACCAAGGCTGCGACGACGTTTTCGTAGGGTTCCCATCCCTCCGTGGCATAGACGGTTTCCGTGCGGAGGGTGGCGAGATTGTCCAGAAAATCGCATTTGGCGTCCCGGACATAATATCCGCCGCTTTCACACATGACATCCGCTAAAACGGCCACTTCCCAACTGTCCGGGATTATTGAGACATCCCAATCGGAAGAGGTCCAATTCAATGAGAATCCATGGGTGGCATTCAGGAAGTCATAAAAGGCGGCGCCTTCCGCGTCGAAATTGGGGCAGGGCCGGATTGAACAGGTGGGTTGCGTTTCCCCTTCTGTTGCGCCTTCTGTCTGGCCTTCACTCGTTCCTTCTCCCTCCCCTTCCTCGGCACCCTCTCCTTCCTCACCGCCTTCCCCTTCTCCCTCTCCTTCCGCGCCGCACTCGCAATTAAATTCCAGACTCCAGGCCGACAGAGAACCTGTATAAGAGACATCGGTTGTGGACACCGTCAGGGTCCAGGTTCCCGCAGCGGATTGTCCATTGAAAGCGCTAAGGGCGTTTTGGGGCAGATAACAGCCGGTATAGGGAGGGCTTCCCGTAATAATAGCGGAGGCAGCATCATCGTCCAGCACTGTATTTGTGAAATAGGAGGTATAGCCGCCCACCCCCGAAAATAACGTTCGATTTGTACCCGCTGGGGAGCGTAATGCCACGGTAAGTGTTTGCAGACCATCGCCGCCGCTGAACTCGATGCTCAACTTCACGTTCAGATCGGTTATCGTGCGGGTGTCAGTAACAGCGATAGTCGATTGGGCGGCTCCCCAGAAATCAATTCCTCTGGGCACTGCCGTACTGGCTACTTTCGTACATACTGGATCAATATTCCCATAACCAAGGTCGATCAAGCCGCCAATATCCACGGGCGCCCATTCCCGGCGCATGGTTCCGGACGCAATCTGGTGTTCCATTACCGCGCCCCCCACAATCTGGCCTGTATTCCAATGGGTCAAGCTGCTGCCGTCTGCCCAACTTGAAGGCGCGTAAACCCCTGGCTCAATCTCATGATCATAGCGCAGGTAGGCTTGTGTACCTTCAAACGCAATATTGTTACTTGTTAAATCTCCGATCACTCCTAGAAACGAGGGAGGGGATCCGCCAAACAAGTTGAACTTCCCGGTGCGGCGGATGATTAGCTGATCCCATACCGTATAGACGTTCGGTCCGATCCCACTGCCGCCGGAATTGGTACATACGGATACAAAACCCAGCCCATGGGTAAGTTCGTGCAACAAGACCGACATAAAGTCCACCTGAAATTCGGAAGGACTATTAGCCGTAAGGTTCCAATTCCAGTTGAAATCCACTTGCATTGCAATCTCTTCGTAGCCCGGATAAGGCTTTATTCCGGTATGAAGGCGCTGCATCGTGAAGCCGGTTTGAAATCCAGGCGAATTGAAATAATAGGTGCCTGCAGTCGCCAGAAACGCTGTACCATCCATCAGCGACGGTTTAACCAAAACATCCAGCGTGCCGCTTTCATTAATAATGCCGGCAATATACTGCAATACTTCCTTCAACCGTGTTTTGGCCAGGGGGCCTGTCGTGGCCCCGTCAAACCCCACATTTGTATCGTTACGAACGTCCATATAAAACAGGCGAAACGTGATATTGTTGTAGGTTACTTGTTCATCCGGGTTATTGTCGGGCAATTCCTTCTCTTTGTCCGTGTCTCTTACAATGATCTCGCCCGAATCCGGGAAGACCCCATAGATTTTGTCTCCCCATGTGTTCGTGCCGCCAGTGATAAGCGCCAAAAGAAGGAGGCACATGCCCACTGAGTTTTCAAAAGAATACCTATACGTCTTCATCGCACACCTCCTGTATACATTCCGACACCTTTAGAATTATGACTTACGCCGCCATGCAGCCAACACCACGGTCATAAGCAGAAACATGAATATATCATCCAGAATCTTCTCAATCTCGAACTTCTGATACGATTCTTTGTTGCACATACACCCATCATTATTCCCTTCCCCTTCGCCTTCCCCTTCTACAGCGCCTTCCCCTTCTTCTTCCGCCCCTTCGCCTTCTATCACTGCTCCTTCTCCTTCTTCAACGCCCTCTCCTTCTTCAATTCCTTCTCCTTCTTCCACTCCTTCTCCTTCTTCCGCTCCTTCTCCTTCTTCCGCTCCTTCTCCTTCTTCGGCGCCTTCTCCTTCTTCGGCGCCTTCTCCTTCTTCGGCGCCTTCTCCTTCTTCGGCGCCTTCTCCTTCTTCGGCGCCTTCTCCTTCTACTTCCATCGGATCAATATTGGTATATCCCAGATCCACCAGCGCGCCTATATCCACGGGTGACCATTCACGGCGAGTCGTGCCCGTGACGACCAAATGCTCCATCACTGCGCCTCCGATAATATTTCCGGTATCCCAGTGGCTTATACTGCTCCCACTTTGCCAGGTAGAAGGCGCATATACCCCCGGCGCCAATCCGTGTCCATAGCGTAAGAAGGCTTCGCTTCCCGCAAACGCCAGATTTTGACCGGTTAAATCGAACAAGGCGCCCGTGAACTCTGGGGGAGTACCGACAAACAAATTAAACATCCCCGTGCGCCGGACCACTTCTTTGTCCCACATGGAATATACATTGGGAGCCACTACACTGTCGCCTGTATTGCTGCAAAGAGAAATCAAGCCCAGCGAATGAGTCATCTCATGCAACAACACCGTCAAAAAATCCGGCTGGGAGAAACCGGGCGTTCCTTTGTCAAGATACCAGTTCCAGCCAAAATCCACAGTGAGATAAACTTCTTCGTAGCCATTGAATGGTTTTATATCGTTTTTCAGGCGGGACATTGTGCTGCCCATTTGAAAACCGGGCGTATTGGAAAAATAGGTGCCAGCGGCAGCCAAAAAACCACTGCCATCCGTTTGTGACTCGTTAACGACAACATCCAAGGTTCCGGTTTCGTTAATAACGCTGGCTACATATTGAAGTGTTTCCTTGAATCGTGCCTGCGCTTTCGGACCCGTTGATGCATCATTGTCAAATCCAACATTCGTGTTATTTTGAAGATCCAGATAATACAGGTTGAAGGTAATACCGTTATACACCACCTGATCATCAGGAAAACCGGCCGGCATATCCTTGTCCACTTCTGTGTCCACTAGTTTGATTTCATCCGCGTCCGGAGCATACCCCACTATTAGTTCCGCATAGGCCGATCCCTCGGCCAGCATCAGAACACAAAATATTACAGCCACCCCCGTAACAATCTTTATACCCATACTGTTTTTTTCCGGCATAGTCATCCATCTCCCTAATGGTTCGAGCATGCCACACCACGCACCGGTGAAATAAAGCAACCGTCTGCGCCTGCAGCGTTCTGTCTTAATCACTGCCGGTCATTGTAAGCCAATGCCCGGCTTTGGTCAATAATAAAACTTGTTCACGCAATTGGGAAATAATCCCTTTTTCTCCTACGCATACAGGAGGCAGGGCGCATTACGGGCATTTCACGGCCAGATCGTTGCCTTTTCATTTGTCCGAATGAGAACAAAGCCAATTTTGCACATGCCTCTTGTTGATGCCTTTTGCTTGATTGTTTCCACGGTTTATGTATAGAATACACTCCTTCCCGTCAGGCCATACCCGTGGACTGCACGCACATTGGAAAATGGGCAATCGAGAAAATAACCTATATGCCTGCCTCCTCAGATGAACCTTCCTCACCACTAGGATGGCTCCGCCGGCTTGTGATTGGCGGAGCGCGCAGTGTTAATGACACGGAAATTTTCCATAAGCTTTCCCTGATTGCGTTTTTCGCCTGGGTGGGCTTGGGCGCTGACGGATTGTCATCGTCGTGCTATGGTCCCTCGGAGGCTTTCGCCCGATTGGGTGAACACAGCTATCTGGCCATATTTGTGGCATTGGGTTCGGCGTTTACGGTGGTGGTCATCAGTGCCTGCTATTCACAGGTGATTGAGCGATTCCCCACGGGCGGTGGCGGTTACCTGGTGGACAGTCAGCTATTGAATCCTGTGCTTGGGATGGTGTCCGGCTGTGCACTGCTGATTGATTATACAATGACCGTATCGCTGTCTCTTGCGGCAGGTGCGGATGCCGTGTTCAGCTTCATCCCGATGGAGTATCATTATTTTAAAATGTGGGCCGCTATTGGCGGCGTCATAGTATTAACCACCCTGAATATGC
>JAKQOG010000015.1 GCA_029565395.1 Candidatus Hydrogenedentota bacterium | reverse complement strand
AAGGTGTCTTAGAGAGTAGCCGTGGGTTGAGCGAAGCGATACCCACGGTAAAGCCCCCCAAAAACCTACCCCGGCAGGGGTAGCAGAAAACCCTTTCCATCCCTTCCCTCTCATCCCTCTCATCCTGTCCATCCTGTCCATCCCGTCCATCCTGTCCATCCCGTCCATCCTGTCCATCCCCGTCCATCCCCATCCGTGCCAGTCTGTGTTACTGTCTTACCGAGAGCGGATAACCTCACGCCCCGTATTCCAAATTTGGTCTTGACGAACTCGGTGGCCATGAGTATACTTTCGCCAAGTCTGGAGTCATACGAACAGTACGGTTGAAGACTTAACGGGGTGGTAATTCGCGGAGTGATGAATCCGCTTGTTCACAACAGGATGTCTGTAACTGTATTTGACGAGGCCGAAAAGTAGTGCTCACGAGGCGCTAGCCTGAGGAGGGGAACTGTGATAAAGAGAGAGAGCTTTTTCATCCAGTTGGCGGTAGTCGTTATGTGTATTCCTGTATGGGCCGTCCCGGTCACATTCAATGACTCAAATCTTCTAGCCGCGCTGTGTGCGCAATATGAGGTGCAGGTGGGCGTGTCATTAAGCAACCCGCCACTGGACTCAGAACTGGCCAACCCCTTGTTTACATCCCTTGATGCACGATATGAATCCATCTCGGATTTGACAGGTCTGGAGGCATGCACCGCCCTGACGGATCTCAATCTCGCTTACAATAATATTAGCGATCTTTCGCCGCTTTCCGGGTTGACCGCATTACGGCGTTTAGACCTGGGTTTCGGCGGGAACCTATTCGAGGGAGACTACGATATTGTCGCCGTATCGAACCAAATCAGCGATCTGATACCCCTGGCGGGACTGGTGAATCTGGAATACCTGAATCTTGGTGGCAACCCGGGGATCACAACCATTGCGCCGTTGTCCAGCCTAAGCAATTTGAACGAATTCTTCCTGGGTTCAGACGCCGTTACGGATTGGAGTCCGCTTGCCTCATGGATAGATTCGCTCCAGACCTTGGCCCTCATAAACGATGGAATAGCGGATGCGGATATGCCAATAGTCGCCAGTTTGACCCATCTCTCGATTCTGGGAATTGTATTGGCGCCGGGCGTTTCGGACATCAGCGGACTATCGGGCCTTGACTTGCATACCGCGGCATTCGTCTTCACGAGCGTTTCAGATATCAGTGTCGCGTCGAACTGGCCGGATCTCACGGCATTCTCTGCGCCAGGCTCTCCGGTCATCAGCGCGAACGGGTTGGAGCATGCGGCTGGCCTGGAGTACGTGTCAATGTTCGACTGTTCGCTTGTGGACATAAGCGCCCTAAACGGTCTTGCGAACATCAATTATCTCTACTTGATGAATAATCACATTGTGGACATCTCAGCCTTGGCGACGATCACGGGAATCCAAGTTCTTGATATAAGCAACAATCAAATCACCGACATTCAGGCCCTTGTGGACAATCCTGGATTGGGAACCGGAGATTTTTGTTCGTTGATGAATAATCCATTGAGCGATCATGCAGCCTGCGATGAACTTCCTCTGCTCAGAGCAAAATTCAACAATGGCGACGGTGTACAATCCGACGCTATCTGCGGTTCCGGCGTCACCCTGACGATCACCGTGACAGGCACCGGAAACACTTCTCCCGGGCCGGGGGCGCATCTATATTCTCAGGGGGATGTGGTGATGGTGAATGCGCTTCCCGTCTCAGGAAGCGGCTGGGCTTTTGACCACTGGGCGGGGGCGGCGAGTGGAATGCAGACGTGCATTCAGATCACTATGGATGGGGACAAGTCCATCGAGGCGGTGTTTGTTACACCCGGCGACTATACCATCACCATAGAGCACAGCGGCACAGGTTCGGGCTATACATTGCCGGAGCCCGGCGTGTATTCATTTTTGAGTGGCCGGCCGCTGAATATTTTCGCGAGTCCGGCGCATGAAAATTATTTTGGAGGCTGGCAGGGAGACGTCACCGGCTACAACCCCAATCTAAATCTCATCGCTGACGGAGACAAGACAATCATCGCTGTTTTTGTCAGCAGCGGGTACACACTAACCACTCACATTACGGGACAAGGCAGTACTAGCCTGATGCCGGGGACTTACGATATTGGTTCGGGCGCTGAGATCGAATTGTCAGCTTTAGAAACCACGGCGGGTTGGGTGTTTGATCACTGGGAGGGAGACATAGGGGACGCGAACCCTGTACTACCCACCCTTCAAGTGACAATGGACCAGGATCGGGATATCACTGCCGTGTTCAGCCAGGTGCCGACGCACACGCTGACGATCACAGTTGACGGAACCGGTCAAGGCACGACTCAACCCGAGCCGGGTATCCATACGTTCAACGAGGGCGTCACGCAATGGCTCTATGCAATACCCGATGCGGGTTCGGCGTTCGATCACTGGGAAGGAGACATCGGGGACACAGATCCTCATCAGACCCGTTTCAGTATCCTGATGGACCAGGACCGCACCATGACCGCCATCTTCGCCCCGGCGGATTGGCAACTAACCATCCTGAAGACGGGCAATGGATCGACCAATCCGGCCCCAGGGATTCACGGGTATTTGAACGGAACGGATGCGCCCATTAACGCTGTCCTTCTCTCTGGAGGAGATGCCTTCGACCGGTGGAGCGGCGATTTGAACTCCAGCATGAGCCCGGAAAACCCCTCGCAAATGGTCACAATGGACCGAAACCGGACTGTTACTGCCCAATATACACAGGGAGACTGGACTCTCACCATTGCCCAGGCAGGATCGGGTTCCGGATCTATCACTCCCGGCATCGGAACGTTTTCCTATCTGGATGGACGGAACGCGTCTGTGAACGCGTGGACAAACTCAGGAAGCTATTTCGCGGGCTGGACGGGAGATATCATCAGCAACAATCCCACCCTTATAATCCAAATGGATGGCAACAAGAATATCACAGCGAATTATTCCACATCCGGATATACGTTGACACTCGCCACGACAGGCGAGGGTGTGATTAACTTCCACACGCCGGATGCTTACTGTTTCGCATCGGGGCTAGTCGTGACCGTAGAAGTCAGGAACACCTCGTCTGGCTGGGTGTTTGACCACTGGAGCGGGGACATTCCAGAGGGTGCCGTCGCGAGTGCACCGTCGTTGCAGGTGCCCATGGACCAAGACCGCAACATCATGGCCAATTTCCGCCTGGACGTGAAGACGCTGACAATAATCATTGAGGGAACAGGGGAGACAGTGCCGGACGGAAGCCCTTCCCCAGGGACTCAGTATACGTTTGCCACGGGCCAGTGTGTGAGCTTGACGGCGCAATTGGGTACGGCGGGTTGGGCCTTCAGCCACTGGTCAGGCGATATAGGCTCTGCCGACCCGGCCAGTCAGTATTATTCTCTGACCATGGACCAGGACCGCACGGTGGTGGCCACCTATGTTTCCGCGGACTGGACGATGACACTGGCTTATACCGGCAATGGCGCCATTTACCCTGCACCGGGAAATTACGGCTTTTTGGATGGCGCGAATGTCGAAGCAGTGGCTAATATTGTAAGCGGCGGCGATGCCTTTAGCGATTGGGAAGGATTGCCGGAAGGACAGGACCCCAACGAAGCAGCGCATCACTTTGTGATCCACAGCGATTTGAATTTGACCGCTGTGTTTGCCACAGGTGATTATATACTCACTACCACAATAGCCGGAGGCGGCACGGCCGAGTATGTGTCCCACCCCGCCGGGTCGTACCAATACTTGGCCGGACGTGCCGCAGGACTGGAAGTGCGGCCAAATTCCAGCACGTATTGGGGCGGTTACGCGGGCGATGTGACGACGTTCGACTATACCGCCAGTTTGCTCATGAATAGCCACAAAAATGTCACCATCTATTTGGGCACTTCCGGTTATGAGTTGGTGATTAATAAGGATGGTGGCGGAATTACGAGTCCTTCCGGTACGGTACGTTATGTCGCGGGCATTGCTCCTATAATTCACGCTATTGACCAGGGATCGAGTCTTTTTGAACAATGGACGGGTGACTTGTCGCCAGGCGCAAACCCCTACGGCCGCGGCCTGCAAATTCTTATGGATCAAAACCGAAGTATCACGGCTATTTTTGAGGAAGCCGATTGGTATCTTTATCTCCAGGTCACAGGGAATGGCACGACCAATCCTGCACCGGATGTCTTGCATTGGTTTAGGGATGGCGATCCGTTCGACGTGACCGCCACCCTGGGTGCAGATGCGCTCTTCCTGCACTGGCAAGGCGATGTCCCCATAGGCCAAGACCCAACCTCTCTCACCATTTCCGGAACCATGACCCAGAACCGCGAACTGATCGCGGTGTTTGTGCCTGCCACGGTGATTGTCCCGGATCTTTCCGGCAAAACCCAGGCAGAAGCAGAAGGAATTCTGTTCTTGGCAGGCTTGATACTGGGGGAAGTGACGGAGGAATACAGTTCGATTACACCCGCAGGTCAAATTATCGCACAGGACCCTCTGGCGTCAACTGTCGTAGACTACGGCAGCGTGGTTTCCATTGTGGTGTCCCTGGGACCGTGTTATACGTCGATCCCAAATGTGGTTGGCCTCACGCAGGCGGAAGCTGAGACCGCACTGACGGCGGCCAATCTCGCCTTGGGTACGGTATCGGAAGAGAACAGCGATTTTGTCTCGGAAGGTCAGGTAATCAGCCAACAACCGGTATCCGGTTTAGTCGTGGCCTGCGAATCTATTGTGAATATTGTGATATCGCTGGGGCCAGCACTCCCACCATGCCATACTGCCGATCAGGATTGTGACAACCAGATAAATCTTTCGGAACTGCTCCGGGTCATTCAGTTCTACAATTCCAGCGGATACCATTGTCAGGTTGGTACCGAAGATGGGTATGCTCCGGGTCTCACCGGAGACCATACCTGCACAGCGCATAGCAGCGACTACAACCCACAGGATTGGCAGATCAGTCTCTCGGAACTCCTCCGCCTAATCCAATTCTATAATTCCGGCGGCTACCATGTCTGTGAAGGAAGTGAAGACGGATTTTGTCCGGGAGTTGGTGCAGATTGATTCTGCACCTCTTTAAACGGCGCAGAACGAATCTGCGCCAACTTTGTTCCCCCGGACGACAACGGATTTCGCATTTTCCGCGTGTCCTCCGACTTGTCTTCCGAAGTCACGCGCCACGCGTGACGAAGGAAGAAGCCTTGGTAAAGGAGGATTTCGCATTCCCCCCCTCGTTTTTCGCAACTAGCGCTGATGGCTGATGGCTGATGGCTGATGGCTGATGGCTGATAGCTGATGGCTGATGGCTGATAGCTGATAGCTGATAGCTTTTTATTGCTCGTCGTGACCGGGGATTTGTAGGATGCGTTGCCAATTTTCCGAAGTGAAGTGGAAGGAACGGTATTTATAGAAAGCAATAATCAGAAGCGTCCATCCTGTATAGACCAGGAAAATTTCAGGGGCCTTGAACATTAGGATGAGGATGAAAAATCCTGAGATAATCGCGGTGATAATCGTGCAAAGGATTAGAACGCTTTGGGGAAATCGCATATACGCGCTGGCCAGGCGTTCTGGGTAACGTTTGGGCAAACGAAGTGCGGCGAAACAGAGAATCGCGGTCATAACTAGAATCCCGATCGCGGCGGAGAATCCATAGAGTTCGACGGGGCGTCCGGTCAGGAGTAATATCGCCACTAGAATAAAGAAGGCGGTTATGGCGTTTTGCGGAGCGTGCGTTTTTGGGGAAATGGCGCTAAGGGCTTGAGGCATGAATCCGTCGCGGGCTTGCGCGAACCATTCCCGTGGCAGGGCCATGGATGCGGCATTGAGGGCCGTGAGCGCCCCGGCGACTGCGCCAAGACTTAGAAATTGCACCAGTGGTTTTGGAAGGAAGAGCGCAGCGGATTCGCTGAGCGGAGCGCGCAGTTGGGTGTATATGTGCGGGTCGGGGGGGATGGTGGTCACGAAGACGGTACTGGTGGTGATGTAGATGCCTGCAATGATAACTCCGCCGATGAGCAAAGCGAGCGGAATGGTGCGCCGGGCATTTTTAATTTCCTCCCCCATCTCGGCAACCACTTGGAATCCTAGACACGTGCTGAAACACAGCATGATGGCCATTGCGAATCCGCCGCCGCCACCGGGCGGATTGAATCCGAAGACGAGCCCTTTGGCGAATACACCTCCGAGGCCATACATAACAAGCACAAAAACGAACTGTGCAACCATGATCAGTTGAAGGCCCATGGCGAGGCGGAGTCCGAAACGATAAACGATATAAAAGAGCGCCAGAATGCCGAACGCAATGATATGCGATGGAATCGATACGGGCAAATAGGCACTCACATACGCTGCGAGGGTCAGGGAAACCACGCAGGTGGAGGAAGCCCCTCCTAGCACAATCCAATTGGAGGTGAGCACCCCCCAAAAGGGGGACAATAAGCGGCTGGCGAAGAGATAGCCGGCTCCGGCGCGGGGGATGGCGGCGGCTAGTTGCACCAGAGGAAGCACACCAATCACGGCAATAATCACGGCCAGGGTATAGGCCAGCCAGATGGCATTTCCCGCCAGCGCTGCAATATCGCGAACCAGCACAAAAATGCCCGCACCCGCCGCGCCGCCCACTACCATGGCAATACTTCCAGTCAATCCTATAGTCCGTGCCAACTCGTTTTTTCCCAACGTTGAGTCACTCATTTCATTCTCCCATGGTAATGTTCGGCATAGTATCCGGTTTCGCAACTCCCGATATCCAGTTTTAAGCATTCTCTTGAAAAAGCCAAAGCCATTGGTATCCTTGTGCGTGTCCTTGGTGAAGCGTACAATGATGCGATTCTGCTTCGCGGGTTTCATCGGAAACAATTTGGGAACAACAGTATGAAACGAGTCTTCAAGTGGATTATTCTTTCTATGGCAGCCCTTTTGGCCATTCTCTTCCTTTTCGTGGCGGGATTGTGGGGAACCTACCGGTATGTGGTGGACGCCATGCCTGGATCTCTGACCGTTTCGGTATCTCCGGGACCTCTCGGCCAGTATGTAAATGTCTTTGTGGCCACGGGCGGTATTCCATACATGTGTGGCCATGATTCGCCCGCGGCGGCGGTCCCGTTCGGGATGGTGCGCCTCGGTCCTGATACGGCATCACTTTTTGTCAACATCAACGGTTTCAACCGGTCGGGGTATTTCTATGGGGACAACAAAATTCTGGGATTCAGCCACACCCGTTTGGTTGGCGCGGATGCCCTGGAAGGCGGTTGCTTCCGGGTGTTTCCCACGGTGGAGTCTCGCGTGGAAAAAATGCGTGCGCCAGGGCGGTACTCGCGCTTTTCCCATCGAAATGAAACGGCTTTCCCCGGCTACTATGCAGTGAAATTGCGGCAGGATGATGTTCTTGTGGAACTGACCGCCACGCCACATGTGGGCATGCACCGCTACACTTTTCCCAGGGGTGTGAGACCGCATCTCTTGCTGGAAGTAACCAGCGTTCTGGGGGATAAACGCTGTGAAGATGGTGTGGTGATGATCAAACCAGACGTGCGGGAAATTGAGGGGAGCGTGACAACCTATGGATCGTTTTCCGGCCGGTATGGCGGGCTTCCAGTGTTTTTTGTGGCGCGCTGCAATAGGCCCTTTGCCTCGTATGGCGCGTGGAGCGGCGATCACTACAAAGAAAATGATGACGGCGCCGCAGGGAAGAACATCGGCGTGGACATTGGTTTCAAAGAGGGTGATGCGGAAAAACCAATTGAACTTCAGTTGGCCCTTTCCTGTGTCAGTGTCGCTAATGCACGGGCGAATCTGGAGGCGGAGGCGGCGGGGAAAAGCTTTGGGGATATCGTAAGCGCGGCCAAAGAAGCCTGGGAGCAACGTCTTGCCCAGATCCGGGTGTCCGGCGGTACGGAAAAACAACAAAGAATTTTTTACACCTCCCTCTATCGCGCCTTTCAGATGCCCACAGTGTTCACGGATGTGAATGGCGATTTCCTTGGCTTTGACCGGGGAATCCACAAGGCGGAAGGATATACATATTACACGGATTTTTCCTTGTGGGACACGTTCCGGACGGTGCATCCGTTATATAACCTTATCGCCCGGGAAAACGAGCGCGACATGATGGTTTCGCTGGTGGAGATGACGAAAGAGGGGGGAGGCCTTCCACGATGGCCGTCGGGCTGCGGATATACGAACTGCATGTTTGGAACACCTGCGGATCTGGCTGTTAGCGAAGCGTATTTGAAAGGCATACGGGATTTTGACATTGACACCGCATACAAGGCGATGCGGCAAACCGCCTTGATTGGACGCCCGGAAGGATCGAAGTTCGCGGGCCGGGAAGGTCTCGAATGGTATTTGACCTATACGTACTGTCCCACGGATAAAGCTGGGGATGCGGTCTCCGCGACTCTCGAATACTCATGGGCGGATTATGCATTATCCCTGCTGGCGCGGGAATTGGGGCATGCAGACGATGCAGCAATTTTCGCCGAACATTCAACATTTTATAAGAACATCTGGAATCCGGAAACGCAGTTTTTCCAGCCGCGTTTTGCCTCCGGTGAATTTGATCAAAATTTCAAACCACTCTTGTTAAGCTATATCGACTTTGATCGGAAGTACACCAAAGATTTTGTTGAAGGCAGCGCGATGCAATGGCGGTGGGGCGTGCCGTTCGACCCGGAAGGCTTGATTGCCCTCTTCCGCAGTCGAGAATACTTTCTCAGCGAGTTGGAAACATACATGGAAAATTCCACCAAGACCGTGGGTGCGTGGAATCCGGGACCCTATTATTGGCATGGCAATGAACCTTATATTCACGCTGCCTATCTGTTTAGTGCGGCCGGCCGGCCCGATCTGACGCAAAAATGGGTGCGATGGATTCTGGATACCAAATACAATGACACCTATTTCGGACTTGATGGCAACGATGATGGGGGAACGCTGTCGTCCTGGTATGTCTTGAGCGCCTTAGGCTTTTATCCGATTGCAGGAACCATGCGCTATGAACTCGGTTCGCCTCTGTTCGACAAAGCGGAAGTGCGTATAGGCGATAAAACACTCACCATTATAGCGGAAAACAACGCGCCGGCGAATGTCTATGTCCAACAGGTTTTTCTGAATGAGAAAGTCCTGGACCACACGTATTTTGCTCATGACGAAATTGCCCAGGGTGGAACCTTGCGCTTTGTCATGGGGTCCAATCCACCGAAATGATCCTTGAGAACAACCGCGAAAACTGAAAAAGGTCCGTACCGGGCGGTTTTGGCTGTTTTTAAGTGTATGTTTTTGCCTCTGTGGAAGAACGCAGTGTATACTAGCGTTCTTCTCGTGAAGGTCTGGTTGGGCAACGCCTTGCCGAAACATTACCCTTGGAATGGAGGAGGTTTCATGAGTTTCACGGCGCAACGGATGAATTGTATTGACGCGAGTGGCATTCGGAAAGTGTTTGCCCTTGCGGCGAAGATGAAAGATCCTATTAATCTGAGCATCGGTCAGCCGGACTATGATGTGGATGAAGCCGTAAAGCTGGAAGCGATTCACCAGATAAAGGCCGGGTTCAATTCCTACACGCAGACCTGGGGCATCGAGGAACTCCGGGAGGCCGCTTCCGAATATTACCAGGTAAAATTCGGCGTTCCCTTGCATAACGTGATGATCACCAGCGGGGTCTCCGGCGGATTGTTTCTGGCGTTATTGGCCACGGTAAATCCAGGCGATGAAGTGCTCTTTGGCGATCCCTATTTCGTGATGTACAAGCACTTGGTGAATCTGCTGGGCGGCGTGTCAAAACCCGTGGACACGTATCCTACGTTTAAAATGTCGGCCGAAGCTTTAGAAAAAGTGATTACAGAAAAGAGCAAGATCCTGATTGTGAACAGCCCCGCCAATCCAACCGGCGTCACCATGAACAAAGCAGAGTTGCAGGCGATTGCAGACGTGGCCAAGCGCCATAACCTCCTCGTGATCACAGATGAAATCTATGAATCATTGCTCTATGACGATGCGCCCGCGACGATGGTGGGGATGTATGACAATTTGATCTTGTTGAACGGATTGTCAAAATCGGCTGGGATGACCGGCTGGCGCATCGGTTTTGCGGCCGGCCCTGAAGACATCATTCAATCCATGAACACCTTGCAGCAATACACCTTTGTGTGTGCGCCGTCCTTTGCGCAAAGAGCCGCTGTGTTGGCGTTGAAGGCGGATATGAGCGAAAAGATTGCCGCCTACCGCCGCAAACGCGATCTGGTATACGAAGGCTTGAAAGACAGTTGCAACCCCGTGAAACCGGGGGGAGCTTTCTATATCTTCCCTAATGCGCCGGGGGGTGACGGTGACGCTTTTGTGAAGACGGCAATAGAAAATAATTTGTTGATTATTCCGGGCAGCGTTTTCTCCGACAAGAAAACGAATTTCCGGATTTCGTTTGCGGCCTCGGATGATGTGATCCTGCGTGGCGTGGATGTGATTAACCGTCTGGCAAAGCAGTTTTCATAATTGTTTTGTCCGTAAACGGGGCGTCGTGTTACATTCACCCCGGTAATCGGAAGCATGGAGAACGGGTGGATCTATGGACAGTGAATTGTTGCGTGCACGGCTGAATCTAAATGCGGTCCTGCAGAATCTGGAAGAACTGGTTAAGCTTGACGCGGAGATGGCGGCGCTCAGCAAATCGTGGGATATTTCGATCCAGTTCTCGGTGATGAGCGGTCCCGCCGCCTTCGTGGAATTTAAACACGGGGTGTGTAAACATGGTGAAGGAACACATCCCAGTCCTGTCGTCCGCTTGCTATTCACCTCTCCAGCCCATCTGAACCGAATGTTTGCAGGCAAAGGCATGCCAATTCCTTTAAAGGGGTTTACAAAGCTGGGCTTTTTGCAAAAGGATTTTGCGAAACTGACCCAGCGGCTTGAGCATTATCTGAAACCCGCTGCAGGCACGGCACGGGATGATGTGTTTGTAAAAACGAGCACCTCACTGACGCTTTACACCGCGGCCTATGCCGTCAAGGAGCTGGCGGCGCTGGAGCCAACCTGCAAGGCAGTCGCCGCGCATACACCGAACGGTGGGCTCCAAATCGGCGTGCAGCCGGAGGGGCCATATGTTCACCTTCTGTACGATAAGGGCGCGGTAACCGTGGGAAAAGGTTCATTACCCCATCCGACGGCCACGATGACCTTTAAGGATATGCCCTCAGCGCATGGACTGTTGAGCGGAAAACTGGATGCTTTCCAAGCCGTGGCGGAAGGCAGTGTGATGCTGTATGGAATGATTCCTCTAATTGACAATACCAGCCTGATTCTCGACCGCGTCGAGCAGTATTTGGCATAACGTGGAGTGTGAATCATGAATATCTATGAATATCCCGAATCGCAAAAGCTCTTTACTCGGGCGGCCAAGGTAATCCCGGGGGGAATCTACGGTCATTTCAGCCCGGCGCCCTGCGTGCCGGTTAATGCCTATCCGTTTTTTGGTTCCAAGGCCAAAGGATCCCATTTCTGGGATGTGGACGGCAATGAATTTATCGACTATATGTGTGCATATGGCCCCATGATTCTGGGCTATGCCAATCCTGTTGTGGATGAAGCCTATCAGGCCCAAATGAAACTGGCGGATTCCAATACCATCGCTTCGCCGAAAATGGTGGAGTTGGCCGAATTCATGGTGGACCTCATTCCCATTGCGGACTGGGCGTTTTTTGCCAAGAATGGCGCGGATGTCACGAATTATGCCGTGATGATTGCGCGTGCCGCGACGGGCCGGAAGAAAATCATCGCGATCAAAGGAGGATATCATGGCACTTCGCCCTGGATGCAGGCCGCGGGGCATCACGGGCTCATTGAGGATGATCACACCAACGTGATCCGCATCGGATGGAACGATTATGCCGCGCTCGAAAAGGTTGTCGATCAATACGACGGTCAGATTGCCGGATTTATCGCAACGCCCTACCATCATCCTGTCTTTGCCGATAATGAGATGCCCGCCGAAGGCTATTGGCAAAAAGTACAAGCCCTGCTGAACAAAAAAGGCATCGTGTTCATTATCGATGATGTCCGGTGTGGCTTCCGCCTGCACATGGGTGGATCAAACGAGCATTTCGGATTCAAGCCCGATTTGATCGCCTTCTGCAAAGCCATTGGTAACGGATATCCGGTGTCTTCCCTCGTGGGAACGGGGGCGCTGAAAAGCGCGGCCGCTAAAGTATTCCATACCGGCAGCTATTGGTATTCCGCCGGTCCAATGGCTGCGGCGCTGGCCTGCTTGAAGGAGTTAAAACGCATCAATGCTCCGGAAGTGCTGCGCGCTTACGGTACAACCCTCAATGAAGGCATAATCCGTATCGCCAAGAGCTATGGGTTTACGTTGAAAGTCACAGGCGATCCCGGTATGGCCTATTACCGCCTGACCGGCGATGAGACCCTGATGTTGCAGCAGGATTGGTGCGGAGAATGCACGCGCCGCGGCGCCTATTTCACCTCGCACCACAACTGGTTCGTCTCCACCGCCCATACCAAGGAAGATTTGCAGCGCACCTGGGATATTTGCGACGATGCATTCAAAGCAGTCCAGCAGAAATGGAACGCGGGAGCGTGAAAGGTTCATGTCGCCTCAGAACATTATAGATTCCGAGCAGATGCTTCAGGAAATTGTAAAACGAATTCGTGATACCGTAAAACCGTTACGGATTGTACTCTTTGGAAGCAGAGCCCGAGGCGCCAGCCGGGAAACCAGCGATTTCGATGTTTTGGTGATTAATGATTCGCAGGAAGAACGTTTTCATCGGGCTGCTCCTCTCTATCGGCTATTGGCTGATCTTCCGGTGGAAGTGGATATCATGGTCTACACACCCTCGGAAGTAGAAGAATGGAGCGAGGTGAAGGAAGCCTTTGTTACGACGGCGCTAAGAGAAGGAAAAGTGCTGTATGAAGGATAAGGCTGACTTGGTGCGAGGCTGGCTTAAGAAAGCGGAAAGCGATTTAACCGCCATGAATGCCTCATTTCACGCGGGAGCGCTGGATGCAGCTTGTTTCCATGCACAACAAGCAGTTGAAAAATGCCTCAAGGCATTTTTAATTTTCCATTCAATTGACTTCCCGTATACCCACAACCTATCAAAACTTGTGGAACACTGTATTACAATCGATCCTTCATTTGGAGAAATTGTATCGCTGGTAGAACCATTAACCCCTTATGCGGTTGAGACACGCTATGATTATGAATTTTGGCCCGCTA
>JAKQOG010000014.1 GCA_029565395.1 Candidatus Hydrogenedentota bacterium | reverse complement strand
CACCCGTGTATACCTGGTTCTCGGAAAAAGTCAACGTTGGTGTTGCCGCATCTGCCATATCAAATCCGAATAGAAAACGCGTATTCTCCAAATCAGTTTCGCTGATGCAATGGCCTGCCGTCACAATAATATCGGCTCCCGCCATGAATCCGGTGCAAAAAGGCGCAACAGGCTGGTCTCCGTAAGGCTCATCGGAGCAAGCCGGGTATCCCGAGTGTTGGTAAGCGTCCGTTATTAACGAGTGTGTGCCATTTTGATTGTCGGTCAGGTCATCCACATAGACCACGGCGCAGGTGGATGCCGCCCAGGTGCGTTGAGACGCATCGGTGGTCTCGTACACTTCCCTGCGGTCATCCGTGCCATAAATAACCTTATCTTCATGCACGGGAGATATCCGCCAATTTTCCGCCCCGGATGAAGCGCCCCGCGCGCCGAAGGTGAAACTACAAAGAAGGAGCAAGGCAAGGGCGGTTCCCAGCGGAACGGTGGTGGTAACCGTGCGCGGTATCATCGTATGACAACGACGCCATTTTCCGCTTTGTTTCATGAAGAGAACTCCTTGTGCATATGGTTGATGCGCGTAAGGGGTACATAAGGACTTTGAACAGGCAGGCGACGTATTCTGCCTGCCCGACCATTACTTTTTGTACTGTGTTTCACGTGCTGTATACTGCGGGGCCGTGGCGGCCATAGCCCGGCCGCCCTCTTCCCCTATTGTACTCTCTGTAAAGAATACCAAAAAAGGCCGTATTTTGGTAACTTTTTCCGTTCCGTACCCTCTTTCATAGATTCAGAACTGCTCCTCCCAGGCAAGTTTGCTATCCTAGTTGGAATACCACCCCTTTGTTTAAATCATGCCCACACCCGCTAAAAGAGAGAAGGACCGCATCTGTCACCGCGAGGGAATCGCAGATCTTCCACGGGCGTTCCGGGGAAACCGTTGAATTTTCGGGGACATGTTACTGTGTTCAGTTTCCGGGATGGATGCATACAGCGATGTGGCAGGTTTTGTTCTTTCTGTTTTTTCGGGGTGTCCCTCCAGAACTCTAAACTTATGCTGGCTGCGGATCCTGTAAGGATTGAACAGTATTCTCTTTATGGTTGATTATCGAGTTAAATCAAATTTCTTGCGTGGCCATGTTGACAAGACGGTGCGTTTACGTTATACTAATGCCATTGTAACAATTGTGTTCTGACTGTAGGATGTATGGATGGTAAAGCGAATCTTTGCATATAGAATAGCAACGCCGCCCTGCGGCGGTTTCAATATGATGCGTTTATTTTCCAACCTTATCGCATTGAGGGCCGTTGTGACAGCCCCTTCGACAGAGGCGTTCACATCATAAATGCCCGGGCGGGTCTCGCCTGCCTCCATTCATGCCTTCCTGCCGTCAGTTTTGACAAGGAACAACCACCCCATTCGTGGGCAGGGAGGTCGCATACATGGCAGTTTATTTAGCGATAGGCAGTGTTGCAGGCATTGGTGTAGGGGTTCTGATTTCCTTTGTATTTTCCCGGATTCGTGCGGGGGGCTATCTTAACAGCGCGCGCCGGGAAGCGGGGCAGCTGCTTTCAGACGCCGAACGTGACGCGGCCGCGATCATCAAGGACGGC
>JAKQOG010000007.1 GCA_029565395.1 Candidatus Hydrogenedentota bacterium | reverse complement strand
TTGGTCCATCCCTTCGGACGTTTGGATGGTGTCCTCATTCATGTCCGCAGGCCCGCTGCCATCCGCCCTGGATGGGGCAACCATCGGGGCCTCGCGGCATTAATAATATTGCTGCTTCGTTTCTCCAAAACTATGATTTATACTAAATAATAGCTCGCACCAAAACCAATAGGGTTCACCGTGGAGGTGCAGCTTTTCCCCAAGCTAACCCTAGGCTTGCCGTACCTATACAGCCCCAGGCACGAGCCTTTTCATCCGATGCAACTGACAATCCTGAACTTGGCTAACCCATTGCAAGACAGTTAATTAACCATGTCTTACTGGACCGGCTCCAGTCCGGTTAAACAGCGTCGCAGTCCTTCCAGCGCCACAACGCTTGTTCTCAATTGGTTGCGTCCAGCACTCCCATAATATCCAATTTCCCAGTGATTGGTTCCTTCCGGCGAGATAAACACAGCCACCGTACGGTGCGTCTCGCTATCCGCTATGAGGGCCAGAACACAAGTAACTGAAAACTCTACCAAAAGCCGTTGTGCGAAGTCAAGTCCGAAATCCTCTGGGGAAGCCCCTTCCCGATCCGGCCGGGGAACCACTTTCCCGCCGTAGAAGGATGTTGCCTGAATAGCGGCAAGCCGTTGGCTGAGCGCACCGCCCGTTTCCGTCTCCAACACCGCCAGGGTCCAGCCCTTTTCCTGGAGCAGCCGATCCACCACACTTTCCAGGGTATCCTCGTCTTCCCCCATGATCAGTCCGCCTAAACGTTCATATACCGCCGCCGCCACGGGGTCGATGAGGGCGTTGGCCGCCTCGATGCTCTCCGCACGGGCTGCAATCCGGATCCGGACGGCATCCAACGAGGCCAGCAGGCCGATGGTCGGGTTGCTGTGGGCATTGATAAGGTCGCCAATGATGCTGTCGACCCGCGACTCGCCCATGCCGCAGACTTTCAGCACCCGGTAATGCAGCACCCCGGCAAGCGCGAAACGGCGCCGGAGCCATGGAATGACCTGATCAGTCAGCATGGGCTTCAGTTCCGATGGCACCCCAGGCATGCAGAGTATGATGCCCCTCGCATCCTCGACGAGAATCCCCGGAGCGGTCCCGTTCGGGTTTGGAATGGCTTGAGCCCCTTGGGGCAGTTGCGCCTGCTTTTTGTTGTTCTCGGTGATTTTTGCCCGGACATGGGCGAAACGCTTTAAAATGGCCTCAAACAACGCCTCGTGATATTCCAGCGGGCGATTCAGCAATTCCGCCACGCACTCCCGGGTGATATCATCCTCCGTCGGCCCCAGCCCCCCGCTGCACAGGACCACATCCGAGCGGTCCAGGGCGCGATCCAGGGCTTCCAAAATGCGGCCGCGGTTGTCCCCCACCGTCGTTTTCCAGAATAAGTTAATGCCGTTCTCGGCCAACACCTGCGCCATAAATGACGCGTTCGTGTCCTGGATCTGCCCCAGCAGCAGTTCCGTGCCAATCATCACAATTTCAGCCTGCATTCCGATAACCTCTAACTTCCAAGAACGGGCACTATAGCAAAAAGGCTATAAAGGGGGAAACGCCGGACGAGGATCTCTTTTGCGGGATCGTGAGATGCGGAGCAAGTGGATAAGGAAAGGATAGAACGCTGATAACCGGCCTTCGCCCCAAAGGAGTTATGGCCCGGCAGGCACGGATTGCACGGATTTCCGCGGATAATCGCTCTTCGAAGAGGAGCTATTTGAATAGTTACGGTATCCATCAGAGTTTAAGAATTGCGAATAACGTTAGGCATTGGTTCTGCGCCGTTTAAAGAGGTGCAGAATCATTCTGCGCCAACGGCACCGGCTTCTTCGAGGGTGTCGATGGCGGTGATGCGGGGCGCGTTTGGGGTGCGTTTGGCGAGGCCTTTGAGGACGGCGCCGGGGCCAATTTCGAGGGCGTCCATGGGGCCGACACATTGCATGACGTGGGTCCATCGGACGGGTTGGACGAGTTGACGGATGAGCAATGCGCGGATGGCCTCGGGATCAGTTTCCTCGGCGCCGGATATGGAGGAAACAAAACGCACGGAGGGTGGCGCAAAGGGCAGTTTTTCCAATAAAGGCCTAAGCTGATCTGATGCGTGCTGCATGAACTTCGAGTGGAAGGGTCCGGAGACTTTTAAGGGAATAACACGTTTTGCTTCGGTGGCTTCGAGAGCCGATATGGCGTCCGCTAAGGCTTCGCTGGGTCCGGTGATAATGGTCTGTTCGGGACTATTGTAATTGGCGATCTGGACTTCGCGCGGCAGCATCGCTTCAATCGTTTCCGGGGCCAGGCCTATCACGGCGGCCATGCCGCCTTCGGGCACGTCTTCGCTCATCAGGCGGGCGCGTTCCTGCACGAACGGGAGGGCGTCGTCGAAGGCGAGCGCACCCGCGATCACCAGAGCGGGAATCTCGCCGAGGCTATGGCCCGCGCATCCGGCGGGTTGAATTCCGGAAGTGATGAGATGACGGGCTATGGCCACTTCCACGGTGAGCAGGGCCGGCTGCGCGATACGCGTCTGGTTCAACGTTTCCTGATCGCTGGCAAAGAAGGTATCGAGAAATCCCGGCGGACTCATGGCGGCGGCGGTATCAAAGATTTCGCGCGCCACCGGCGACCGGTCATAGAAATCCTGCCCCATGCCAGGCCGCTGACTGCCCTGACCCGGAAACAGAAAAAACCGCATCATGCTGTCTCCGCCAAGGGAGTTTCTTCCGGGGAGTCTTCAGCAGGTGCTTTCAGCGTTTCATTCGAAGACTCCAAGGGAATCACGCGGGTTTTGCGCAGCAACTCGATATTTTCATGAATATGCTCGTTAAGTTTGGTTTCAAAGGCGGTGCGCGCGCCCAGAATGGCGTTGGAAACCCCGCGCGGCGTAGAAGACCCATGAATAATAATCACCACGCCGTTCACGCCCAATAGCGGCGCGCCAGGATATTCGTTGGGGTCAATCGTTTTCTTGAGATCGTAAAGCGACTTGCGCGCCAGCACCGCGCCAAACTTGCTCATGTTCGAACTCTCAAGTTTTTCCCGCATAAGCTTGCCCATCAGGCTGGCGACCGCTTCGCTGGTCTTCAGGATGATATTTCCGACGAAGCCGTCGCACACCACGACGTCCGCTTCGCCCCGGTACATGGCCTTGGGCTCGATATTGCCGATAAAGTTGACGTGTGCGGCGGCACTCAGGTTTTGGTGCACTTCCTTTGCGACCTGACCGCCTTTGCCCACTTCTTCGCCAATGTTCAACAACCCCACGCGCGGATTTTCCACGCCCAGGGCATAGTGGGAGTAGGCGATGCCCATCTCCGCAAATTCACATAATTGACGGGTGCTGCAATCGACATTCGCGCCCAAATCGATGAGGACGACACGGCCGGTGGCCGTGGGAAGGCATTGGCAAATGGCCGAACGCGCCACGCCGCGCAACGGTCCCAGAATGGTACGGGCCGCCACCACGACCGCGCCGGTGTTTCCCGCGCTGACAAAGGCGTCTGCACGGTTTTCTTTCACCAGGCGCATGGCCACCATCAAGGAGGAATCCCTCTTTTTACGGATGGCCATCACGGGGGGCTCATTCATTTTGATGGCTTCGGTGGCATGCACCACGGAAACAGCCCCATGTTTTGTAAACTTGGCCAGCTTCTCGTTGAGCACCGCCTCGTCGCCCACCAACAGGATTTCCGTGTCGCTTTCCAGGCTGGCGGTTACCGCGCCTTCCACTTCAACATCGGGCGCGCGATCCGAACCCATCGCGTCTACCGCGATTCGCATGGATAGTCTCCAACGCGGACGTTATCAATCTTCTTTCAGGTTGATGCGAAGGCGTTCTCTGTAATGACCGCATTTCGGGCAGACCCGGTGACGAATGGTCTTCTCACCGCAGTCGGGACACTCAATAAGGGCGGGGGCGCTCAGCGCATGATGCGAACGGCGCATGTTTTGCTTTGCTCTGCCTGTTTTTCGTTTTGGTACTGGCACGAGACTCTCCTTTGTCCTTGGCGGGTTGCTTCAGGAAAACTTGCCCTTCAGCCCGCGGAAAGGGTTGAATTCTTGTTCATCTTCCAGCCGGCAGGAACACTGTTCCCGGTTGCGGTTCACTCCACACCGGGGGCAGAGTCCCTTGCATTCCGGCCGGCATACGAATTTTGCTGGCACGGCCAGAGACACTTCCTCCCACACGCACTGAGACAGATCGATCTCCGTGCCTTGGAAGTGGAAATGCTCCCCGGCATTGTCCAGCTCTTCTTCTATATCCTCGGATTCCCCATCAAAGTTTCCTTCGTCGGGTTCCGGTTCCGGTCCTTCCGAAAAGGTCCATACCACCTCCACCGCAAATGGCGCCTGCGCCTCTTCCAGGCAACGGTCGCAAGGGTGCACAAATACACCCTGTACCTGACCCTGAAACAGGAATTCATTGTCCATCGGGGTCAAGCTCCCGCGTACGCTAACCTGTTCCAGCGGAAGATCTTCCGCGCCTTGCGGCCGCAAGGCATGGATATCCACCTTCCGATCTACGCGGAAACCATGCTCCGTGATGTCTGTTAGGGGAATTCTTAGTGCGTCCACGTTTCCGCCACCTTAGCGCAATTCGCAAACTGATCGAAGTCTAACAAATTTTGCCCATCCGAGTCAATATGACATTCCTTGCGGAATACAAGAAGGTCTCACGCACGTTTACGCCTGTGGTGCAAACCGGACAAAGCCACACTCCCGGCGGATTGCGGAAGATTCCGGCGGGTCGTACTCCGCTTGACCGGAGTATGGGATTTGCTTTCTGGGGTGTGGTTCTGGAAAATCAGGCTGGGGAGGGTTGGAACATCAAAACTCGAATTCCAATTATCCGCATAGCAGCGGAAGAAAGTAAGTGAAGTGTCGGAAGAATTTTTAGAATTAGTGGCGCAAGCGCAATCGGGTGTTCCTGCCTTTGCACAGGTAACGCGCGAGGCCTGTGTCGAGGCTGCCCGCACCTATGTCCGCGAACAATGGCAGATAATCCGGGAGAGCCATCAGAAAGGGGAATCCGGGAGCAATGTATTGCGCCGTTTAACGGAAGCGGCGGACACCGTTCTCCGGGGTGTGGCGGAGTTTGGGCTGTATCACAGCGGTGTCCGCGAGAAATTGATGTCGCAGGTGGCCATTTGCGCTTTAGGAGGGTATGGCCGGGCGGAGTTGAGCCCGCGTTCCGATTTGGATGTCTGCCTCCTTTATGATCGGCGGCTCAACCGGTCAATCGAGGCGATCAATCAATTCCTGGTGCCTTTTCTGTGGGATATGGGTTTCCAGGCAGGGTATACGGTGCATCGTGTTTCTGAAGCCATAAAACTCTCCCGCCAGGATCCCGAGGTGTACACGTCGTATGCGCAGGCGCGTCTGATTCTGGGAGACAGCCGCACCTTCGCCCGGCTGAAACTGTTGCTCAATGATCTGAAAGGGCATGAACGCCAGAATATTCTTGCGCATGTACGGCTGCGGGAACAGCCCGATGGGCTTCCCGAAATTCATCAGGATTTGTATAACCTGGAACCCGATCTCAAGGAAAATGTCGGGGGGCTCCGCGATTTTCATGCGGCGCAATGGATGATTCTGATCACCCACGGGTTCATGAGCCTTGATGATCTCCAGCGCCTCGGACATATCCCTTACGATGAATACTTGGGATTGGTAGAGGCCCTTGATTTTCTCTGGCGCATCCGGAATGAATTGCATTTTCACACCGGCAAAGCGGAAAACCAGCTATCGTTCAGCATGCAGCAACACTTGGCCAACGTGTTCGGTTATGGCGGCGACGCAGAGGAAAGCATGAACCAATTCATGCAGGATTACTACAGCGCCGCCAAGCGCATCCGGCATTTTCTCCACTTGGCCGCCCGTTTGTGCGACCAGGAGTTGCAGAGTGATCCGGACGATGGTCCGGGCCTCAGCCGATCCCATTTGACGGTGTACCGGGGCCAATTGTCCGCCGGAACACTGGATCAAAATTGGTTCGCTGAAAACCCCGCGCGCTTGATGCAGGTCCTGTGGGAGTCCACCCGCCGAAAAGTCCCCTTGAGCTATGCCATGCAATATTGGATGACGGAAAACCTGCCTCTCGTGAGCGATGCCTTCCGCTCCAGCGATGTCGTCCGCCGCTATTTCGTCGCGATTTGCTGCCGCATGCTTCAGGCGGGGGGAGTCCTGCGGCAGGCCGCGAATATTGGCTTACTGGGCGCCTACTTGCCCGAATTTGAAGCGGTGCGCGGTATCATTCGCTATGAGGATTTTCACAGCTACCCCGTGGATGAACACACGCTGCGCGCACTGGAAGCGCTGGCGGCCATCCCTGCCATGGAAGGATCCGTAGCGGGTGTTTTGCGAAAAGCCCTCGAACACATCCGCGAGCCCCACATTCTCATTATGGCCATCCTCTTCCATGATCTCGGCAAGGCCTCCGGCGAAACCCATGTTGACGAGGGGGTTCGCGCCGCACGGGCAATCTGTGAGCGTATCGGTATGCCACCGGATGACACCAACCGCATAGCCTTTCTGGTGTTGCATCACTTGTTGATGACCAACACCGCCTTCTACCGCGATACCGATAATGCCGAGACGGTGAATAAATTCGCCGAGCAAATGAACTCGGACGAGCGCCTGCGCGAACTGTTGCTCCTGACCTATGCGGACCTGGCATCCGTGGGCCCCAACGTCTGGAACGATTGGAAAGGCGCCCTGCTCATAAAGTTGTTTCTCAAGGCGGAACGCATTCTGTTGGGCCGGTCGCAGGTTATGGAAGAGGAATTCTGGCGTTTGCCCAAGGCCCAGGCGGTGCAGGGTTTTGTGCGCGATGCCATCGCGGACAAAGTGGGGGACTATCTGAAGGGCATGGGTGAACGGTATTTTATCGCCTTCTCCCCGGAATACATGGCACGGCATCTCGAATGCCTGGAAGAAGCCCGGGAGACAGGCCTCGCGCTGCGCTGCTGGACCCATGAAGATACCGGCATGAGCGAGGTAGCCGTGTGTACGCGTGACCGCCTTGGCCTCTTCTCTGAGATTGCGGGAAGCTTTGCCTCACAACTCGTCAATGTGGAAGGCGCGGCCCTGTTCACCCTCCCTGACGGATGGGTGGTGGATTGCTTCATGGTCAAAGACGCGGCCAATGACCGGCCCATGACGCATGCCCAGTTTCAGGGCCTTAAACGGGTCCTCGGCGAAGTTATCCTGCACGGGGATGACATTCAGGCCTACGTGGAGCAGTCCAGGCGCCGATTGTTTGCACTTCTGCAACCCCGCGTGCCGGTGCGCACGCGTGTCGGTTTTGACAATACCGCCTCCACCACGGAAACAGTCGTTGATATAGAAACGGGAGATCGCACCGGATTGTTGTATGATATAGCGCGTTCGTTGTCGATAATGGGCGTTGACATACGCTCCGCGCGGATCATGACCGACGCGCGCCGTGTGCGAGACGCTTTTTACATTCAGAAAAACGATGGCCGGATTGAAGATCCTGCCGTACTCGCTTCCCTGCGCACCGGCGTGGAGCAGGCAATCCATGGCGTGTCCGCCTTGGAAAATAAAGGAGATCTAGGATGAATGCAGTGTTGTTCGCGGTACTGGGCGCTATTCTGGCGCAGAGCCCCCTTTTGAAAGACATTGAGGCCAGTTTTGTGCAATTGCACGAACAAATGGGCCCGTGCGTGGTAAACATCGACACGGAAGGTTCCGTCTTCGGCGATAGTGGCGAAATGGAATTCTTCCGGCGGTTTTTTAATATGCCCGGTGATCCTGAAGAAAAACAGGAATCTCCCGCTCCTCATCCCATGTTCAAACCCCGGGGCCAGGGCTCAGGCTTTATTTTCGATAAGACCGGTCATATTGTCACGAATAATCACGTGGTGGAAAATGCGGACACCATCACCGTGAAACTATGGAATGGCAAAGAATATCCGGCGGTAGTGGCGGGAACAGACCCCGAATCGGATCTGGCCGTGATTAAAATTGAACCGGAAGAGGAATTGACCGTTGCCCGCCTGGGCGATTCCGACGCCCTGAACGTGGGGCAATTCGTGATGGCCATCGGCAGCGCCCGCGGTTTTGAAGGCTCCACGTCCTTCGGCCATATCAGTGCGGTGGGCCGGGAAGGACTCCGCGGGCTCGCCATGCAGGGCTTGACCTTCCAGAACCTGATTCAGACCGATGCGGCGATCAACTTGGGCAACAGCGGAGGCCCCCTGTGCAACATCGCGGGCGAGGTCATCGGCGTGAACACCGCCATTGTCTGGAACGCCAATTCCATCGGCTTCGCCATTCCCATCAATACGGTCAAAAACACCGTGCCTCAACTTATTTCCGGCGGCAAGGTAACCCGCGGCTACTTGGGCGTGGCCATTGACGACGCCAGAGAATTCGCTGAAGCCGTGGGGCTCCCGGATAAAGCAGGGGCTATCGTCAAGCGCGTGCAGCCTGGAACCCCCGCCGAGAGCGCCAAAATCCAGGTGTATGACGTGCTGCGCAAAATCGACGGGGAAGCCGTGGAAGGCGCCGAAGATCTCGTCCGGCGAATCTCCTCCTTCGCACCGGGTTCCTCGATTACACTGGAAGTGTGGCGGGATGAAAAGGCTATCGAGGTGCCCGTCCAGCTTCACGAACGCCAACTATATGCCGTGCAGCCTGATCGGGAACAATACATTCTGGGGATGCGCATCCGGCCCGTCACGTCTGAACTCCTGGACAAAATGGGCCTCTCGTCCGATATGGAAGGGGTGCTTGTAACCGGTATCAAACCAGACAGCCCCGCCGTTGACGCGAAACTGATGGACGGCGATATTATTCTGGAAGTAGCCCGCCAGCGCGTCAAGAATCCGGGCGAATTGCTCGAAGCCCTGAAGCTTCATGGCGCGCCCGGCAAATCGCTGCTGGTGCAATTTGTGCGCGGAAAGAACGAACCCGATATCACCACAATCCGGATACCCAAATAAGAGGAATTCACCGACATGGCCGAACGACGCGCGGAAGTCCTGGTGGTGGACCGCGATCCCGCGGTGGGCCGGCGTCTGCTCTCGTATCTGCGTGATCATGGCTATGCCGCCGAGTGGGTGGATGAAGATGAAAAAGCCTTCAACCAACTCGACAGCCATCTTTTCGATGTGCTCATCACCGAGTTGAACCTCCCGCGCGTCGACGGGATGCGGCTCATGTCCGTGGCCAAGGAGCGCAATCCGGAGGTGTGCGTTGTTTTCATCACCCGTGAACCCGATATCGCCCTCGCCACGGAAGCCATGCGCCAGGGCGCCTATGATTTCCAAACCAAGCCAGTGAATCTCGCAAAACTGGAGGCGGTGATCCAGCGGGGTCTTGAACACCAGCGGCTTGTGTATGAGCAGGTTGAACTCAAACGCCGCCTTGACGAACGCTTCGGCCTGGGCAGTCTTGTCGGACAGTCGCGCCAGATGGTTCAGGTCTACAATGCGGTCCGGCAAATCGGCCCGGCCCAGGCGACTGTTTTGATTTATGGTGAACCCGGCACGGGGAAAGACCTCATTGCACAGGCCTTGCACAATCTCAGCCCGCGCCGTGACGAACCCTTTGTGCGCTTCAATTGTGCCAATCTGTCCGAAACCGTGATCGAGCATGAATTATTCGGCGGCACGGGCCGCGCCACGCCGCGTCAAGGCCGTTTTGAACTGGCCGATGGCGGTACGCTGTTTATCGAAAGCGTGGCTGACCTCACCCCGCGGCTGCAGGAAGTCCTGTTAAAGGTTCTGACTCAGCGCCGCATTGAACGCCCCGGAGACGCTAAACGAATCCCCGTGGATGTCCGTGTAATTGCCGCCACCAATCAACGGTTGGATCGTTTGGCCGAAACCGGCGCCTTCCGCGCGGATCTATATGAACGTCTGGCAAAGGTGTCCATCGAAGCCCCGGCCCTCCGGGCGCGCCGCGATGATATTCCACTCCTGGTGAATCAGGCCTTGCGCGCTGCCGCCGAAAAACACGCCCGGCCTGTCCTGGGGATCACCCGCAACGCCATGAACCTCTTGATCAACTATGATTGGCCGGGGAACGTGCGCGAACTCCAAAATGTTGTTGAGGGCATGGTGGCAACCACCCACGGCGCGGAACCGCTCGGTGTCAATGACATACCTGAATATTTGCGCCGCAACGTGACTCCGGAAGCGGGGGAAATCCGCATTCCCGCCGGGGTGTCCATGCGCGATATCGAACGGCTTGCCATCGAAGAAACCATGAAGCTCTGCGGCCACAACAAAGAAAAGTGTGCGAAGACGCTTGGAATCGGTCTTCGCACACTCTACCGTAAGCTTAACGAGTACGGCCTCCGCTGACGCGGGCTATTCCTGGGGCTTTTCGGAGGGCGCGGGAGTCTCTTTCTTCTCTTCTTCGCCCTTTACCGCCGACTTGAACTCGGAAATCGCCGTGCCCAGCGATTTGCCCACGCCCGCCAGCTTGCCGCCGCCAAAAACCACCAACACGATCACCAATATGATGATCCACTCTGTCATGCCTGGCATCTGAATCATGTCTATACTCTCCTCATAAACGCGTTATACTGCGCGTTTGCTGTCGAATTAATCATTATACTCCCTGTTCGACCCCTTTACAAACCCGTTTGTTTCACCAGGTAATCGCGAAATAGCACTTTCCCCAAAAATGCTCCAAATACAGGGCAAAGTTCCGGCATTTCACGGCCATACCGGTGCTTTTTAATTAAACGGTCTATTTCGCAATGGCCTCTTTCACCTCCTTCTCCATACGGACCGATCCGTCTAGTTCGTGAATGGATAAACGAATTTTGTCCCGGTCTATATGGACAACCGCGAACGAGGCACGTTCGCCCCGGCTTAGCTCCGCCTTTAGATGCCCAGGGTTCAAACGGATGGTTTTATTCCGGCGCCGAATCGCGGCCTGATGGGTATGCCCGCTCAGGATAAGCCTGGCCTGCGCCGCCGCGCCGCGAAGGTCCTGGTCCGCATGCGCACACGCCACCGTGACCCCCTCTATATCCTCCACCAGCACCTTCGGAACATTCGGCTGATGGTATTCCTTGCACCACAATCCCGGCACGCCCCGGATGGGATATCCGCTGTCCCGAAGTTCCAGAAAATCAGAATAATCATCGCCCAAATGATAGATCAGATCCGCCCCCGCTTCCTGCACCAGCCACTCGGCCACGCGATGCATTAGGGCGCGATTACCGTGTGTATCGCTCATTACGCCAAAGATCATTTTAGGGATGTGCCTTCGTAGATGCGGAATTATACCGTGTTTCCCCGGAGAAAATATAGACAGGCTTTATTGAGAGGCATTTGCGAAATAGTCCTTTTTCTTCTTCGGGCACATGAAAAGGCAATGGTTTAACCGTTAAATGCTAGTAATTTGCCCTATGCCCGGGGTACTTTTGAGAAAATGGTCTATTTAGCAAATGCCTGTATTGACATCACGGAAAATCGTATGGTGTAATGATTTTTTGCAAAGACGGTCTTCCAAATCCTTTCTGGGTGGATGGGAGCCGTTATTATGAAATAAGGATGGATGCATGCATCATTTGGCAACGCTTTTTCAGTCTTCTTCGTCCTTTCAGGCGTATGCCCAAGGGTATACGGAGCGGCTTGCGGCGGTACTAAAAGAAATAGACAGGGACGCTTTAGCGCAGGCCGTGGAGATAATCGATCAGGCCTTTCAAGCCCAAAAGGCCTTGTATGTAATTGCCAATGGCGGAAGCGCTGCGGTGGCCGCCCACATTGTGAACGATCTGGTGGCGGGCGGATACGTCGAAGGCCCGCCTCCGTTCCGCGTCTTTTCTTTGAGCGACAACCTGGCGACCGTAACCGCGCTAGGCAACGACGCGGGGTTCGATTACATTTTTGAGCGGCAATTGCGGGTATATCTGAATCCGGGCGACGTGGTGCTCGCCATGTCCGTCAGCGGCAACAGCCCGAACATTTTGAACGCGGTGGCGTATGCGCGCGCGCATGAGGCTAAAACGATAGGGTTCTGCGGGTTTACCGGCGGAAAACTGGCCCCCGCATGCGACGTCTCCCTTCATATTCCCACTACCTTGGACGAATACGGCCCTGTTGAAGACGCCTTCAGTGTTCTGGGGCATATTTTCGTGGGTTATTTAAGCATGAAACGCGGAAAGCTTCTTCATCACTAACATGAAATGGGACCAAGAACTTCGATTGGCGGAAACGGCCGCACGGCGGGCCGGCGCCTTGCTGCGCCACGCCATGCGCCGCGACAAAAAAGTCTTGAGCGAAGAAGGCCATGATATCAAGCTACAGGCCGACCGCGATGCGGAAGCGGTTATTCTGGAAACGCTTCAAACAAGCCCGTTCAATATCCTGGCGGAAGAAAGCGGTGAACATGGGGCGCTTGACAGCGGCGAACCCTTCTGGATCGTGGATCCGCTGGACGGCACGCTCAATTTCTCCCGAAACATTCCCTTGTGCTGCATTTCCATTGCGTTGAGCCGCCCGGACGATCCCATTGTGGGGGTGGTGTACGATTTCAACGCGGATGATCTTTTCACTGGAATTGTGGGTGGAGGTGCATGGTGGAACGGCGATCCCATGTCCGTATCCGCCATTGCAGACGCGGCTCAGGGTGTGCTGGCCACGGGATTCCCCGTTAATTTCGTGTACAGCGAAGCGGGGTTGCAGGAGTATCTGACGTCCGTGCGCCGCTTCAAAAAAGTGCGGAAATTTGGTACGGCGGCGCTCTCGCTGGCCTGGGTGGCGTGCGGGCGTGTAGACGCCTATGCCGAGGATGATATTATGTACTGGGATGTGGCCGGCGGTTTGGCGCTGGTCCGGGCCGCGGGCGGCTATGTGCGCATCGAGCCGTCCTCAACCCTGAAATGGGCGCGGAAAGTGCGGTGCGCATCACACGAAAGCATCTGGACACTATGATAGTCGATCGTTTGGAAAACTGGCCAAAATATTTCAAGGCGCCGGCGTGGCGCACCGCCTTTGAATACCTGCAATCGCTGAAACCCGATGCCGCGGAATGTGAAATGACGCCCATCTCGGGAGATGACGTCAGGGGACGGGTGATGAAATACCTCACACGAGGCCCGGAAAACGCTTTGATCGAAGCCCATGACCGCCATGTGGATATCCAGATGTCGCTGGTGAACTGTGAAGCGATTGACTGGTATCCCCGCGCCTCCCTGGAGGTGCATACCCCCTATGACCCCAAAGACGACGCGGTGATGTTTAAACGCCCTGGCCCGTCCCCCGTCCGGGTGATCAACCTCCCGTGTTTCTTCACGGTTCTTTTCCCGCAAGACGCTCACTTGCCGGGGATGATGTGTGGCGATTTGGCGGAGGAAGTGAAGAAGGTGGTGGTCAAGATCCGCGCCGATTTAGCGGTTCTTTGAGCGGCAAAACAACTCAACGGAGCAAACGAGGAGAAATAGAGCATGGCGTATGTGAATCTGGTAACGGGCGGCGCGGGATTTATCGGGTCCCATTTATGTGAAGCGTTGCTTGCCCGTGGTGAGCAAGTGCTCTGCGTGGATAATTTCTTTACAGGCCGCAAACAGAATATCGCACACCTGCTGACCAACCCCTACTTCGAACTGGTCCGGCACGACATTACCAGTCCGCTTATGCTGGAAGTGGACCGGATTTATAACTTCGCGTGCCCGGCTTCCCCGGTGCATTATCAATACAATCCCGTGAAGACGATTAAGACGAATGTCATGGGCGCATTGAACATGCTGGGGCTGGCAAAACGCGTAAAGGCGCGGATTTTACAGGCATCCACCTCGGAAGTCTATGGCGACCCCACGGTCCACCCGCAAGTCGAATCCTATTGGGGGAATGTGAATCCCATAGGCATCCGAAGTTGCTATGACGAGGGCAAACGCGTGGCCGAGGCATTGTTCTTCGATTATCACCGCCAGAACAAGGTGGATATCCGGGTGATTCGGATTTTCAACACCTACGGCCCGCGCATGCTGGTCAACGACGGCCGTGTGGTCAGCAATTTTGTGGTGCAGGCCCTGCGCAATCAACCCATTACGCTGTACGGCGATGGCAGCCAGACGCGATCCTTTTGTTTTGTCAACGATTTGATCGATGGCATTATCCGCATGATGAATTGTGAAGGCTTTACCGGCCCCGTGAATCTCGGCAATCCCGGCGAATTCACTATTAAGGAATTGGCCGAACAAGTCATCGAACTGACCGGATCTTCCTCCACTTTGGAATACAGGCCGCTGCCGGAAAATGATCCCACGCGGCGGCAGCCGAACATCACCTTGGCTCAGGAAAAACTCGGATGGGCGCCGTCGGTGCCGCTCCGCGAAGGATTGAAAACCACCATTGACTACTTTGATACCCTGCTGAAAACTGAATGAATCTTTTCTAGGTAAAACCTTTGGTGAGGCGATGCGGTCCAAGAACTGTTTGTTCTAACTGAAGGTGTGTCGTTACAAGTTCAACCGTTACACACGGGAGAGAAAAAGAATGCTGGAAGAAATGTTGGGTGAACTCCCCTTGGCGCATTCGGCCTGCGCGTTTTTTATGGGTGATTTCAACACGGGAAAATCCGCGATGATTAACGCGCTCGCGCGCCGGGAAGTGCTCCCGGCGGGGCGGGACGAGAGCCATGCGCTGCCCACGCTGCTGACGCGTGCAAACGGCGCTTGGGCCGAATACGCCGCGTTGTCTCTGGAAAACATGATGGTTTCCGTCACGCATGAGGAGTTTTTGGCCATACGGCGGACGGAAGGCAATCCAGAGGGATATCGCGCTCTGGCCGCGCGCATGCCTTCTTTTCCGTTTCAGTATTTGACACTGGCGGACACTGCGGGTATGTCAAGTGACGCGCGGGAAACCGCCCGGCTGTCGGGGTTGGAGGATGCCACGCTCGGCATAATGGTGGTGGTGACGGATATCGAATACTGGTCGGCGAAGCACACCATGGAATTTATCGCCGCGCACCAGGAAGTTTTCGACGGTTCCCTCGTGGTGGCGGCCAACAAGGCGGATCTGCTGAACGCGGGGGAAATCCGGCGCCTGGGCGATCGGGCGGCGAAGCGCATGGAAGATTTTGGTATCCGCCCCGCCCCGCGGTTTTTCCCGGTGTCCGCGCGCGTGGAATCCGGGCGCGGTCTGGATCACCACGAATACCGAGCCCGCATCAAGCGGGAAGTGCGTGATCTGTGTGATGCAGGTTTTGACGCCTTGCGCGTCGCATTGTATGAATTTGAAGCGGCCCAGGGGCCGGGCGCGTTCTGTCCATCGTTCGACGATCTGTTTGCCGCGCCCCTGATTTCCTCGTTTATCCGCAGCCAGCAAGGAGCTCAACAATGAAATTCGAAGAACATGAAATACGCCGGCAATGGATTCTCTCCTCGCTGGAATCGCTGAATCACTATGTCAAATCCGACACCGATTTTCATGGCAACCGCCCCTATGAGCAAAAGGCCATCGGGTTCCAGCACCAAATCATCCAGGATGGAAAATACCGGGTGGTGTTCCTGGGTGTGTTCAATGTGGGAAAATCCTCCGCCATCAATGCGTTCCTTGGCGGCGCTTATCTTCCCATGGACGTGGAAGAGTGCACGTCAAAACTGACCTTTCTCCAACGCGGTGAAACACTGCAACTCACCATCGCGCTGGGACAGACCGCGACGCCCGATGAGATTTCCTCGCTCCAAAGCGTGTTCAACGCGATTCCCGCCACGGTTACCGCCGAATCCGATGGGCGCATCCTTCAAATAACCTACGGAACGGATCTTCCCGATGCCATGCGGAAAAGCCTGGAACCACTGGTGACGGTGCTTGCGGATGAGGAGTTCCCGCATCTGGCCCCCTTACGGGATAAAATCGAGGAAATCAGCCTGAGCCTGCCGTCATCGGTACTGGAAGAAGATATTGTTTTCCTGGATACTCCCGGCGTGCACAGCGTGTCGGAGACGCGGCAGGAAATCACGTACAACATTCTCGAGCACAGCCATCTGGTGATTATGTTCGTGGACAGCGGGCTGGCCGGCAACATTCATGACCTGAATTTTATCAAGCGCATCATCACTCTGCGCGGACGGCGGGTCTTTTTCGTGCTCAACAAAGCGGACAAGCTGGAGAGCGATGAAATCGACATCCGGGGCGCGCGCGGGCCCGCCTGGAGCCTGCTCCAGGCCTTTAAACGCCATGACATCCCCGAAGACTCCGAGATCTTTTTCCTCTCCGGCTACCGCGCCCTCCGTGCTCAGCAACTCAGCTTGGGCCATGCCTCGCTGGAAGACCTTCTGGGCGACAACCGCTTGTGCATTCCCACCAGTATCACCGAACGGATCATCAAGAGCGAAGACCCGGCCCGGGATCTGTCCGCGTATTTAATGGGCCAGAGCCGCCTGCCCTACCTTAAGGAACGTCTGCTGGATTATCTGCTGAATGAAAACAAGGCGGGCGCCGTGATTGAAACCGCGGCGCGGTTCATCGGTGATCGCGCCAGCAGCTTTCTGATCAGCCTCGAGAATGAGTTTGCCCTGGCGAAGGACCCGGCGAAATTCGAGGAACTCCGCCGCAACCGCGAGCGCCTGATCGACAAGCTGGAGGCGATTCGCAGCACGGTCCAGCGGGTCATGGCCCGGTATGCGGCCTTCAGCAAGGGCGGAGAATATGAAGGCAACGTGTTCCGGGGCTATGAGGGCGATTTCCGCGCCGCCATGCACGAAGCCGCAGTCTCCGAGAAGGTTATCCAGCCTTTGCTTGAGTGGTTGCGCGAAGGGGACCATCTGCGCGAGGCGCGGCGAAGCAAATTCAAAACTCTGTGCGCTCAAACCGAGCATCAGGTCGATGTGTTTGTATCGGGAATACTCGCCGAACTGCAACAGACGATTAGCGCGGTGGAAGCCGAAACCCGCGCGGCCATCGCAGAACAACTCGGGCAGGTGCGCGAACTCCAACTGCATATGACGGAACTCAGCACCATCGACATGGCCAATATTTCCACTTCCATCGCGGGAAGTTATGCCGCGTTTGGCGTGGGCGGCGCGCTGGCGGGCGTGGCCGGTGGCGCCATCGTGGGTTCGGTGGTGCCGGTAATCGGCACAGCGATTGGCGCGGGTCTCGGCGCCCTGGCAGGGGCCATCGGAGGATTTATCGCGCGGCTGGCCTGGAGCGAGGAGCGGTGGCTCCGCAAACTGGAGCCCATCCTCCGCGCGAATGTCAAAAACATGCTCATTCTGGGCGGAAAGAACCGCGAAGGGAAAGACATTAAACCGGTGGAAATCGCCGTGACGGAATATTTGAATCAACGCGCCGATACGTTCCGTCAGGCGCTCGACGATGAAGTGGAAAACACGATCAACGGCGTTCAGCAGGAATATGACGGTTTAATCGCACGCGAAGAAGAGATCCGCCGGGAACGTGACGCGATTATCGCGCGGCTTGAACCCAAAATCGCGCTGCTGCACGAACTCCGTGAGAACGCCCAGGCCACTATAAAAGAAGTCAGCGCTTAGGCCCGGTTTAAACAATTTTAACCGGCTATACCGTTCTGCCTAGGGGGCTGGAGCGCCGTCTGTGTCTGCTTAAGGAATAGGAGACAGAAAGGGAAAAAGTTGACTCAAGAGGTTGAGTTTGGCAAAGTATAGGCCTCTCGGTAAACCTGTCGTGACTGGCGAGCGTGAGCGTGGGTAGAACCACGGTGGAGCGGCAGGACGAATACAGCCGATCGCCTGGGCGTTTTACTCTAATGCCGGTGATGGAGCGATCCATCTTGGGCTGGCCGCGGCAGACATGGCGGACGCAAGGAGACAGGCGATGCAATGCACCCCATTATTTGATGAATATACGGTTCATGGGGCGAAGGTAGTTGATTTTCACGGCTGGGGGCTGCCGGTGCAATTTTCGGGGATCATTCAGGAGCATCTGCATACACGCGGTCATGCGGGCCTTTTCGATTGTTCTCACATGGGCGAATTCCTGCTTCAGGGTACGGCGGCGATTCAGGCCTTTGATTCCCTGGTGTTTGGCGATATGATTGGGCTGAAAGCAGGCCGGTGCCGGTACACGGCGATTCTGAATGGGCATGGCGGGATTATCGATGACTGCGTGGGGCTTAAGCTGTCCGAGGACATTCTCTATCTGGTGACGAATGCAGGGCCGCTGGAACAGGTCGCCGCGTTGATTCAGAAAACATGCCCCGATACGGAAAATTTATCGGAAGCCACTGCAAAACTGGATATTCAGGGACCACATTCCAGAGAGGTGTTGCTTGCATTGGGCCTGGACCCCGTGGCGGGGCTGGGGTACTGGACAGGCGCTAGAACTTCCTGGCGGGGAAAGCAAATTGTCGTGACGCGCGCAGGATATACCGGCGAACTGGGGTATGAATTGTTCACGCCAAATGAAGTGGCGGTGGACCTGTGGCGCGCGGCAGTAGCGCATCCTGAAGTAATTCCCTGCGGGTTGGGCGCACGGGATACCCTGAGGACGGAAGTGGGATATCCGCTGAATGGCGATGACATGTCGGAAGCGAAAACCCCATTGGAAGCGGGGATGGAACGATTCGTTTGCTGGGATAAGGAATTTAACGGAAAAAAACGCCTTTTAGAACAAAAAGAATGTGGCGGATATGCCGTGTTGACCGCAATCAAATCGAACAACCGTCAAGCGCCTCGCCATGGATTTGAAGTAAAACATAATGGCGAGGTGGTGGGAGAAGTGACGAGCGGCACTTTTGGCCCAAGTGTGGGTTGCGGGGTGGGGCTTGCCTATTTGCCGCCTGTATTGTCCGCGCCTGGAACACCGCTTACGGCAGGACCGCGCGATTTGGCGATCGAGGCGGCGGAAATACCGGTATATAAAGGCGGCACATGCCGCATAAAGATACCCTGAACCAGACTGGGGAACAGCAGTATGCAAGAACGACGACAATACATTCGCCGGGAGATGGATCGGGATTTGCTTATGCGTGTGCGAACAAAAGAGGAGAATGCGCGCGCGTCCGACGACAAGGAAAGACGCCATCTTCGGCGACGCGTAATCCGGCACAATTGTTCGCTGGAGATGGCGTTGCGCATACAGACCGTGGAAAAAGAAGGGGATTTCTGGACGGCGGACGAATGTCCGATTGACGCAAAACTATATGATCTTAGCGAGGACGGCTGCCTGGTGGCGGCAAAAGCGCGGTTGGAGATTGATCAGGAGGTGCTCCTGACCATCCATCTGCGCGATATGAGCGATATCCAATCTCTTGGTGTAATTCGCTGGACAAAGCGCATTGAAGATTCCAAGCGCATCGCGATTGGAGTGCAGTTTAATAACATAGAAGAGGAATCCCGCAAGCGGTTGCTTGCGTTTCTGCAAAAAATGGAACGAACCGTAGGGTTTTAACAATAGGAGCGAGGAAACCATGAATCCCAGTGAATTGCGCTATACCGAGGACCATGAATGGATTGGCCGGGAAGGCGATGTGTATGTGGTGGGGATCACCGATTTTGCCCAGGATCAACTGGGCGACATCACCTTCATTGAGTTGCCAGCGGTGGGGCGCGCGGTGAAAAAACATGAAGAAACAGCGGCAGTGGAGTCGGTGAAGGCGGCGGGCGATGTGTATGCGCCGGTGGCGGGGACGGTGACGGCGGTGAATGAAGCGCTGGAGCGCGAACCGGAACTGGTGAACCAGGATCCGTTCGGCAAAGGCTGGTTTTTCAAGCTGGGCGATGTGGATGCGGCGCAGTTAGAGGAGTTAATGGATGCGGCGGCGTACACGAAATTTCTGGAAACGTGCGGTGATTAATCAGGAGATACGGATATGAGTTGGATTCCGGCAACGGAAACGGAACGGCGCTCGATGCTGGACACGGTGGGTGCGGCCTCCCTGGAGGATCTGTTTGCGTCCATCCCGGCAGCGCTACGAATGCAATCGTGGGATGTGCCTCCGGGGCGGTCGGAAATGGCGGTGAGCGAATATCTGGGCCGCCTGTCGGTGAAGAACGATGTCTGCTCGGTGAATTTTTTAGGCGGCGGGTACTATGACCATTTTATCCCGGCGGCGGTGGACGCCCTAATCAGCCGGAGCGAGTTTTACACGGCCTATACGCCGTATCAGCCGGAGTGTTCGCAGGGCACGCTCCAGGCAATTTATGAGTATCAGACCGCGCTCTGCCGATTGACGGATTTGGAATTCGCCAATGCCTCGTTGTATGACGGCGGCACGGCGGTGTTTGAAGCGGCCACGATGTCGATGCGGGTGACGCGGCGCGAGAAGGTGGTGGTGCATGAATCGCTGAACCCGGTGTATCGGAAGATGCTGGAGACCCACGCGGCCAATCTTGGCGTAGAGATTGTTTCGGGGGAGAATCCCGAAGGCGCGGCCTGCGTGATTGTGCAAAATCCCAGTTTTCTGGGGACGGTTCGCGATTTCACTAATCTGGCGGCACAGTGCCATGCGGCGGGCGCGCTGCTGGTGGTGTCGTTCTATCCGGTGTCGCTGGGCATGATCAAAACGCCGGGGGCGATGGGCGCGGATATCGCGGTGGCGGAAGGACAGAGCCTGGGCCAGCCGTTGGGATTCGGCGGACCGTATCTCGGGATTATGACGACACGCAAGGAATGCGTGCGCAAGATGCCGGGGCGGATTGTGGGACAGACCGTGGATGCGGAAGGGCGGCGCGGCTTCGTGCTGACGCTCCAGGCACGCGAACAGCACATCCGGCGCGAGAAGGCCATGTCGAACATTTGCAGCAACCAGGCGCTGTGCGCACTGCGTGCGCTGGTGCATCTTTCGCTGCTGGGCAAGGCGGGCTTGCAGGAAGTGGCGACGGCGTGCCATTCCAAGGCGGAATACCTGAAAAAGAAACTGGGCTTTGCCCAGATAGTGAACGATGGGCCGACCTTTAATGAATTCGCGGTCCGTCTGCCGAAGAAGGCGGGCGAGGCAGCCGCAAAGCTGCTTGCGAAAGGATTTCTGGCGGGTCTGCCGCTGGCCTCGGTCGGCGCCGGACAAGACAACGATTTGTTGATTGCGGTGACGGAAAAACGCACGCGGGAAGAGCTGGATGCCTTTGCGGCGGCGCTGGAGGAAGCCTCATGCAACTGATTTATGAAAAATGCCGGGGCCGCCGTGCGGTGACGTTTGACGCACTGGACGTGCCGGAAGTGAAATTACCAGAGGCGTTGCTTCGGGAAAAACCGGCGGAGCTGCCGGAAGTAAGCGAGTTGGACGTGGTGCGCCACTTCACGCATCTGTCAAAGCGGAATGTGGGCGTGGACTCGCATTTCTATCCGCTGGGCTCCTGCACCATGAAATACAACCCAAAGATGGCGGAAGCGGTGGCGGCTTATCCGGGCTTTGCCTGGCTGCACCCCCATCTGTCCACGGTGCCAGAATACCAGGCGAAATGCCAGGGCGCGCTGGCGCTGGTGTATGAATTGGAGCGCCTGCTTGCGGAAATCGCGGGCATGAAGGCGTCGTGCATTCAGCCGATTGCGGGCGCGCACGGCGAATTGACGGGTGTGCTGCTGATCGCCGCGTATCACCGGGATCGGGGCAACACGCATAAGGACACCATCATCGTGCCGGATTCCGCGCACGGGACGAATCCCGCCAGCGCGGCCATTGCCGGATACAAGGTCCTGCAGGTGCCATCGAATGCGCAAGGCCTGGTGGATGTAGAGAAGTTTAAGGAAGCGCTGAACGATCGCGTGGCGGGCGTGATGCTGACGTGTCCGAACACCCACGGGTTGTTTGAATCAAATATCCGCGAGATTGCGGAATTGGCGCATTCGGTGGACGCCCTGCTCTATTACGACGGCGCAAATCTGAACGCGATCATCGGACAATGCCGTCCGGGTGATTTGGGCTTCGATGTGATGCATTACAACTTGCACAAGACCTTCGGGACGCCCCATGGCATGGGTGGTCCGGGTTCGGGGCCGGTGGGCGTTGGCGAGAGGCTGCTGCCGTATTTGCCGGGGCCGCGTGTGGTGAAGCATGAAGATCGCTACGCACTGGAAATGCCCGAGAAGTCGATTGGCCGGATAGCGGCGTTTTTTGGGAATTTCCTGATCGCGGTCCGGGCGTTTGCCTACATATTGCATTTGGGTGACGAAGGCCTACGCGACGTCAGCCGAATGGCCGTCTTGAACGCGAATTACATCCTCGCGCGCCTGAAAGGCGCCTACAAACCCGCGTATCCAGGCACGTGCATGCACGAATGCGTATTCACGGCCTCGCCGCAAGCCGCACAGGGCGTGCATGCCCTGGATATCGCGAAAGCACTGATCGACTGCGGATTTCACCCGCCCACAATCTATTTCCCGTTGACGGTGAAAGAGTGTTTGATGATCGAACCAACGGAAACGGAAAACAAGGAAACGCTGGATGCATTTTGCGACGCAATGCTGGAAATCGCGAAATTGGTGGAAACAAACCCGGATTCCCTGCATGCGGCGCCGGTCACGACGCCCGTGGGCCGGCTGGATGAAGTGAAGGCTGCAAAAGAACTCAACTGCGCAAAATTGCAGTAGAAGAGATTAAAGTGATCGGTCAGATCAGACGGATCGGTCTGATCCTGTGCCACCGAAAATCGCCGGGGGTATGCATAAAGAAGAGAAAAACGGATTAAGGCCCCTTGAGAGCCCGGTGGTTGGTCTTCTTGCCTGTTTTGACGGGTTTTACGGGGGTCTGTTACACTTCGTTTTTAAGCATTGGGAAACGCCATGGCAGATGCAAAGAAATATATAGAACCAGACACCTTAAAAGGGTTTCAGGACTTTTTGCCGGAGGACATCATCCCCCGCAAACGCCTGATTCAAACCATCGAAGCCGTTTATGAGCGGTTTGGCTTTGCGCCCTTGGACACGCCGGCGCTGGAATACCTGGAAGTATTGCTGGGCACGGGCGGCGAAACCACGAACAAGGAATTGTTCCGCCTGGAAAGTCCGGAAGGGGAAGCGATTGCCATGCGTTTTGACTTGACCGTGCCGTTTGCACGGTTGTTGGCGCAGTATCCCGACCGGCTAAAGACGCCGTTCCGCCGTTATGCCATCGGACCGGTATGGCGCGCGGACAAACCGGGGGTGGGCCGGTTCCGGCAGTTTGTGCAGTGTGACATTGACGTGGCGGGTGCGGCGACGCCCGCGGTGGATGCGGAGATCATTGCGGTGATGTGCGCGGTGATGGCGGCGTTCGGCGTAGCGGAATATACGGTGCTGGTGAACAACCGCAAGCTGATCGATGCCATGCTGGAAGGCTGCGGCATTACCGAGATGGCGCGGCAGAAACATGTGTTGCGCGTCATTGACAAGTTGGCGAAAGTGGGCGTGGACAACGTCCGCCTGGAGCTTGGTCCGGGCCGGATTGATGAATCGGGAGATCCGATTCCCGGCGTGAATCTGGATGCGGCGGTCATTGATAAGATTCTGGCGTTTGTGGCGCTGATAGCCACCTCGCGCAAGGACATGGTTGAACAATTCAAGCAAAATCTTCCGGAAAGTCCATTGACCAAGGAAGCAGTGAACGAAATGCGCGAGCTCGCCGAGGCGCTGGATGCACTGGGCATAAAGGAAGAGAACGCGCGCTTTGATCCGAGCCTCGCACGGGGTTTGGATTATTACACGGGGCCGGTCTTTGAAATGATCCTGCCGAACGCGCTGGAGTTTGGCTCGGTGATGGGCGGCGGACGCTATGACGGCCTCGTGGAACGGTTCGTGAACCGCCCCACGCCGTGCACGGGCATGTCGGTGGGCTTGGACCGGCTGTTGGCGGCCCTGAAGTGCCTGGGGCTGGCAAGCCCGTCGAAAACGCCGGTGCAGGTGCTTGTGGTGACCATGGGGAACGTGCCCAAAGCGGAAACCCTGCGGCTGGCGGCGGAACTACGCGCAGCAGGCTATTGCACGGAGGCCTTTTTCGCGAGCAAGAAAAAAATGCAGATGGGAAACCAGCTCTCTCATGCGGATCATTATGGAATTCCCGTCGCGGTCATTATTGGCGAAGATGAACTGGCCCGGGGGCTGGTTTCGATAAAAGATTTGCAGACAGGCAAGGAACAACGGGAAAACATCGAGGATCGCGAGGCCTATCGAGAAGCTGGCAAGATCGGCCAGGTAACCGTTCCGCGTACGGACATGGTGCGCGTGATCAAAGAAATCTTGGGCTGACCTTAGGCAGCGTGCGCGAACGGCCTCGCACCCCTGAAACAAGGACACTGCGGATGGCGAAACGCACTTTTTCGGTCAAGGTAAGAGGCGAGGCACTGCCCAATATCCCGTGGGAGAGCCGGCCTCGGGGATCGTCCGACGTGGTCTGGCGGTATTCATGCAACCCGGTGATCCCCCGCGATTTGATTCCGTGTTCAAATAGCATCTTCAACAGCGCGGTCGTGCCATACAACGGCGCGTTCGCCGGGGTGTTCCGCTGCGACGACAAACGGCGGCACATGCAGTTGCACAGTGGCCGCAGCAAGGATGGTTTCCGCTGGAATCTCGACCCTGATCCAATAGAATTTAACTGTGACATTCCTGACATTGCCGCATTCGATTACGGATACGATCCGCGGGTGTGCTGGATCGATGACCGGTATTACGTGACGTGGTGCAACGGGTATCACGGCCCCACCATCGGGATGGCCTGGACCCACGATTTTAAAACGTTCCATCAACTGGAGAACGCCTTTCTGCCGTTCAACCGGAACGGCGTCATGTTCCCGCGCAAAATTGGCGGGAAATTCGCCATGCTCAGCCGGCCCAGCGACAACGGCCACACGCCGTTCGGCGATATTTTCTATAGCGAAAGCCCGGACTTGGCGCATTGGGGCTGCCACCGCCACGTGATGGGCACACGGCATAGTTGGGAATCGACGAAGGTCGGCGCGGGTCCCATTCCCATCGAGACGTCCGAGGGATGGCTGTTGCTGTACCACGGCGTGCTGACCTCCTGCAATGGCTTCGTGTACAGCTTTGGGGCGGCCTTGCTGGATTTGGAGCAGCCCTGGAAAGTAGTGCACCGCGCCGCGCCCTATCTGCTCTCGCCACAGTGCCCTTATGAGTGCGTGGGAGACACGCCAAATGTCGCTTTCCCTTGCGCGGCCTTATGCGATGCGCCGACGGGCCGTCTGGCGATATACTACGGCGGCGCGGACACGGTGACGTGCCTCGCCTTCGCGTATGTGGAAGAGATCATCCGGTTTATAAAGGAGAATCCATGAAAGTTCAGGATTTTGCGTACCAGGTGGCATTGCGCACCATCGAACTGCTGGAAAATGCGCAGCACTATAAAGTGTCGGAGGAACACCGCAAGGAAATCCTCCAAAAGATTCTCCAGGAAGTAAATGATATCGTGAAGAAAGCGTCGTGATTGTTCGCAACCATTGTCACTGCTGATAGAGTTTGAACCGATGTTGTACCGGCTTCTATATAGTCTCCTGCCGCTGTGGTGCATTTCCTTGAGCGCCTTCGCAGAACAAAGCCCTTCCATTCCCCTGCCCCCGGATCCCGGATACACGCCTCTGCAAGAAATGGAAAGCGCGGAGGCATGGGAACCAGGAACAGATACCGCACCCGTGTCCGCAGTGAGCATCAACAATCGTACGGCCCTCCGCATGCCCTGCACGTTCCAGGGGAAGGCCGTGGAGCGTGCCTACTGGACACGAAACGTTTCCCTGAATCTGTCGGCAGCCCGGGGGATTCGTTTTCAATTCTTCTGTGCAGATCCTGCCCCTGTCCTCGAATTTGTTTTCTATCTTCGCAGTGGAAACGGCTGGTACCGCCTGCCGTTTTCAATTGATGCGCCCGGCGCTTGGAATGTCGTTTTGGCGGATCGCCTGAAGATGGAGGTGGAAGGAACACCCGCTGGCTGGCAGTCCATTGACGCGATTCGCATCGGGGCATATAAGATGGCGGAGGCGGACACGGAATTTTATATCACGGATTTCGGCGTGATGACCGCGGAATCGGAACTGGTATTGATCTGCGGGGATTGGGCGGCAAAACAATACCCGAAAGAGGCCGCTTCCCTTCGGCAAAGCATGGAAACGATGAGCGCGTTTTTGGACGGGCTGGGGCTGCCGTTCATTCCGCTAAGCGATGCGGATGTTTCATCTAAACAGCTTACGGGCAAGAAGCTGGCGATCCTGCCGTACAATCCGTCCCTGCCGCAATCCGCTGCCTCCGCGTTACTCGCATTTCTGAAGGACGGCGGGAAATTGCTGAGTTTTTACGAATTGCCCAAAGCCCTGCAAAGCGCGGCAGGCATTCAATTGGGGGAGCATGTGAAGCAGAGCCGTCCTGGAAACTTTGCTTCTTTCCGGCGATCCGGCGATGCCCTGGAAAGTATGCCGGAAGCCGTGCGGCAGGTTTCCTGGAATATCCGCGCGGCGCGTCCGGCGGGGAAAGATGCGAAAGTGGCGGCGATGTGGTATTCCGATCAGGACGAATCGGTGAACCAGCCCGCGGTGCTCGTGTCCAAACAGGCCATCCACACCACCCATGTGCTCCTGAAAGACGACCCAGACAACAAACGGCTCCTGCTGCTTTCCATGATCGGGCATTTTGTTCCAGAGGCCGCCCTTGCTTCGGCGAAATGGCATATTGCCCACGCGGGTGAAATCGGGCCATATCCCACCTTTAATGCCGCGCAGCAGGCTATCGCTCCAAAAGCCACGGATGAGGCAGCCAAGACGGCATTGCAGAATGCATCGGCATTTTTAAATGATGCACGGACGCGTTTGGAAAAGGGAGAGGTTATGGATGCGGTGAGAGCGGCACGGCGCGCGCAGGACTCCCTGCTGGAAGCGTATTGCCGCACGCAGGCGTCGAAACCCGGCGAGCGCCGCCTGTTCTGGTGTCATGACGCCTATGGCGTGACGGGATGGACCTGGGATGAGGCCATAAAGAATCTGGCGGACAATGGGTTTACCGATGTTCTGCCCAATGTCCTGTGGGGAGGGTGCGCCTATTATCCGGGCGATGTGCTGCCGGTGTCGTGGCTGGTAAAGGAACGGGGCGACGCTCTGGCCCAATGTATCTCCGCGTGCAAGAAATACAAGGTGAACTGCCATGCCTGGAAAGTATGCTGGAATATGGGGAGCAAAGCCACTCCGGCGTTTCGTCAGCGCATGAAATCCGAGGGCCGCTTGCAGGTCCGTTCTGATGGCAAAACAGAGGACGATTGGCTCTGCCCGTCCAATCCCGCCAATCAGAAACTCGAAGTGGATGCCTTGGTGGAATTGGTGACAAAATATGAAGTGGCCGGGGTGCATTTAGACTATATCCGTTATCCCGACGCCAAAACCTGTTATTGCACGGGTTGCCGGAAGCGGTTTGAAAAAGCGATTGGCGCATCCTTGACGAATTGGCCTAAGGCAGTGACCGAGGACCCCAAACGCAAGGAGCAATGGCTGGAATTCCGGCGCGCGCAGATTACCCAGACCGTGGCGGCCATCAGCGAGGCCGTGCGCAAGGCACGGCCGGGCGTCGAGATTTCCGCCGCAGTCTTCACCAACTGGCCTCAGCATCGCGATACTATCGGCCAAGACTGGAAAACGTGGTGTGACAAAGGCTATCTCAACTTTGTCTGCCCCATGGATTACACTGAACACAATGCCCAGTTCGAGAACATGGTGAAGAAGCAACTGAGGTGGTGTGGCAAAGCCGCGCTATATCCAGGCATCGGACTGAGTGTGTGGCCGGAAGGACCGGAGATGACCCGCCTGATCGATCAAATATCCATCACCCGCCGCTTGGGCGCCGGGGGCTTTACAGTTTTTAATTACCGCACCCAGGAAGCCCAATCCATCCTGCCCTTCTGCGGAATGGGAATCACACACCCATAGTTGGAATGGCTTTTACAGAAAACTCCTGACAGATCAACTCTCTTGTTTATTTTTGGAACTAAAGTCTAAGGTCTTATCTCCCTTGTTTCCGGGAATATTACTTTGGCGTCAGCTTCAGGCTGCCGCGATCTTCCTCCACGGTAAAGAACCGGGGGCGCTCTTTAGGGTTATTGTTTGGTTGATGCAGGCTGAGCAGGGTTTGCCCGTCGAAGGTCTGGAAAATCATCCCATGGCCGCCGTCATCCTCAAAAATCGGTTTATCGGGGTGTGTCCACGGCCCCTCCAATTTTCCCGAAGCGCTGCGCGCGACTGCCTGTTTGTACCGGCGATCTTTGCCAAAACTGGACCACAGCATCAGAAGCGCGCCATCCTTGGCGCGGAAGAGAAAGGGGCCGTCCGTGATAAACCCGGCCTTGGGAGTGCCAAAGCCCATCTCCCCCACCCACGGGGCATCGCTTGCCTTAAACAATGTTGTTGGTTTGCCTTTCGCATGCCGCAAATCTTTGCTGAGCCGCTGCGCGCAAATTTCGCCATCATGAATTTGCACCCACTCATGACAGAAGACGATCCAGGGTTTTCCCTCCGGATCGAGATATAACGTGCCGTCAAGGCAAAACCAATCCTTCGGGGTGACCGGGCCATCACTATGCAGGCGGTAAGGGCCCGCCGGGGTGTCCGCCACAAGAATTTGCGTGGCGCGAACAGCTCTTTTCGCGCAAAACGACGCAAACATGTAATACTTTCCCTGATAGCGGTGTACTTCCGGCGCCCAATAATCGCGGGTTCCCCAAAATCCTTCCGGACGCCGGAACACCGCATGCGGCCCATGCCACGTGACGAGGTCCGAACTCCAATAGGTGGCAAAACCCGGGCCATCCGGAAGACCTTGAAAACCTGTGCCGAAAATGTAGTATTTCTTTTCTTCAGGAACCGGGAGTACGAAGGGATCACGCAAATGGATTTCGTTTACCGCCACTTGTTTTTCCACCGGTTCTTCCGCCGCGAGCACCAGCATATTCAATAATAACACCAACATCCGGTCTCTCCCTTCAAAACAACGGTTAACGGACCATTGAGGAAGATATAGTACCCATTTAACTCTATGCGTTCCCAATTTCTGCATAAATTGATTTCCGGGCGGGCAGCGTTGAGAATAAACGCATGAACTTGATGGATATACACCGCATTCGCATTGGGGCGCCGCCCCTGGCCTGTCTTCGTCCGCTGGTAATGGGATTGGCGGATTCTCCGGCAGTGGAATTTATTAAAAGTCCGGTTCAGGAGTTGAAAGATCAATTTGCCCAGGGGGTCATGGATGCTGCTCTGTTGCCGCCGTTCGTTGCGCTTGAACAACCGGGCTGCCGCGTTATTCCGGGCATATGTCTGGCCGCGGAACAGGAAACCGGATGCGCGCGGATCAATTCAAGTGTGCCGTTGGACCGCCTTTCTTCCCTCCGGGCCGATTCAGGCGCGGAGCATCTGCGCGAATGGGCGATTGTGCTCGATCTGCCATTAGCCTCCGATCAGGAGTCGTGTGATGCGGTACTTGTGCATGACGCCCCCCCGTGTTCTGCGGAAACGCACCCTTATCATTACGATCTTGGCGTGATGTGGCGCGAGCGCACGGATTTGCCCATGGTGCTGTTCATTTGGGTTTGCCGTTCCCGCGCGCCCTACCCACAATTACGGCGGATTCTTGCCCAGGCCCAACAGGAAGGGATGGCGGAGGAGGCAGGGGCAGCCTCGTATTTTCATTACCGCATGGCCAGTCAAGAGGCCGATAGTTTGCGGCGCCTTGCTACGTTATCGATTCAGCATGGTCTTTGTCCCCCTGATGCCTCCATCATATATTGCTGAAACGCATTGCATCAGAGCGGGGCGCTCCCGTACACTCGTTTACAACAAATAACCCCGGTATAAAACAGGGATCCATTTGGTGAAACTTCGGTGTAATCATCCTTGCGGGATCATGTTCGCCGCGCTTGTTCTGTTGCTTGCCATGGAACACGCCGGTGCGCAGCGATTGATCGTAGTGAGTCAGGGGCTTTCCGCAGCCCGGGAAGCCGCCAAAATCTATGTGCACAGCGTGGCCATGCACCGCCCCGCTCCCCTTCCGGGCGTTCAGGCATTGGAAGGCGGCGAACTGACCGGTCCTCTTTTGCTCACCCCGGATTACAGCCATGCGATTGTGGGGGTTACGGCATCCGGAATCACGGGAAGCCGCGAAGACATAAATACCCGCACATTTATCTCTGATTTCTCGACACAGCCGTTTGAACGGCTTTTGGAGGTGCGGCGCCGTTCCGAAATTGGGTGGAAAGAACGGTCGGCGGGAATTTTTAACGATCCGGGCAAAACAGGAGACTCGCTGGTGCTTTTAGGATGGAAAGAGGTCCCATCTGATGCGCCGCAGGGAAAAGTGGAGCTGCTGCCCTGGCCTCCGCCGAAAAACAAGCGGCTTGCCCGGCCCGCGATACGTTGGAATCTTCCGGGAAAGCCCCTTGACGCCGTCCTTTTGGGAGATAACGATCTGGTGGTGGCGCTATACGCCAGGGGTTCCGCAGGCGAACCCGCGTTGATGATCGGCAACAGTCATACCGGTCAACTTCAGCAGGAGAATATCCGGTTTTGTTCGCTTGAACTCACTCCTGAATCCCATCCGGCAGGAATGGCTTTGAGTAGAGATAAGAAGTGGCTCTTTGTGGCGGTAACCGGGTTCTCCTTGAGTACACCCGCCGGGGAAACCGCTTCCTGGGTATATGCGCTCAATACCACCACCTTCGCGCCGCTGGGAGATCCTGTGGAAATCGCCGGGATTGCGCAACCGGGCTCCTCCGCCCTCTGTCCCGCGATGGAGACCGGGGTGTGGATTGCAACCCGCACGCGGGGCACGGACTTTGCCCAGGCTACTTTTGCCGCAGTGGAAAATGATGCATTCCTTCAAAAGGTGGAATACGCGGTGGCGGGAGTCTCGCAACAATTTCATCTGACTGTTTCACCCGACGGCCAGGATATTGCTGCCGCCCTCGACAACCGCCTTGAGATCTGGCCAAAGGGCGTGCGCGGCGATCACTCGGTAGACTATGAAGACCCCATCCGGGTGATGCGCTGGACCGGGGAAGGATTGTTCCTGGGTGAAGGCAACCGGCTCCACGCCGTGGATGTATCCAATGCAAAATCGTTAAATTTTATGGCACTGCAAAGCGGATGGGTGGCGGATATTGCCCTCATTCCTTCTGCTTTCGTGATACCTTCGGACGCCGATGCCGACAGTCTCACGGATTCAGAAGAAGTGCGCATCGGCTCGTCCCCCGATGACCCGGATTCCGACCATGACGGCCTGCCGGATGGGTCTGATCCGGATTCCACCGCGCCGACCCCCTGGCTGGAAACGCGGCCTTTGGTGGAGTTTAGAGAAGATGCAATGGGCCGTGAAATTCAGACCTTGCGCATTCATATTCACAATGGCGAATCCGCCCCATGGCAAATTGCTTTTAACCAAAAATCGCTTCCTTGGCTGCGCATTTCCCCCCTGAGCGGGCAGGGTCCGGGCTATGTCTATATGGGCGTGGATCCGGCCCGGTATTCTCCTGCACAGGCCACGGGAGGCGAATTACAGGTGAAGCTTTCGCCAAAAGAAGCGCGTACCGCCTGGAATACAGGCTTGATTCGGGTGAGTGTCACGCCGGGACGGCCCGCGCCGGATACCATACTCTGGATTTGGCCGGACGAACGCCAGGAATCCCTCCGTGATCCGTCTGACCCGCGAAAATTGCGCGCACTGGCGGATATGCTGGCAGGCCCGCCGTATTACTTTGCCCATCGTGAAGCCTCCAGCCCCTATCATGAATCCCTGGACAGGTACGCCGTGGTGGTGTTAAATGCGGCGGCGGCGGCACAAGGAGCGCTCACACGGCAGGCGGTGCTCGACTATGTCGCGCAAGGCGGCTCGCTGCTTTTTCTGGGGCAATATCTTGAAAATGAGCGGATGCGGGGGCTGGCGCAGTGGCTGAGTCCACTGGCTATCCGCATCTATACCGGCATTGAGGTGAACGGACGATTCGAAGTGGCCGGTGAAAAACGGCTGGTGCGCTATTGGCGGGATTTCCTCATCACCAAAGGATGCGCCATCGGCGCGGAAAAGGGGTATGCCCTGGAACCGGGCGGCGTGACCGGCGTAGGGGCTGTATTCGTGGCCAGGGAATACGGCTTGGGGCGCATTGCCTTAATTGCGGCGCCCACCCCCCTGCAAAGCGATGCCCTTCGGGGCGAAGACGAGCGCACGTTTGCCGGAAAACTTTTTAGTTGGCTGGCGAATGCGCGCAGGGAGTATTCGGACAGCGATGAGGATGGTTTGCCTGACGGCACCGAGGATAATAACGACAACGGGAACGCCGATCCTGGCGAGACCGATTACCGGAATCCTGACACCGATGGCGACGGGTTGCCGGACGGCGTGGAAGACGCCAACCGCAACGGGAGCGTGGATGACGGCGAGACCGATCCCCGGAATCCGGATTCTGACAGCGATGGCATTTTGGATGGGGCAGACTCAAAGCCATGCCCGATTTTTGGATCGCCCGTGCTGTTCAGCATCACACCAGCCGTTCCCGCGGAAGGAGGGCGCCTCCTGATGGTGAGCGGAGCCAATTTAACCTCTGACAGTGAATTCTGGTTCGGCGACCGCAAAGCCCCCTGGTCGCGAACCATCGGTGGAGATCAGGCCTGGGTGATTGTGCCCGATTCCGGGGAAGACGAAGGAGGTATTGTGCCGGTAAAGGTCAAGGCGGGTGGTGGAACGCTCGAAGGCACTCTTCCCGGCGGGTATCAATATGCGCCCCGGAGCCGCGTCCGGTTCCTGTTTCAGCCAACCATGCCTCCCAAGCTTACGGACAAAATGTACACCGGTGAACTGGCGCTGCGTTATGAAACCCCGGATGGCGTGTCCCTTGGCCGGGCGGCCCTGCTGGTGCACAATGCGCCCCAACAGGGATTTTCCTGGAAAGAAGCACGCCCCGGCATTACCGCCTCTGTGGCCAAACGCACGGTTATGGGAAAAGCATCGCCGGAAGGCTTCCTGGTCAATCTCGAATCCGGAAACCGGTTCCCCGCAAATAATGGTGAACTCATGCGGCTTGTTTGGACATGGGACCCCGCGAAATGGGATCAACAGCCGATTACACTTGAGGTTGGGGCCGTGCACGCCTTTACGCGGCGGGGTGACCACTTGGCCGTCACCCTGGAACCGTATGAATTCAATGGGATTTCCCTGAAAAAAATGTCTGAACAGATCTCCCTATAGACGTTTAATTTGGACGATGCAGATATGCAATAATCTGGTTTGACGGAGAATTACGGAGTTAAGAAAGAGAATGTGAGACCAATAAAGGCCAGTGGTGTTTGGACGCTGCTGGAAACGTATAAAGTCCATCTATACAAATGAGGCGTTGACCATGAATATGAAACGAAAGCATATGAATCGTCTGATGTGGCGCATGTCGTTAGTTGCTGTTCTCCAGGTGGCTGGAAGCGCAATGGCGGCGGGTTCCGTGGAGGATCCGCCGAAGTTGATGGCGGATGTTTATGACTCCGGTTTCAAGGAAGGGCATGACACCTACAACGGCATGAGCACAGGCAGTGACGGAAAGATTTACTATGTGCTCTGTACGACCGTCCATGACGTGGCCGGGCGGATGTTTTGTTTCGATCCGGCATCGAAGAAGATCACCACCATCGGCGATTTAACGGAAATGTGCGGTGAGAAAGACATGAAGGCCGTGGCGCAGGGCAAAATCCATTGCTGTTTCTGGGAGTATCAAGGAAAACTCTACTTCAGTACACATGACGGCTACTATGTAATCCTTAACGACATGGAGGTGATTGGGCCGCCGCCGGAAGGCTGGAAGCCGTATCAGGGCGGGCATTTTCTGGCGTACGATCCTGCCAGCGGCAAGACGGAGGATTTTGGAATCGCCAAGCAGGGCGAGGGCATTATCGCCATGAGCATGGATGTCCAGCGGGGCCGGCTCTATGGCCTCATGTGGCCGTCGGGTGATTTCGTCACGTACGACGTGGCTACGAAAGAGATGAAAGATTTGGGTTCGATGTTTCGCGATGGTGAAAACGGCAAGGGGGACCGTTACCGGACCATCTGCCGCTCCATTGCGGTCAATCCGGACGATGGTGCCGTGTATTTCAGCACGGGCGACGGCGCGATCATCCACTACGACTACAGCCTTCAGACCCTTGAGACGGTGAAGGGGGACACGATGAAGAAGGATTACTTCGGCCTGTACGACCCGAGCAACTCAGGTCACATGGGCTACAACTGGCGCCAAGTGGTCTGGTACGCGTCAGAGAAATCGTTTTATGGCGTGCATGGCAACTCGGGATATTTGTTCCGGTTCGATCCGAAGGCCGAGCAGGTCGAAGTGTTGGAACGGCTGACTTCCTTACCATCGAAGCGCTGCGGTATGTTTGACCAGTTCAGCTATGGCTATCTCGGTTTCACATTAGGCCCCGACGGGCGGACGCTCTATTATCTCACCGGCGGCCCCATCTATGAGAACGGTAAACGGGTGACGGGCAAAGACACGACAGGCAAGGGCGAGGCTAAGGGGCTGGAAAACCTGCACGTGATCACCTACGACATTCCCGCCGCCAAGTATATCGACCATGGCGCGGTCTTCATGCCCGATGGCCAACGGCCGCTATATGTTAATTCTATCGCGGTTGGGAAAGACGGTTCGGTCTATACCCTTTGCCGCGTTGAGCGCAATGGTCATACGTCAACCGATCTGATCTGCATTCCGGCGAAATCCATCCAGTTGAAACGATAGGGAGATGCCCCGATGAAACAGACACGGCGTACCTTTTTAAAGCATAGCGCGGCAGCCGGTTTGACGGCTGCCTTTACACTGGCGGGAACAAAGGCCTCGGCGCGGGTGTTGGGAGCCAATGATCGGATTCGGATCGCGGTGGCGGGAATTAATTCCCGGGGGCAGGAGCATCTGGCCGCCTATTGTGCCATGAAAGATCAGGTGGAAATCGCCTATCTGGCGGATCCCGATTCCCGGCTGTTTGCAGCGCGGCAAAAATTTGTGCAGGAGAAGGCCGGCAACACGCCCAAGTGCATACAGGACCTGCGCGAAGCGCTTAACGACAAGGACATCGATGCGGTATCGATAGCCTCGCCGGATCACTGGCACACGCTCTTGGCCATTTGGTCGTGCCAGGCGGGCAAGGACGTCTATGTAGAGAAGCCGTGCAGCCACACCATTCTCGAAGGACGCAGATTGATCGAAGCAGCCCGTAAGTTTGACCGTATCGTGCAGCATGGCACACAAAACCGTTCCAATCCGGCATTCATCAACCAGATGGCGGCAATTCGCAGCGGCAAGTATGGCAAACTGCTGGTGGCCTACGGCTATGCGAGCAAGCCACGGCAGAGCATCGGCGTTAAAGCTCCCAAAGAGCCGCCCCAGGGATTGGATTTCAACCTTTGGCTCGGTCCGGCGCCTCAGCAACCCTATCACGAGAACCTCGTCCACTATAACTGGCACTGGTTCTGGGACTTCGGCTGTGGTGAAATCGGCAACCAGGGTGTGCATCAGATGGACATTGCCCGTTGGGCCATGCCGGAAGGCGCCGCGCCGCAGCGTGTGATCAGTCTGGGAGGCCGTTTTGGATACAAGGATCAAGGCCAGACGCCAAATACGCAATTGACCATAATCGACTTCGGCGAAGCGAAGATCTTCTTTGAAGATCGCGGGCTGGTTGATGACAGAACAACCAAGGTAACCAATGAATTCTACACAACCGGCGGCGTGATTAAGCATGGGCGTTTCTATCCAAAGGGAAAGAACACCAGCGAACCCTTGCCGGAAGTGGATGCGGCAGAGACCCAAAAGAAGGTCACGCTCACAGGCAAACGGGTCGATGTCCCCTCGGACGCTCCCAGCGTGGACCCGCAACAGTTGCACTTCGCCAATTTCATCGAGTGTGTGCGAAGCCGGAAACGCGAGGACTTGAAGTCGGAAATTGTCGAGGGCCATTTGACTTCCATGCTTTGCCACTTGGGAAACATCTCGTACCGATTGGGCGAGGACATGTCTTTCACGCATTCGCCATCACTTCTGGATGATGATGCCATGGCGGGCGAAGCGTGGGGAAGCATGAAACAGCATTTAACCGACGTCACCGATATGAATCTCGACGAAAACACGTACCGCTTGGGACGTGCGCTCGCCTATGATGCGCAAGCAGAGAAATTCATTAATGACGATGAAGCCAACCGCTTGCTCTCCTGCGCCTGCCGCGAACCCTTTTCCGTGCCAGAGACGATCTAGGCGTGTGGCGCAAGGTGAAGGAAGGCGTGCCGCACGGAAGAATCATTTTGCCTCTGCCAGCCAGCCTCTGCCTGCAGTATGCGCGCCGCGATGCAATCATGGCGCGTTACACTGACGACTTCTTCCTTAGATTCCAGTGCATTGCGATGTGTTTTTTGAGCGAGGCTTCCTACGGACCGGGGCAAAAACCGTCTTCGCTTCCTTCACATAAGTGATATCCGCCGGAATTGTAGAATTGGATGAGGCGGAGGAGTTCAAGTAATCCGATGTACCAGTCTTGAGGTTTGTAGTCGCTGGCGTGAGGTATACAGGCGTGGTCTTCTCCTGCACCTGGGGCGTAGCCGTCTTCGGTGCCCGCTTGGCAATGATACGCGCGGATATTGTAGAGCTGGATAACGCGGAGGAGTTCGCAGAGGCTGATGTGATGGTCGCCATTCTGGTCCGCGGTGTGATATTCGATTTGGCCTTCTCCTTCGCTTATTCCCTCGCCCTCAATGGAGCCTTCGGTTATGCCTTCTGTTTGACCCTCCTCCGGTAAACCTTCGGAGGGCATGCCCTCGCTCTCTTCTCCTTCAATGAGACCTTCGGAGGGCATGCCCTCACCTTCTTCGCCTTCTGCCCCTTCCCCTTCAATA
>JAKQOG010000281.1 GCA_029565395.1 Candidatus Hydrogenedentota bacterium | reverse complement strand
CCTCCCAGTCTTCCCAGTCTTCCCAGTCCTTGATCAAGGGTCGGGGTGATTACCACACCCTCCTCACCTATCAGAAATCCGAAGTGATTTACCAAATCACGTATCGTTTCTGCAAGCGCTTTCTTGCTAATGACGAGCGCACCACCAAACAAATGGTCCAGGCTGCGCGCTCCGGCAAACAAAATATCATTGAAGGCAGCAAGGCCGGTACAACCTCCCGGGAATCCGAGATCACACTGACCAATGTCGCCCGTTCAAGTCTGGAAGAACTACTGGAAGACTATCTCGATTACCTCCGGGTGAGGGATTTGCCCATCTGGGATAAACAAGGCAGGGAAGCCGGGTATGTTCGTAAACTCGGGATGACCAATCCCCTTTCCTTCGAACTATTCCGTGAGTTCACCCAAACCCGCCCCGCCGAAGTGGTAGCCAACATCGCCATATGCCTTATTCACCAAGCCACCTATCTCCTCGACCACCAAATGCATAGCTTGGGTAAAGCCTTTCTCAAGAATGGCGGATTCCGCGAACAAATGACCCGTGCCCGTCTACGCACGCGCGAAGAACAACAGAAAGCCGAACAAAAAGACAGAACAAAGAGAAGTGAGTGAGCGGCGCTATCTCCTGGCGCCAAAATAGATAGTCCCCAGCCCTCCATTCATCCCAGACTTCCCAGTCCTCTCAGTCTTCCCAGTCTTCCCAGTTACACCTTCTCGCTTTTTCGTAATACCAGCAAAATGTCTGTAGAGCCTTCGGGCTCAAATGGCTTCTTCTCGCAGGAGCCAAACACTTCTAAAGAAGCAAAGCCCGCGTCGCGGGCAATATCTAACAACTCCTCCTCCGTCCAATTACGCAGCATAGTGGCTTCGGAGATGGTTTCGTATCCTTCGGGTGTATGTGCGAAGTAATTCAGGGACAGCAGGGTATGGTTTTCGTCAGGCACTAAGCTTTTCACCGCAACAACCTGCTCATCGCCAATCTTGGCGCGTTCGATGCGGTGGCGGGGTTCGCGCGCGGCGGGGGCGCTATAATTGAGTGTTTGGGTGACAAATAATCCGCCAGGGGATAATGCCTTAAAAACACCGATGAAGGCCGCGTGCAAATCGTTTTCAGTGTTCAGAAGGCACAGTGAATTACCCAGACACAGGGCAAGATCATAGGGTCCACCTGTTGCCGCCCGCATGTCACCCGGGGTGTAGGTGATATGGGGGTGCGGACGATGTTCCTTTGCGTACGCCAACATGGTTTCGCTGAAATCAATAGCGGTTACATCCGCGCCATTCTCCGCAAAAAACAGGGCATGGGGACCGGTGCCGCACGCCATATCCAACACGCGGTTTCCCGGGGCGCGTTGCAGTTGCTCCAGTAAAAACGGTCCTTCGCGGCGCAGACGTTGGGTAGCGTTCGCAAACGCCTCGTAATACGCCGCGCCGCGATCAAAGGCGTTCATGGATGGCCTGTCTCCGCATCGCTTTTATTCCCCTTTAGTTGCCCAATGGTTTTCTCGCCAGGATACCGCCTTGCAATGTCAGTATAACAACTTCGCCGGGGATTTGTTTTCCAGACATTTCCATGCCGCGCTGTATGATCATCGGCAAACCCTGGCAGCAGGGCACCTGCATCACCACCACGGTTACACTTTTAATGTTTGCCTGTGAAAAAATATCCGCGAAGCGTTGGATGTATTCCTGAGTATTATCGAATTTGGGGCAACCCATCATCACCGTTTTCTCCTTCACGAAATCACGATGAAAATTTGCATAGGCAATGGGTGTGCAATCCGCTGCAACCAGGAGATCCGCGCCCTGGAGAAATGGGGCATGGGGCGGCACCAACCGGATCTGCACCGGCCAATGGGTCAATTCGGAGGCCAGCGATTCCTGCGTTGCAGTATCCACGGGGCGAGGAGCAAATTGTGTCATGCGGGCGGAAGGGCAAGTATGCCCTTCATGAGGGGCCGGAGTTGTCTGACCGGCAAGATGCGCTTTCACAGCTTCTTCGTCGAAGTCTTCCGCTTCGCGTTCCACTACCTGCAGTGCGCCGGTGGGGCAATGCCCCAGGCATGCGCCCAAACCATCGCAGTAGCGGTCGGAAATCAGCCGGGCCTTCCCGTCAATGATTTGAATGGCGCCTTCGTGGCAGGAAGGCACACATACCCCGCATCCGGTACACAGATCTTCGTCAATCGCGATAATTTTCCGGAGTATCTTCATACGTGTTAATCCATTTCTGCTTAAATTCACCTAACAGGTCAAGGTTTGCTATTATTCCCGGACGCATGTAAGCAATTGCCCCGTGTTTTAAAGAGGAGTAGTACCTAATGCGGTCTATGATGTATCTGCCGTTGGCGGCCCCGTTGTTATTGGCGGGATGTGTCACTTCGTTTCAACCGGGCGCACCCCGGGGATGTATTGATGTGATTGGCCACCGGGGGGCCTTTGCGTATGCCCCGGAGAATACCCTGGCATCGTTCCGGCTGGCCATGGAGATGAAGGCGGATTGGTTTGAGCTGGATTGCCGCCTGAGCAAGGATGGTCATGTGATGGTGGTGCATAACATGGAACTGGACGAAACAACAAATGGGCATGGCAATGTGGTGGATAAGACGCTTGCGGAGCTTCGCGCGCTGGATGTTGGCGGGAAATATAATCCCAAATTCAAAGGGGAGCAAATGCCCACACTGGATGAAGCGCTGGAGCTTGCGAAAAACAAAATCGGCGTTTATATCGAGGTTAAAAAAACCATCGAAGATGAAGATTTGATTAAACGCATGTTCACACATGTTAGTGACCGGAAACGGATGAGCAAGAAGTTACGCCGGGAATTGATAAACATGATCGAGGCGGACAACACGCCGAATCTGGAATTGACCCGGAAGGTGATCGCGTCCGTGCGGGCACATCACATGGAAAAGCAGGTGGTAATTCAGTCCTTCTCGCCGGTTATTTGCTTTACCGCGTTGACGGAAGCGCCGGAGATCCGCACGGAGTATTTGTGTCTGGAGGAGAAAGACAATCCACAGCACTGGGAAGACTTTTTGAAGTTCAACCGGTTGATCCGGGCGAAAGGCGCCAATATCAATCAGAACGCCGTGACGGCGGCGCGAGTAAAACAATTTCACCGCTGGGGCAAGACGGTGACGGTATGGACCGTGGACGAGGAAGCCGGGATGCGGCGCATGGCCCGTCTGGGGGTTGATGCCATCATTACCAACCGGCCGGATGTGTGCCGCCGTGTGTTGCAGGAGATGGGCAGGCGTTGAGTCCGGAACAAAATGGGATGATTCTGGCAGAAAATCCTGTTTAGGTTTATAGTGACGGTAACAACCGAAAGAGCATACCCATGGCGATAGAATTCAGACTGCCGGAATTGGGCGAGAATGTCAGTTCCGCCACCATTTCAAAGATCCTGGTAAATGTGGGCGATGCAGTGTCCGCGAACCAGATTGTGCTGGAAGTGGAAACGGACAAGGCGGTGGCGGAAATTCCCTGCACCATTGCGGGAACCGTTGCGGAAGTGCGGGTAACCACGGGCCAAAATGTCAAGGCAGGCACGGTGATTTTGGTCATTGCCGAAAGTGCAGCCGCCCCCGCCTTTAAAGAACCCGAACCCATTCCATCTCCTCCGCCGCCCAAGGAAGTGCCACCCGTCGCAGCACCCACACCCCCGCCTCCTCCCAAACCCGCCGTAACAGTGTCCCGTCCGGCCTCCGGATCGGTACTCGCGTCGCCGTCGGTACGCCGCTTGGCCCGATCCATGGGCGTGGATTTGGAACAGATCCCGACGGCCGATCCCTCCGGACGTGTTACTGCGCAGGATGTGATGGCGTTTGCCCAAAGTAAGTCAGCGCCAGTGCCCGCTCCGGCAACGCCGGCGCCGACGCCAATAGCGCCTGCTCTGGAAACAGGACAGGATGCGTATGGTCCGATTGCGCTTGAACCGATGAACACGGTGCGCAGGAAAACCGCCGAACACATGACATTAGCCTGGACGACCATTCCGCACGTTACACATTTCGACAAGGCCGATGTGACGGAACTGGAGGACGTCCGCAAAAAATTCGCCAAGCAGATTGAAGCGCAGGGTGGCCGGCTTACGCTGATCTGTTTTGTATTAAAGGTACTGGCGGCGGCATTCCAGAAGTTTCCGAAATTCAACGCATCGGTGGATATGGAACAACATCGCATCATTCTTAAAAAATATTTCAACATCGGCGTGGCGGTGGATACGCCCAACGGGCTCCTGGTGCCCGTGGTGCGGAATGTGGAAAGCAAGAGCATTAAGGATCTGGCGATGGAACTGCCGCAACTTGCGGAAAAAGCCCGCGTCCGGAAACTGGCCTTGGAAGACATGCAGGGCGGCACGTTCACTGTCTCCAATCTGGGCGGCTTAGGCGGCACCGGATTCACGCCTGTGCTCAATGCCCCCGAAGTGGCGCTGCTGGCTATGTCTCGATCCAGCGTGGCGCCGGTATATCGGGAGGGCGTGTTTGTCCCCCGCCTCATATTGCCCCTTGGTCTTTCTTATGACCATCGCATTATCGATGGCGCGGATGCCGCGCGATTTCTGCGGTTTGTGGCAGAGGCCCTGGAAAAACCCTGGGTGTTGTGGATGGAGGAGTAGGAGCGGGGTCCGGGGTCCGGGATCCGGGGTCCGGGATCCAGATAAAGAAACAAAATGAGCAATGTTGGTGCTGTCGAAACGGAGATATTTTTTAAAGAGTATGTAGGTGCATTGGCAAAAGGATTGGATGAAACTGAATAAATTAAGGGGAAAAGAGTATGGCATTTAAGACATATCGTGAGTTGGACGTATGGAAAAAGTCTATGGATCTGGTTGTTGAAACATACAGATTAACAAAGGATTTCCCAAACGAAGAAAAATATGGATTAACGAGCCAGATCCAAAGGGCAGCAGTGTCAATTCCTTCCAACATAGCAGAAGGACATGGACGAAAATACCGAGGTGATTATGTTCATCATCTCTGTATTTCCCGAGGATCCTTGACGGAGTTGGAAACATTACTGACGATTGCTGTCCGGTTAAAATTTATCCAGCGCACCCAAGCGGTGGAGGTTTGGAAATTAGCCCAGGAAATTGGCCAAATGCTCAACAAATTAATCCATTCTCTTGAGTCATCCCCGTCCGTGCCCCGGACCCCGGACCCCGGATCCCGGACCCCGAAAAAAGGAAATCACAATGGCTAATATACAGAAAACTCAAGTAGCGGTCATAGGTGGGGGCCCCGGTGGATACGCTGCGGCGTTTATGGCGGCGGACCTTGGTTTAGAGGTAACGCTCATCAATGCGGAAGAGAAACCCGGCGGGACATGTTTGTACCGGGGGTGCATTCCTTCCAAGGCGTTGCTGCATGTGGCGAAACTGCTTAATGATGCACGGGAAGCGGAGCAATATGGGGTGCATTTTGGGGCGCCGCGGGTTGAACTTGATCTTGTGCGGCAAAGTACACAGCAAGTAGTGAAGCAGCTCACGGATGGGCTGGGACAACTTTGTTCTGCCCGAAAGATTCACTATGTCCAGGGGCGGGCAACTATCGAAGACCCCCATACGCTTGCCATTTTCCGGGAGGATGGCTCCGAAGAAATGCTTCACTGTGATTATATGATTCTCGCGCCGGGATCACGGCCCATACTGTTCGGTCCGTTGATTGATTCACCGCGCATTATGAATTCCACGGAGGCGCTTCAACTGCCGGATATCCCGAAGACGCTGTTGGTGATCGGTGGCGGGTACATTGGTCTGGAATTGGGCACGGTGTATGCCGCGCTGGGATCAAAAGTGACGCTGGTGGAAATGATGGAGGGATTGCTTCCGGGCGTGGACCAGGATCTGGTCAAGCCGTTGGAGAAACGCCTTTCCAGCCGGTTTGATGAAATTCACTTGAGTGCCACGGTACTTGAGATGAAGCTGCTGAAAACCGGCATTAGAGTCACGTTCAAGGGCCCGAAAATCGCAAAAGCGGTCCAGACTTTCGACAAGGTGCTGGTAAGTGTTGGGCGAAAACCCAATTCCAGCGGGTTGGGATTGAAGAACACGAATATCCGCGTGGATGAACACGGATTTATTTCCGTGGATGCGCAGCGCCGCACCGCGGAATCCAATATTTTCGCGATTGGCGATGTTGTAGGCGGACCCATGCTCGCGCACAAAGCGTTGCATGAGGGCCGTGTGGCCGCGCAGGTGATCGCGGGTGAGAATGTGGCATTTGAGCCGCAGGCGATCCCGGCGGTGGTGTTTACGGATCCGGAAATTGCGTGGTGCGGTCTTATGGAAGCCGAGGCCGAAAAGACGGGGTGGAATATCCGGGTAGCGAAGTTCCCGTGGAGCGCATCCGGGCGCGCGGCAACGTTGCATCGAGGGGAAGGCCTGACGAAGATCATTTGTGACGCAGATACACAGCAGGTGCTGGGGCTTGGCATCATCGGGCCGGGTGCAGGCGAACTCATCGCCGAAGGCGCACTGGCCATCGAGATGGGCGCTCTTGCCAGCGACGTGGCTCTCACCATACATCCCCATCCCACGCTCAACGAAACCGTTATGGAATCCGCCGCCGCCCTCTTCGGCCAAAGCACGCACTTCTACCGACGCTAAAATCATGATAGGAGTAGACCGTATCCTTTACCAAGGAAATACGATTTCAGGCCGGGGAATTCCCAAATACTTAAAGACGGTTTATCCAGTACTCAGGATCTCGACGCAAATCCATAACAGCAACGACAAGAATTTCTTCATTGCTGATACTGTAAAGCAGGGAAAAAGGGAAATGAGGAAGGAGGCGCCGGCGTATATTTCTTCGGAATATCGCCCCTGCCCGTGGATTAGCAGAAATAGCCTCTGTAGTACGCTCCACTTCGCCCAGAAAACGGCAACCTAAACCGGAACATTTGGATTCATAATACCGTGCCGCTTTCAGCATCTCGTTTTCCGCAGGAGAAAGAAAACGCAGGGACTTCATTTCAAGCACCGGTATGCGTCTCTGAAAACCTCCTCTGCAGGACGAGCGGACAATTGGCCGGCCTTATATGCGCGATAGCGGCGTTCTGCTTCGTCAAGCCAACGCTCTTCATTAAGGCCGGCACTATCCCCGTCCAGACTATCCAGAAGGCGTTCAGCAAGAATAGCCCTCTCTTGTTCCGTTAGCTTTAATGCTTCATCTTCTATCTGAGTCAGACTCATGGCGCTTTTCCTTGTACGAGAACACAGGAAGGTTGAATGTCGTGTCAGGATGATCAAATCGTCCTCGTTGCCCTCGTGATAAATCATATTCCTTTTTCATAGTGAAATTATATCCTTTGGGGCACTAGAAGGCAATGGGGATTGAGTAAAAGTCAATTGTCTGAATAAACAATAGAAAGATCTGTCATCCCCGTTGCAAAGAGGGCAGTACCTCTTTATGGAGTTCAGGGGGCGATTTTTGGTAGCGTGAGCCAGAGGCCCAAATTCCAGGATGCCGGAACAGGAGCAATACCATGGCGGACGCGCAAAAAAAAATTGAGCGGATACAAAGGGCGCTGGCGCACGAGGAAGGCGACCGGGTGCCGGTGGGGGAGTTTTACTGGACCCTGTTTATGGAACAGTGCAAGGCAAAATGGGGGGCTGATTTCGATCCCTACCGGTATTTTGACCTTGACTACGTTGTAATCAATCCGAATATGGACCCCCGTATCCAGCCTTTTGAGATTCTGCACGACGACGGTGATGAAGTGGTGGTGAAAACGGGGTTTGGGGCCACGATTCGCCGTTCCGGCAAAAAACCCATGCCGCATTTCGAGGCCTTTTCCATCACGCAGCCGGAACAGATGGCGGAATTCGGTTTTGACGATCCCGCAGACCCGCGGCGCTTCTTCATAGCGGGCGATGATCAAATAAATGGCGTGGGGGATGCGCTCGGACGGAATATCCCGGCCTGGGATGACCGCGTAGATGCCTATGCGGGCGATTTTGCCATGTTCGGATCGGTTTGCGATCCCTTTGAATATCTCTGGCGCTGCATTGGTTCGGAAAATGCGCTCATCTGGATGGCGACGGACTACGAAGCCCTTGCCGCTTTTATTGATCGCATTGGCGAGTTCATGCTGCGGCATGCGCAGGCACAGATTGACGCCGGAAGAGGGCGATTGTGCGGGATGTACATCTGGGGGGATGTGGCGTATGTGAAAGGGATGCTGTTTGGCGCGGCACGGTGGCGGGACATGTTCAAGCCGCATGTGAAAGCATTGATCGACTTGTTCCATCGGAACGGCCTGATGGTGATTTACCATGGATGCGGCAATGCCACGGATATTTTTGATGATTTCGTGGAGATGGCATTGGATGCGTATAATCCCCTGGAGGCGAAGGCCGGTCTCGATGTAGTAAAACTGAAAGAACGCTATGCCGGGAAGCTGGCCTTCTGCGGCAATATTGATGTGCGGGTGTTGGAGTCAGGCGATCCGGACGCTATTCGCCGTGAGGTTCGATACAAGCTCCGGGCGGCCCAAGGCGGCGGTTGGATCTTTCAGTCGGACCACTCGATCAGCGGTGGAGTGACGCCGGAAAGTTATGCGCTGGCGATAGAAACATTACGGGAATTTGGAAATTATCCTCTGAGAACGGTGTAGAAAACCATTTGGGAGATTGTGTATGAAACGGTATGGCATGGTCTTGGGCGTGAAGCCTGAAAAGCTGGAAGAGTACAAGCGGTTGCATGCGGCGGTCTGGCCGGGGGTGCTGGCCAAGATCCGGGAATGCAACATCCGGAACTACTCCATTTATCACAAAGACGGCCTGTTGTTCAGTTATTTTGAATATATTGGAACGGATTTTGACGGGGATATGGGAAAAATGGCCCAGGATCCGGAAACGCAGCGGTGGTGGGCGGTCTGCAAGCCTTGCCAGGAGCCTTTGCCCACGCGGGCCGAAGGGGAATGGTGGGCGAATATGGAAGAAGTGTTTCATACGGAATAAAACTCCGCGAAAATGTGTTTTTTTCGCGGAGAGCCCAAGGGTTGTCACTGGCACTATCTGTTTAGACAAGCCTTCTATTGAATATTGAGTTGTCTGGAGGAATGTGTATGCAATGGGATGTTGAATTCCTGGCCCGTCTGCAATTCGCGCTTACCGCGTCTTTTCATTACCTTTACCCCCCGTTCTCGATAGGATTGGCGTGGCTATTGGTCATTATGAAGGCGCAGCATTTGCGCACGGGCGCGGCGGTCTATGATCAGATGGCGAAATTCTGGACCAAGATTTTTGCCGCCACCTTTGCGATGGGGGTTACCACAGGCATTGTGATGGAATTTGAGTTTGGCACCAATTGGGCGGCGTATTCGCGCTTTGTCGGCGATATTTTCGGAGCGCCGCTTGCCGCCGAGGCCATCCTCTCCTTTTTCCTCGAATCCGTCTTTTTGGCCGTGCTGGTGTTTGGCTGGAACAGGGTCTCCAAGGGAATGCATTTCTTCGCAACGCTCATGGTGGCGGTGGGCGCTACGTTGTCCGCCGTGTGGATTGTAGTGGCCAATTCCTGGCAGCAGACGCCCGCCGGCTTTGAAATCGTTGGAGAAGGTCTGAACCGGCACGCCCAGATCACGGATTTCTGGGAAATGTTTTTTAATCTGTCATCCGTGGCACGGCTTGCGCATGTCATTACCGCGGCTTTGGTCACAGCCAGCTTTGTGGTCATGAGTGTGTCCGCCTGGTACCTGTTGAGAAAACGGCATGAGGACTTTGCGAAACGTTGTTTCCGAATTGCGCTAGTAGTGGGCTTTCTTGCCGTGTTCACGACTGCGGGCGCCGGACATCGACAGGGCCAATTGCTGGCCACCACGCAGCCTGCGAAGTTGGCCGCGTTTGAAGGTCATTTCAAAACGGAGGAGGGTGGCACGCCCCTTTATGTGATCGGATATCCGGATGTAGCGCAGGAAAAAGTGTTGTATGGGTTTGGCATCCCCGGCGGACTTAGCATGCTTGCGTACAATAGTTTCACAAAGCCTGTAACAGCGTTGGATAAGTTCCCCAAGGACGATTGGCCGCCGGTGGTCATTTCTTTTTTCTCCTTTCATGGCATGATTGCTTTGGGAACGGCGATGCTTGGCCTTACCTTTCTGGGGCTTGTTTTCTGGTGGCGGAAAAAGCTGTTTGAAACACGCTGGTTGTTATGGATTTTTGTGCTGGCCTTCCCCTTGCCGTACCTGACCAATGAACTGGGCTGGATCGCGGCGGAAGTGGGGCGGCAGCCGTGGATTGTCCAGGGCATGCTCCGGACAAAAGACGCATTGTCCGAAAGCGTCTCGGCAAGCCAAGTGCTTGGTTCCACCCTCATGTTTACGGGCATTTATTCCATCTTGTTCATTCTTTATCTGTTCATCATAGCCGCCAAGGTGCACAAAGGCCCCGAAGAAACCATGGCGGCGGCAAATGCCGGGGAGGATAAATAACATGGATCTGAATATTATTTGGTTCGTTTTATTGGGCGTGTTGATGGCTGGCTATGCCATATTGGACGGATTCGATTTAGGCGCGGGCATCCTCCATTTATTCGCCCGTAAAGAAAACCGCCGGATTATTATCAATGCTATTGGCCCCGTGTGGGATGGGAACGAGGTGTGGTTGATTACCTTTGGCGGCGCGTTGTTCGCGGCGTTCCGCGTTGCGTATGCCACGGTGTTTTCTACATTTTATACCGCTTTTATGCTGTTGTTGTGTGCATTGATTTTTCGTGCGGCGGCATTGGAGTTCCGTGGCAAGGTGGATAGTGGCGCATGGCGGGGACTCTGGGATTTTCTCTTTTCTCTTTCAAGCACCGTGGCGGCTTTGTTGTTTGGCGTA
>JAKQOG010000274.1 GCA_029565395.1 Candidatus Hydrogenedentota bacterium | reverse complement strand
GTGGTGACGGACCTGCCGCTGGAGAAACTGGAGACGATGATCCGCCCCGCCACCCTCTCGGACCTGCCCGCCCTGGGGGCCGCGATCCTGCGGGGAGGGGTGCAGGGCCGGGTGGTGGTGGATGTGAACGGGTGAGGTCTGTCCACGCGGGACAGAATGGAGTCCGCAAGGGATTCCAATGGGTTGGTTGTGGGCGTTAGGGGTTTGTTAAGGGGGTGGAGACCTTGCAGCCTCCACCTACAGGACTGTAACCCGTCAGAACTTGCCGCGAATGTGCTGGTTGAAGAAACGGCCCTTGGACTCGGCGGACATCAAGCCACTGTAGATGCGCTCCGGCACTAAGAAGTAATCGTATCGCCTGCCACTGTCGAACCAGATCGTGAGCCTTCCCGCTTCCCATTCAACGCGATCAATGGCGGTGGAGCTAACTCTGGGCATCGTGTTCGCCTCCATCAAAGAGTGCGCGGTTTCGGTCTGCTCGATCTGCTTCAATAGCCGCTCGGATGCGATCGGAACTTCTGGAGGTTGCCTTGGCGCATGCGTCAACACCGTAAGGATTCTCATCCTCAATCCTTTCTGCCGCAAGCGTCTCTGCCGCCGCGAGATAGGACAATTCTGCTGATGACATCGTATCGCGGAGACTGCGCCGCGCTGGAATTTTGCGCTGCGCTTTCAATGCGGAGGCGGCTGCACCAAACAAGGAGCGATACGCTGCGTTGGTGCAACGGGCGTAGTCTTTGCCATCAAATACGCCGTGATCGGACAGAGAGGCGGTATAGTCTTTCCGTCGATCAATACCCAAGCGGCGAACATTACCCCATCGACCATCCTTCTTTTGTGCATTGCTGCGAACTTCATCAACAAGCGAATCATCTCCCGACTTGTAGCGCAACCAGACTTCGTGCACCTCAACTTCCAGTGCAGGGTTCAAGTGCCCTGCATAAGAAGCCGCAATAATGGGGTGGGCCCACCATCCTCCATTCTCTGCCGAACCCATACGAAGAACGTCCGATATGCGGATTTTTCCGCCATCGGACCCACCGACGCGGTTGTGTGCCGCAAGCACAAACGCGCCTTTCTTGTTCCCGCGGTACCACGCGAACGGTGACTTTCCGTTCGGCTTGTTTGCGAGAGAAAAGATATCGTCCAGCGATACCAGACCTTTATCATCGACGCGAACCTTTCGGTCGCGCAACATCAAGCAGCGCCCAGTCATCCGGGGCCATCCTTTCTTTTTTCGGACTTTGGCTATCTGCTTGACCGATCCCAGTTGGCGTTGCACAACAGGGACACAACCAAGAGACCACCACGGTCGGGTTGTTTCTACTAGGGGGCTGCTCGCTCCAACGAGTGGCTCCCAACCCCCACAAGATTTAGTGGTCTCAGAGCCATAAAACCAAATTTGAAGTAAAGCGCCCGGTCGGGCAATGACAAAATTTCGCCCTAATGCAGATTTTCAACTTGACGGTTCCGTGCTGGCACACGGCCATATTTCCCAGTCTCGTGATGCCCTGTGGACAGAAATGGGGACAGTTGTTGTTTCATTTGTGAAGTGCGCTGAATATTCATTTTCTTTCAATCGAATAGATTTCGAGCACAAGGCTTTAGATTCCCGCCATTAGCTGCGCCCAAGATTCTCCCGGCCATTTTTCTATTGGGGTATGATTGAAAATCAAAAATCTCCCGGGAGCGATGTCTGGCCCAAAATTAATGGCGTAAGCCCGCCGAGCCGCGCCCCACTCCATCGGAGGGGCGCTTTGCGGCGGCGGTCGGCTGACCTCTGGGGGAGGAGTGAGGGAGAGAGACCCTCGATCCGCATTTGGGGCGGCTGGTCGCGGGAGGGTGTGGCCTTCTTGTGATGTGGGGTGGTGGGGGCGTGTCATCCCCGCGCAGGCGGGGAACCACCTTTTGCCAACAGAAACTGGATCCCCGCCTGCGCGGGGATGACAGGGGGATATGCGGGGATG
>JAKQOG010000261.1 GCA_029565395.1 Candidatus Hydrogenedentota bacterium | reverse complement strand
TTTGGAATCGGTATATCCCCCCGCCACCCGCCGCACCCGCTCCGCCGTGATCCCCGCCGCAATCTTCTCTTCCATCTCCACCAGAATGAATTTCCGGTTCCCCCCATCCTCCGCATTCTGCTTCAACACCGCGTGCCCCGTCGTCCCAGAACCCGCAAAACTGTCGAGGATGATCGAGCCTTTGTCGCTGGCGATTTGTAGGATGCGCTGGATTAAACGCGTGGGCTTGGGAGTGATGAAAACATCGTCGGATTCAGAAAATGTGATTATATCCAATAATTCTTGTTTTGCCTCTTGAGTATGGCCTACCTCACTATAAGGCCACAAACTCATTGGAACGACCCCGTCTTTTACTTCACATAAAAAAATCTTCGGTGCGGGAACATTATTCCCGTCCTTACCCCACCAAATTCTCCCCTCCTTATCAAGTTTCCAAAAATTCTCTTCTGAAACCCTCCAGTATGACCCAGAAGGTGGCCCCTTAATAATTCGTCCTGATGGACATTTTATTGAGTAGGTCCCTTTACTATAGTAATTCCTAGCAGCCAGATTGTTTGGTCTCCAAGGTCCTCTTGGATCATCATCAGGATTCTTATAGTTTTTATTCTGTTTTTCAGACCGAGGAATCAGATTACGCCCCCATGTCCCTTCCCCCTTGTACACGACGATATAATCGTGGGCTTCGGAAAAATGCTTTGAAGATGCCTTCGGCGCATAGTTTTTCTGCCAGATTACTGTTTCCACAAAATTCCGTTTTCCAAACACCTCATCCATGAGCAGCCGCAAACTCGCCACTTCGTTGTCATCGATGGATACAAAGATGGCGCCGTCCTCGCGGAGAAACTGCTTCAGCAGCACCATGCGCGGATACATCATGCAGAGCCACTTGTCGTGGCGGGAGAGGTCTTCGGCCTCCTTGCCGACGACCTGTCCGAGCCACTTGTTGATTTCGGGGGAATTGACCTTGTCGTTGTAGATCCACCCCTCGTTGCCGGTGTTGTAGGGCGGGTCGATGTAGATGCATTTGACGCGCCCGCCGTATTTCGGCAGCAGCGCCTTCAGCGCATCCAGGTTGTCGCCCTGGACAATCAGATTGCCGCCCGGTTCACCGTGGGAAAGCGCGGCATCCGGCTCCAGCAACCGGAACGGCACCTCCTTGTGGTGCCGGATCACCGCGTCTTTTCCAATCCAGTTCAGCGTCGGCATCAGTTCTCTTAATGGTTAGGGGTCAACAAAGGGGTCACCCGATAAATCGATATTTTCAGCCTGTCTCTGACTACTGCCGGTTCCGGCCTCATTTCCTACCAAACCCCGCCCGAATTGTCGATTCGCTTGCCGGCCTCATTCGGCAGGAAACCACCCCATCCATTCTTCTTGGAACGCCACGGGGACGCCCCGGCGGCGGCAGACGCGGATGGTGTGGCCCGTGCCGCCTTTCATCGGGTCCGCCGCATTCACGTAGAACAAGCCGACGGTTGCCGGCGGCAACCCGTTCTCCGGCGCACCGGTGACTTTGAGCGTGTCCCGAAGCAGATAGCGCGCCTTGGCCCCCACGCTCGGCACCTTTTCCCGCTTGGCCAGCATGGAACCGTAGGCCGGCGAAGCCTCCGCCGTATCCCGCGCCGCCCGCTCCTCCGCCACCTTCGGCAGATCCGTCAACGTGATCTGGTAGGACTTCGATGCCAGCGCGTTTTTCCGGTGGCCGCCGTACGGCAGCACGTATTCCAGCCGCTCCGGATCCACTGCCGCCACACCGCGCGCAAACGCCGCATCCGCGCCCTCCGCGTTTCCGGTGCGGAACCGCGCCTGTGGAAACGCCTCCGCCAGCCGCCGCGCAACCGCCTCCAGTTTCGCCGCATCCCCATCCGGCAGCGCCCTCGTCCCCTCCAGCAGAATCACGGGGGCTTCGATTTTGCCCAGAATCGTCTGAAGTTCATCGCAGGTCATGGTGCCCGGATGGTAACCGAGACGGGGGACTCAAGGCCAAGAAAATGACACCCCATGCGCGGAGACGCCCCTGTTGTCCATCCGTGCCCATCGGCGTTCAGCCGGGGTGGTCTGCCCCCCGTGAAAAAGAAAACCCCGCATTTACTGAATCAATACGGGGTTTTCAAATGGTGAGACGGG
>JAKQOG010000248.1 GCA_029565395.1 Candidatus Hydrogenedentota bacterium | reverse complement strand
AACGCCCGCATGCAAGCGGGCGTTTTTCTGGATGAAAGGCCGCAGTATGCATACATGTGCTGGGCCCGCTATCTTCAAGCCACGGGCACTTGGTCCACCGCTTTGATCAAACTTTCCGCCGGTATCCCCAACCCCGCATGCAGTTTGCGAATCATGGTCAGCGTCAGTGGCCGTTTCCGGTTGAGGATTTCATACACCCGGTTCATCCGCCCGATCATTGGCTCCAGGTCTTTGGGAGTGAGTCCGCTTTGTTCCATCCGGAATTTGATGGCCTCCACCGGATCGGGCAAATCGACCGGGAAATGCTTGGCCTCAAAGGACTCCGCCAGGGTCAACAGGATGTCGAAACGGTCGCCTTCCGGGGTGTCCGGCTCGGGCTCATTGTCGAAGAAGGCTGAGATTTCCCGCATGGCTGCGCGGTAGTCGTCTTCGCTACGGATGGGGTGGATGTCCATGTTCATAACTCCATTTCAATCGTTTCGGCATCAATGGCATCGTATTCGGCATGTGTGCCGATGAACTTGATGTAGATCGCCCCGAAGCGGTAGGCCACGGCCACGATCAAGCGGTAGTCATTGCCTTTGATGTTGAATACCACGCGGCGGTTTTTCAGGATGCTGGCATTGCGGAATATCGTTTTGATGTCTGAAGGTTGTTTCCAATCCGCTTTTCGCGCTTCATCGATCCATGCTTCCAGATGTGGCCTGGAATAGGGATATCGAATCCAGAAGTCGCGGAGGATTTTGATGGCAACGATACGCATGGTTAGATGTTAGTCCCAAAATGGGATTGCGCCAATGCGAATATCGTGTCTGACCCCATTTTTCTTTATGACCTGTCGATGTGGAGGATGGACGGATCGTGTTCGAGCAGGTGATGGAAGCGGAGCTGGTGTAAGTCTGCGCCGGAATGAAAAACGCCCGCATGCAAGCGGGCGTTATTCTTGTTGACGCCAAAGAATGACAGGGGACAGACACCATGCCGTTAATTTGGGTGCGAGCCATGTCACCGAATTGCCTTATAAGCGCGATAGCGAATCGAATTGACGGCCTGCCGTTCAGGTGGGAAGTGGCGGTCCGGTCGCGCCCACTTCAGGGTGTTAGCGACCAAGAATAGAAGGAGACATACCACGATCTTCTTGTCATTTTCCCAATGGAATCCGGGAAGACTTGGTCCGTCCCCTAGCAATCACAGCCAGCGGGCGGGAAGCGGGCTCACCCGACCGCGAGCATCATCAAAGCGCAGAACACCAGCCAGTTTGGGCCCTCGCACAAGGGATAGGGAACCGCCAGTTACTGCTTCAAGGTTGAATGAGAGCCGGACAAGCAAAAGCCGCCCTCAGGCGGCTTTTTGCCAAGTTGGCCCCGACGAGGCCAGATACTCTGTTTAGATCACGCGCGGCGGCGTGCGAACCCCAAGCCGAGGAGCCCGATGCCAAACAAGCCAAGCACGGCCGGTTCCGGTACGGCCGAAGGTGCGCTGACTTCACCAGCCATGGCAACGTTGTCCAGTCCCCAAGCCTCGTCGTTGTAACCTTGCAGTCCCCCGTATGTGAATCCAAGGGTGTTGACGCCTGAGAGCAAGTTCAGGCTGGTAATTGCAATATGCCGCGAACTGGTGCCGCTGCCGCTGACCACGGCGCCTAAGGTATTTACCTCTATCCCCTCGCTGCCGCCGCCGCCAAGGGAAAATACGCCACGGAACACTTCTGTACCGTTCAAGGACAGGCTGAACCTGTCTGTGCAGCAGTTGTAGCCATCGATGGTTCGGAAGCCGAGAAGGTCGAAATCCAGGCTGGAAGTGCCGCCGAGCAGGGCGTTCACGCTCAACGTGGCGCTACCGTCGGCCAGCTGGCCGAGGATGCCGGCGTCCCCGTTGTTGTAGGACGTCGAGACGTTCCATTCCGCGCCGACGCCGGCGCTGAAGTCCGTACTGTAAGTAAATGGCACTGCGTGAGCGAAGTTCGGTGTGCACAAAGTGAGAGCCGCCAGCGAGGCTGCTGCACGCAATGACGAGGTGATATGAGACATGGCTTTCTCCATGGATGCATTGAAACATTGATATGTCTGAATGGGCTGTTACCCATTACGATCTGTAACAAGCACAAATTATGCCAATATATATATCCATTATAAAACAAATAGTTAGTAAGTAAAAAACACATATCCGTAAAAATTGCCGACAAGCTGGATTTGCGAAGCGCGCAAAAAATCCGCCCAAAGGCAGCTCTGTTTGCATCCAACAAACGTGACTTGATCAGCGCTTGGAGAATGACTTGCGACGG
>JAKQOG010000194.1 GCA_029565395.1 Candidatus Hydrogenedentota bacterium | reverse complement strand
CGGTGGCTGCCCCTTATTGGCATCGGGCTGCTGGTCTTCCTGTTTGTCGCGGGCGCGGGAGGATTACTCTATTACTTGTCCCAGGATCCCATCGCCCAAGCGAAGAAACTCGCAGCCACTAATCCTCTGGGCGCCATCGCTGTCTTGCAAAAACACACGGAGCGCCATCAGGAAGACAGAGAAGCCTTTCTTGCCTTGGGCAAGCTGCAGTGGCAAAACCAACAATTCAGCAATGCCGCCACTGCCTTCGAAACAGCTTCCCGGTTAGACCCAACCGATGAAGAAGCAGCATGGCTTGCCGTGCTTGTCTCTGGAAAAAATGAAAAAGAACAGGGGCGCAATGCCCTCATTGCCGACCTGCGCCGTATTGTGGAAAATAACCCGAACAACCAGCAAGCCTGGTATATGCTCGCCTTGGCGCTTGGCGCTATTAACGATCCCCAGGGTCAGACCGACGCCCTTCAGAAAGCGCTGGCGCTCGATCCCGCCCATGCGCCTTCACGCCGTATGCTCGGCATCACCTTTGCCCTCCAGGGCGATTATCCGAGCGCCATTGAAGAATTCCAAAAAGCTGAACAACTGATGCCCAACGATAGTGACACCACCGCCGCTCTGGGAATGACGTACTCCCTGGAAGGCAACATTGCCGAGGCCGTCGCAGCCCTTACCGAGGCAATAAAACAACAAACCTCCCTTTCCACCCCTGCCAAAATGCGGCTGGCCTTGCTTCAATTAGCCCAGGGAAACACCGAAGAAGCGCTTTCCCTCTTCAGGGAAATCAAATCCGCCACGGATGCCACACCAGACGCCCTTTTCTTTTATGCGCTATGTCTTCAGGCTAATAAACTCGATACTGAAGCGATCACGGAATTTGACCGCATTGCCAACACAAACGGCCCCTACGCCGGCGAAGCCGCCGTGCAAATGGCCCTTGCATATCTTCAGCAGGAGAATACCGACCGCGCCGCCGAATATGTGCGCCGTGCCACGCAACAGGGCTACTCTTCGGCCAAGCTCTTGACAATTCAAGGCCGGCTGGAATTGCTCCGGGGAGACTCCAACGCGGCCATCCAAGCATTCCGCAACGCCACGCAAAAAGAACCTGACTATGCCGCGGCTCACCTGGAACTCGGTCTGGCGTATGTGAATCGAAGCAGCATCACCGATGGAATCGAGGAACTTAAACGTTATCTGGAACTGATCGGGGCTAATAGAGCCGGCACCCGCGCTGAAGAAGTGGAATTGCTGGTGACTCAACTTCAGCAGGCGTCCTCATCGGCCGTGGAGGATGCAGCCAAAAAGGACGGCAGCAAAAACAAAAACGAAATGGAGGGCGCCCAATCATGAAATCCCGTCTGATTATTGTACTTTGCATGACACTCCTCATCGCTGGGGCCGGGGAGGCTTGGGGTCCTAGAACGCAACTCTCCATCGTGTCGAATGCTCTCTATGTACTCTCCAAGGAAGAGAATATACCCCTCGAACGCCTGGAACGAAATATTCGCGCCGGCGTCATGATCTCCAATGAAGTCTTGTTGGAAACCTATCCTTCCCTCGAAAGCAATCCCGTTGAAGCCATCGAACTGGAAATGCGGCTCCTGCAACGCGTGAAACCGGACCGTGTCGACGCCTATTTCGCTTACCGTCTCGGCATGCTTGGCAAAATGGTCGCCGTCGCAACGGCTCCCATGAGAGGAGTTGATCCCACCTTCCGCAACCTCTATTACGCGGATGTGGAAAGTCATATAGAAGGCATTGCTTTAAAAAGCGGAACACGGCAATTGGTTGATCCCGTAATCTATTTCCCCCCCGTTCTCAACGAGGCGCGAATACAGAATGAGGCCATCATCCGTGAATATCAAAACGGAAGAGGCTTTGACGGACTCCCCGGCCTCAACCTCTCCAATGATGCCAGCCGTTCCGTCCGCGCCGTCGCCGATAGCTGGTTCTCCATTCTCACACGGGATACCTTGCCTGGAAATGTTTCCGAAGCCCAGTTGCAGCAGTATGTAATCGACGCCTATGCTTTCTATATCCATCGCAAAAACACGGATGAAATCGACATCGCCGCCGAACGGCTGAACACCATCACCCCGCTGACCATTGATATGCGCGTTAAAATCGGCGATCTCTATTACAACGCCGAACTCTTTGACCGCGCCATGGAACAGTACAAGGAAGTTAAAGCCGCCGCACCAGAGCGCCGCGATGTCATGGAAAAAATCGCCGAATACAACATGCGCCGCGGACAGGACGCCCTCCGTACTAAGAACCTTGAAACAGCGCTCGAAGCATTCCAAACCGCCGTCGACGCGAATCCCCTCCATCCCCTTGCCGAAAAGAGCCGGCTCGAAACACTGTCCCTCATTGCAGCGCGCGACGCCCGCCTCGCTGCCAATCAGGATGCCCTCAACCGCGCCAAGGAGTTCCAAACCCAGGCGGAGCAGGAAGGATTAAGCGGAAACTTCGCAAAAGCTATCGCTTTCCTTAAACAGGCGGAAAACGCCTTCAACGAAGTCACCGATGAATTTCCAACCGAGTTCCAACTGCGTACGCGGGGCCTGAACGACGTCCGCTATAGAACCCAAGAACTCAAACAAAACATCATGGAAAATGCCCAGGCACTTAGCGGGAGCGGTTTCGAAACGGACGTTCAAGAACTTGCCAAACGGCCCGTGGCGGACCTGGAGAAAAACGCACTCCTTGATCTGGTCCGGCAAAACTTGTCCGCTGAACTCCAAAACCTCCAGAACCGGATGCAGCCTGCCTTGACCTTCAAATAATGGAGGAACGTTATTTGTAGGGAAAATTACAAAAAGGACTTGACTTGACCCCTGCATTTTGGTATAACCCCTGTGTGGCTGATGTTGGTGGACATTTGAATCGGCATGGTTTCGGGGAAGGTTGCCCAGTGACTATTATGTAATATCCCTTCTGTAATCATTAACGTCACTGAAAGGCAAGGAGGTTTTCCCATGCCGGTGTTTGAGTACACTGCTGTATCCAATAATAATGAAGGCCACGTTGAATCCGGGCGCATAGTCGCCAAGGATAAAATAGACGCGTTCGACAAGCTGAAACGTCATGGGTTGCGGCTGGTTAAGCTGCAAAAGATCGAGGGTATCTCAGCGATATTTAAGAAGCTCACCGCGGATATTAAATAACCGCTGTGGGGTGCAGTTATGTTTTATCATTCGGCTGCAAACCGCTTACAGTCAATGCCACGGCCAATACATCCACCCATTTAACTCCCGCACGATGAAGCACCCGTGCACACTCCTGCACCGTTCCTCCCGTAGTAACCACATCATCCACCAATAATACCCCCTTTCCCGTTAACGAATACCCCATTACGGCAAATGCTCCCCGGATATTCGCTTCCCGAACCGGCCCTGTGAGCAAGCTCTGGGTACGGGTCGGGCGGATCCGCCGCAGTGACTCATCGAGGGATGCGCCGGAAAATTCCCCCAAAACCCCCTGAGCCAGAAGCCGGGACTGGTTGTAGCCCCGCGACCGTTCGCGCACCCGGTGCAGGGGAACGGGAACCAGCACGTCATATGCCTCCGGGTCCATTTCCCGACGGATATAGTCCTTCAATAAGTCAGTCAGCGGCTTGACCATCCGCTCCCGCCCGTAAAATTTAAACAGCTTGATGCCCAGCGCTACCGCTCCGTCGAATTCCGCTGCACCATATACCCGCCGGATATGCGGATGGGGCCGGGCACGGCAATCCGCGCACGGGAAATTCGACTGCGACCCAATCCCCACCAAACCCGCATGCGGACGCCCGCACAACGGGCAAAACGGACGCTCAATCCGCGGACTTGATTCCCAACACCGTGGACAAAAAAATCCGTTCTCATCCGTAAGCAGGCGCTCCCCGCAGATCTTGCAGAAAATGGGAAACACCAGGTTTTTCAACGCGAGATTCCAGTCCCGCCACTCTTGCTTAACTTCCATGGAACGCACCTTATAACTGTCAGCTATCAGCATTCAGCCATCAGCCATCAGCCATCAGCCATCAGCTATCAGTATCAGTATCAGTATCAGTATTCAGCCATCAGCTTTTCGCGCAAATCCGTTCGATCCGCGCGTGCCCTCCGACTTGTATTCCGAAGTCACGCGCCACGCGTGACGAAGGAAGAAGCCTTGCGAAGGAGGGTCATCCGCGTTCTATTTTTAGTCTTTCGGTTTCAGGACTTGTACCGCATACGGCCCAATCATCAGGCGCAGTCCGCCCTTTTCCACGGTTGCGCTTTCTCCCGTGACCGTATCGGTGTAAACGGCGCCGTTCAGCTTCTTCAACCTAGAAATCGTATACGTCAGCGGCTCGCTCCACTCATTCACTACTAACAACCACACCTTGTCACCCACCTTCTTCGGCAACACCCGCACGCCGCGATCCACCGAACCCCAGGTTTCCTTAAATGTCACATCAGTCTTCAACGTTGCATCCGGCGCGGAAAGTACCGGATGCAGATCGCGCAACTCCTGCGTCACCTTCGTCAGGTCAGCCCAGAAGGGCGCGCCCTTTTCCACCGCGAACGTGCCCCAATACAAAATGCCCCGCGCCCCATGCACAATTGCATCAAAGGCCATGAACCGGCTCTCGGCGTACGTCGGACGGCGCAATTCCTTCTTATCCGCTTCGCTAAGGCCTTCCTGAATATCCGCCCAGCCGAATCCCTGCAACACCATCCACACCGGCTTGCCCGGAATCGATTCCTGCATCCGATCCGTGTACGCCCCTACCGACGAAATGGTCCGGTTCAACAAGTCCGAATGCCCCACCTTCGTACTGAACGGCGCCGGATAAATGTCGCAGCCCGCGGCATCCGCTGCTTTCCCGAAAGCGGCCAGTTGTGCGATCTGATTGCGCGGCGCATGATTCATCCACACCGGATGATTCTGATCGAGCGACCGCAGCTTCTGATACCCCTCCACCATGCCCGCGCACATTTTCGCCGCGCGCTCCGGCGCATTCGATATGCCATATCCCGGATTCGGCGATTCCTTGCCCATACCCTTCCAGAGCCCATCCGCCAGCGCCTCCGACGCCGCATAATCCCCCGCGCTCCACAACCGCCGCGATTCCGCAAGGTCCTTGCTTAGCGACTCCGCCAACGCTTTATCCGCCAGCGCATCGATTTCCTTTCGCAACTGACGCGGCTCCTCTCCGTTCCGCCACCCCATTGGCCCATACCAACAGTTCCACAGCGCCTCATCCGGCACTTCCCACACCAGCATCGCCGGTTCCGCCTGCAGCTTCGTCACCATCGCCGACATCGCCTCGGCGCGCTTTTCCGGATCCACGCTCAGATCAATCCACCCTCCCGTATTCACCCAGCCCCACATGCCCAGATCCGCCAGGGTCTTTAGCAACTCCGGCTTGCCTGTAACATTAATGAGGTTAAATCCCGCCTCATGCGCCCCCGGGATATCGCCCGGATCATACAACCCCACAATAAACGTGCGCTGCCCGTTCACCACCGCCATGCGATCTTTGTCAAACACACACGTTGCCCCGAATCCATTCAACGAAATTCCAATTGACAAAACAACGATCAACCACCGCATGTGACGTTCTCCCTTCCTATTTTTTGCCCGGCGTTTTCCGGAAACGGTACTGAACCACTATACCAATGATCGCCAGCACCGCCCAAACAATCAACAACCCCCACGAAACCCGCATCGCGTTCTCCGGATTCGACAGCGCCTCGCCATAGGCCGTGCCCAACACCAGAAAGAATCCCGACACCATGCACAGCCACGCACCGATCACCGAGGTCGCCACCGTCATCACCAGTGGCTCCAGACCCAGCGCCATGATTCCCCCGATAGCGCCCGAACCCAATATCGCCCAGATCACCCACGGCTCCGGACGCCCCTGCAACACGTGATACGCGATAATCAACCCTCCCAGAAACCCGATAAAAAACACCCCCACCCGGTACAGAAACAGCAACGCCACCGCCCCGCACACTCCCCCCAAAAGCCCTGCGATCCCCATCGTCAATACATGCCCATACGTAAGCCACCCCGCCAATGCGCCTGCCGTCGCCCCCGCCAACAAAAACCCCGTCAGCCCCAGCAAAAACCGAAACACCCGATACCCCAAAAAACAATACACCACCCCCGCCAGCAACAGCCCAACCAGTGTGACCTGCTCCTGACCCGGCGATAACGCCTCCATCCGCAACTGGGTCAATGTTTCCACAATCCTTCTCCAACTGATTCCAGATCATAATGATATCCTTTATCAAAGTGAAAAAGATATCAGTTATCAACTGTCAACGTTGTGTTAGGCCTGGGGCTTGAGTCCGCCTGCGGCGGATGAGGCTTGAGACATCTACGAAACGAGGGGGGCAAACGCGAAATCCTCCTTTGCCAAGGCTACGGAGGACACGTGCAAAACAGGAGAGTTTTGGAGTGCGGGAGCTTGCTCCCGCTTTTTACTCCTTCCCATGCGTATGGGCAAATATGCGATACGAGGGGGGAAACTAGACTGTAGGAAGGTAGACTTTAGACTGTAGGTTCCGG
>JAKQOG010000182.1 GCA_029565395.1 Candidatus Hydrogenedentota bacterium | reverse complement strand
CTCCTTCTCCTTCTCCTTCTCCTTCTCCCTCTCCTCCACCCTCTCCTTCCTCTTCCACTACAGGGCTTTCAATATTGACCTCTGTAATTACCGGCGTTATCGCAGGCGAAAGGGAACATAATTCTGCGCGCCAGCGCAAATCATTACCCTCCACTGGAAATACCAATCCTGTGCCAGGGATCACGCGCGACCAACGGCTGCCGCCATCATTGCTCAGATACCAAGCAATGGACGAACCACTGGGAATACTGTAGGTTGCGGTTAATCGCGCATCGGCAATATTGGTAACAAGGGTATCCACCGCAAGCGACGTCACAAGCCCCTGAACTGTATTATACAATCTGCTCTGTAACAGTTGTAGCGGTTCCCCTTTATTCCCGCAGATGATTTCCGCCACGCCGTCCCTCACTATATCACCCGATGCCATGGCAAAGGTCATCTTGCCTTCGGCATTCACATTTATGCCCGTTACACCGACAAATGAACTGTTGGTCCGGTTATTGAGATACAGACGGCTGGGTGAACCATTATTCCCCGCCACTACGTCAAAATAGCCATCGTTGTTCACATCCGCAACGAAAATCGCCTGCGTAACATCGGCCTCGGAGCCTATATCAAACCGGGTAATCCCTGAAAAGGGAGCCGATGTGCCATTGTTTATATACGCCCGGTTGCGTTGCCCTGTCGGGCCGCCATTCCCAGTTACAATATCCAAATATCCATCACCGTTGACATCCGCCAACGCAAGCGCATTGGTATAGTACGTCTCAAGCGTAACGTCTGAACCCGAGACTCCATCAAAGGGATTTGCACTCCCATTATTCAGATATACCCGCTTTTTATCCCCATAATTCCCGGTTACAACATCCAGCCGGCCATCCGTATTGACATCCCCAACGGCGATGGCACGCGTCGGATATACATCATCCGTGATATTTGTCCCCGCAACCTCTTCAAACGGCGCAGCGGTGCCATTGTTCAAATACAAGCGATTGGGTTGACCGTCACGCCCCACAACAACATCAAGACGTCCGTCCAAATTCACGTCACCGGCCGCAATCGCACACGCCGGGCCTGCGTCCGTCGATATATCAACCCCTGCCACACCCGTAAACGGTTCAAGGGTTCCATTGTTAAGATACAGCCGGACCGGCTCATTATAGTTTGCCGCAAGAATGTCCAGCGCTCCATCATGATTCATGTCCGCAAGCACTACCGCCCGCGTATCATGGCTCTCGGCATCGAGCACTGTTCCAGTTACCCCAAAGAACGGCTCGCTCCCGCCATTGCTCAAATAAACCCTGCTATAGCCGTTATTGCCTGCCACCACATCGAGATCCCCATCCCGATCCAGATCCCCAGAAGCAAGACACCAGATATCATCCGCGCTACCCGATAAAAGGGTTGCGGTGATGCCTCCGAAAGTAATCCCAGAACCCGCATTCGTATAAAGCCGGTCTCTTTCATTGTTTCCGTTGCCAAAAACAACATCGGGTTGGCCATCCTGATTAAAATCCGCAATCGCTAACGCATTGGTCGCAGAGACATCTGCCCCAATCGCAAAGTTTTCCGCATCCTGAAATGGAATCGCGCCCCCGCGATTCAAAAATACTCGGTGACTCATTTCCTTGTTGCCCACCACAACATCCAGATACCCGTCCCCATTAAAGTCAGCAATACCCGCCGAGGCACACCAGTCGCTGCCCGTTATGATATATCCGGGATCATTATCAAAGGGATCATCGGTGCCATTGTTCAAATAATATAAGCAGCCGGATGACGTCAAAGCGGCTACCACATCCGGACGTCCATCCCGGTTAATATCCCCAATTGCCAAACCTAATGTATTGGCGGAGGTCGTGCCAATCGTTACCCCGGCCATTCCGGTGTAGGGAGCGCTTGTCCCGTTGTTGAAATAAATGCGGTTGTAATAGGTATTTCCACATACGACATCCAATAAGCCATCGCCATTCATATCCGCAAGGTCTATGGTATTCGTAATGTCCGATTCCGCGCCGATATCGGTCCCGCTGACGCCACTGAAAGGATCCGCACTGCCATTGTTCAAATACAGCCGATTCGCCTGGCCCGTCGGATAATTGTAATTGCCTGTCACCAAATCCAAATCGCCGTCTCCGTCCACATCTCCCAAGGCTATCGCGCGCGTGGAATAGGCATCACTCGTAATATTCATACCCGTTACGCCGCTGAACGGCGTGCTCGTGCCCGTGTTGAGAAAAAGACGGCACGGCTGATTCTGGTTGCCCGTCACAACGTCCAAATCCCCATCATTGTCCACATCCCCTATCGCAACCGCATACGTATTTTTCACTTCCGCGGTGATGTTTAACCCGCTTACTCCATCAAACGGACTACCCGTGCCATTGTTCAGATACAACCGCGTGGCTTGGATATTATGACCTGCCACGATATCCACATCCCCATCCCCATCGATATCGCCCACAGCCAGCGCATAGGTGGAAAAGGCATCCGAACTAAGATTAAAACCCTCCACCTTCGCAAATGGATTCCTGCTCCCTTCATTCACAAAAAGCTGGTTGGCGCTTCCCATATTTCCAGTTGCTACATCCAACTGACCATCGCCATCCAAGTCTGCCAGCAATACCGACACCGTAGGGTGGGCAACGCTCCCCACCGATGTGCCGCTTATCCCACTAAATAGATTCGTGCCCCCCGCATTAAAATAAATCTGATTGACCTGTTCATAATATCCAATCAGCAAATCCAAATCACCATCCCGATCCACATCCCCCACCGCAAGCGACCTAACGGGATTGGCCGCTGGCGTCACCGGCAGAGCAGAAATGCCGCTAAAAGGACTCGTTGTGCCGTTATTCAAATAAAGTTGGACTGGTTCCCCCGTATTTCCCGCCAATACGTCCAGATCGCCATCACTGTCCATATCCCCCACGGCCACCGCAGCCGTTGTTCCTACACCAATACCCGCCCCTGCCGTACCGTCAAATGGAATACTCGTCCCCGTATTTGCATAAAAACGTGTCCCAAGATTCGAATACCCAGCCACAATATCAAGATGGTCATCCCCATTTATATCCGCCGCAACGATGGAAGTTGTTGTGAATGCATCCGTCGAGATATCCGCGCCTGACACCCCCAAAAACGGATCTTCCGTGCCATTATTCAAATAATACCGGCTGGGCTGCCCTGCATTGCCTGCCACTAAATCCAGGTGACTGTCCCCATTGAAATCACCTAAGACCACCCCCCGGGTGGCGGAAACATCCGTGGAAACAGCTAAAGGCAAAACGCCGTCAAATGGCGCCGCGGACCGATTGTTCAAAATTACCACATTCTCTTGGCCGTCATTTCCCAATACAACATCCAGCGCGCCATCACCGTTGAGATCGCCCAACGCCACCGAAGTGGTGGGATAATCCATGCCTGTGAGAGCAATGCCTGAAACCCCCGAAAACGGATCCGCACCGCCAGTATTGAGATAATACTTGCTGATCCCCGCATTGCCCGCGACAATGTCCAAATCACCATCGCCATCCACGTCGCCCGCCGCCAATGCAACTGTATCATCCACATCCCCTGAAATATCCCCCACTCCCGATGTGCTGGAAAAACTCCCATAGTGCTGAGTATTGCGCCACGATAAAAGCACAGCCTGCTGGTCTGTGGACCACTCGGCGGTCGTTGCCAGGGGATCCTTAAGGGCATCGCTGATAAAATCTTCCGTAAAAGGAAAACCGGGCTCTGCGGCGTAAACACCACTGTGAGGTATCAATACGCCGACGACACTCAGCATCACCACCCAAATAAAACACCATTCTCTCATATCCCCTCTCCTTCCTGCTGATTGGTTCGTGGACATGACACTACCCAAACCCATTCTACACCATATCATAACGCCTAGTGTAATCCATGTCAGACTCTGGAACAAGTTTAATGTAACAACTGATTTTCATCCCTTCGGGCATCATCACTATTTCTGAATGCAAAACTTCATTGCATCTGCTAAAACATTACCATTAGCACCGTTATGCATCATTATATCTCCACTTCTACCCTGATCGAAATCAAAAAAACCAAGCGACCGCCATTGCCCGGCTTTTTCCCGAAGATTGAGCCGCCGCTCCGTGTTCCCACCCTTGTGCCGGATAACTATTGGAGCATCGATCGCATGATCATTATTCGGATCGTCGCCATGCCAGATAAACACCTCATACCGCCCCGATTCCGGGAAATCAGGACGCCACCACGCCTTACTACTTCCATCACCCTTTTCAGCCCACGAAACAACCCCCATATAATCACTCCCGCTCTTCCCTAGAAACCAGGTCCCTTCAGTGGAAAAACTGCCATCCGGGGCGGTATTATCGATCACAATCGCACCAGGCTCTTCCGGCATCCGTTCATCCGCGTTCAAACCAATCTGAACATTCCCCTTCGCATTATTCACTATACGGGATACACCCCGGAACGTATTGCCGCAAATAATCCCCGTGCGCAACCCCGGCTCCAACTGAAAATACGTACGGCCGGCATCCATAAACAGACAATTCATCACGCTCAGCCCACCTCCCCTGGCCAGAATGCAGGTGTTAATATCTTTCTGCGGAGAAAGCGTTATCAAATGACAGTTATCCAGGGATACATGTCCCGTCCCCGCAATTTCAAAATGAATCGGCTCCTTGGGAGCCTTTTCCCGCGTCGCACCAAAAAAACCACACCCGGTAAACCGTACCGGCCCCGTATTGGTCTCACTCACCCGAATGCGGCCAAACAACTGACTGTTCACGAAGGAAACCCCGGCATGGCTTTGGCAATCATCCACCAACACCGCATCCGGGCAAATATCCGACCCGCTCTGCGTTAACAACACATTCGGGCTGCCGGCCGCCGTCTTGATAAAATGAAACCCCACCTTGTAGAAAATCGCAAAACAATTCACCATGTACTCCCAGTCCGTACGCCCGATAATAAACGCCTCCGCATTTTCCGTGACAAAACGCCCTACGGGATCGTCATCCCCGGTATACCCCCAAAACGGCCAGAAATGTATGTTTTCCACCCGCCCAATATCATAACACTGATCAACAAACAATCCCCGGTACAACGGATACGCATACAGATCCCGAATAAAATGACGGCCCGATCCCGCACGCCCGAAATTCACCGCTTGATACGGATTTACCATCAAAACTTCCAAAATCGTGCAATGATCCGCACCGCTCTCATTCACCGCAACCGTCCAGGGGTAGGATTTCGGTGGATTGGTCTTGGTCTGATTCGGATAATAAATAACCATCCCTTTGACCGCACAGTTCGTATGCAGCGTTATAAACGGCGTGCCTTCCGGATCGCCTTCACCCTCTACGGCCAATAAAACGGAACCGGGCAACGGCGCCTTGCTATCCACTGCCTCCCAACACTGCGGCGAATGCGGCGGAAAATCCCATACCCCCTCCAACGTCACATTCGGACGAAACCGCAGATTACCCTTTATAAGATAATTGCCGCGCGGCACAAACACCTTGCCCCCGGCAGGACCTTCCCCCGCCCGATGCAAGGCATCTTGAAACGCCCCTGTATTGTCCGTTATCCCGTCCCCAATGGCATTATAGGGCGGCTTGGTAATATCGATGACCGCCGTATCCAGCGCATTCTCCGCGAATATGCCCCCCATGCAAGTCAGGACAACAATGCACGCACTACATACTTTTCGATACATGGACATTCTCCCGCGCCTTTAAAAATTGAAGGTTGTTCTGAAAATGTAGTAT
>JAKQOG010000171.1 GCA_029565395.1 Candidatus Hydrogenedentota bacterium | reverse complement strand
TCCGTGGATATTGCCGGGCTGTCGAAGGCGGCGGCGTGCGTCGTCACTTGGTCCGGTCACGGGCTCTCCGGGGCAAACAACAAGGTCCGCATTGCGGGAATCACCCAAGAGGAATGGAGCGCCCTGAACGGCGAGCACGTCATCACGTACATTGACGGGGACACCTTCTCTATCGCCGTGAAAACCTCCGGATATGCCTCGGATTACGACGCGGTCACCGATCCCGGCACCATCACCAAGGGGGTCTATAATGCCGCAGCCGACCCTGGAACGGTGACGATTGGCAAGTGGTACGTGGCCAAGCAGGCCACGGCCATGAAAACCTTCACGTCCGGCGACAGCGCCGCCACTGACCACTGGGGCGCAACCGGCGTTGCGGCCCTGATGGAGGAGTTTACGCCGGTATTCGAGACATCCGGCGGGGGGGCGTTTGCTCAACGAATGGGCAGCGGGGCCAACGATGTCCTGTCATCCGCTCTCTCTGGTGCAGCTTGGACGAATGCCGGGATGGGGTTCCCGATAGATGCCGATGGCATTGATACAACAGGTACTGATTTATTCGGGAAAGATTACTATTACCAATATATCAGAAACGAAATGTGCCTGCTCTCGTCTGGGGGCTGGGACTACACGACGGGTGTGGGGGTGTGGAGCGTGCCTTGGAGCGCCTCTCGCGCGTATGCGGACGGCGACGTGGGTTTGCGCGCGGCCTGTTACCCTGATTGAGACGAGCGATAGCGAGGCGATGGGGATACACAGCGAGGCAGGATTGAATCGGAAGTTTGTGGAGTTTGCCAAGCTCCTGAACATTTACCTGAATCATTTCCCGAAACACGAAAAATATGCACTGGCAAACAGAATAAGGAATACGGCTTATGAAATTTACGACTTCATCACAGAAGGGCAGAAGCGTTACCATAAAAAGACCACCTTGAGCGCCCTGGACATTGCCCATGAAAAGCTGCGGATGCAACTGCATCTGGCAAACGAGTTGGGATATTTTGAGTTTTCAGACGGCAAAAAGCATGACGATGAAAGATGGGAGGACACGGCGGCGCACAGGTATCTGACCATAAACAAAATGGTCGATGAGCTGGGGCGCATGATCGGTGGATGGATACAGAAAATAAAAGAGGACAATCGCTGGTAGCAAACGGGTAACATATTAACATGAGTGCCTGATCTCGTCTGGGAACTGGAACAACACGACGAATGCAGGGGTGTGGAACGTGAATTGGAACAACTATCGCACGAATACGAACAACAACGTGGGTTTGCGCGCGGACTACGGCTCTTTCCTCAACCCTCGAACGAGGATAGTGGAGCCACAGGGATATGTTATCCGGCCTTGGGCGAAATCAAATAGCTCCCCCCTTTTTGGTAGGGAAACCGAAGACCAGGGGGCGATATGAAGCGATACGGCAATCTTTTTGAAAAGGCGTTCAGCGAAGAAAATATGTATCAAGCCTATCTTGATGCACGACGAGGAAAGCGTGGAAAGCGCGCCTGTTTCGAGTTTGAGAAGCATTTGGGAGATAACCTTGCATCTTTACACAACGCAATTCACACAGGAACGTATGCGCCAAGCCCGTATTTCCAGTTTGTCGTTTACGAGCCGAAACGCCGCATCATTCACGCCCCGACCTTCCGCGACGTGGTTGTCCAGCACGCCATCTATCGAACGATTTATCATATTTTTGACCGATCGTTCATATCGTCGTCGTTTGCATGCCGCATTGGCTACGGCACACATAAGGCCGCGCGCTGCGCCAGGGCA
>JAKQOG010000164.1 GCA_029565395.1 Candidatus Hydrogenedentota bacterium | reverse complement strand
TGAGCTTCACCGGGGTATCCCTTAGCGGGGTGCTCGCCAGCAAGAACCGCCTCCGTTTCACCCGGTACGGCCAATGTATCAGAAAAACAGTAAACGATGTCCTGGCACTAAATTCAGTAAACGATGTCTTGGCATTTAAGAGCTAACGGCTAATCTCACGCCTCAGGTGGAGTTATGTATGAGGCCTTACGCCCGTTTGCACGTACAGTGCATGCCGGAATAACGCCGCAATCCGAAGCGGATTACGGGAGCTTTTGGCCTAAACGCCCAATCCTAACGGGTTGCGTGGACTTGCTTTTTGCATTGCATAAAGGTAAAATTGGAGAGATACAATTGCCACACAATACGTCTAATTGTGATACGGTGAAAGGAACGGGTATGTTGCTTAAGCGATCAGGGGTTTCTGTAACTATTGTCTTTGTAACCCTTTGTATAACTTTTTTAGGGATTGAGCTTTCATCAAATGCCGCGATTCCGCGTATCCTGTATGTCGGTGATAGCTGGACGTATTACCCATGGGCGAATCAAAGCCCCCCTGCTTTGCGGGAGGTTTTATCCCGCCCGGATATCGTCACCGCCATTGGCGGAGAATATGAAGAAAATGGCGATATCGCTTTACATGGCGCCACCGCCGAACAATGGGATTCTGACAGCCTGAAAGCGGAAATTACTCAGAAGCTGAACGAATTCCCCACCATCGACGTAATACACATGAGCCTTGGGGGGAATGATGTCAACGTTGGTATTCAAGGCGATTATAGCGAGGCCCATATCGCCGCCATGAACAGCACCGCCGTTGAACACATCCGAAATGTCATCAATCATTGTCTCAGTGTTCGGCCCAATGTGCGTGTGGCCATCTGCGGGTATGACTACATTAACATTGCCGAAGGCTATACATATGATGTGTGGGAAGGTATTATTACCTATGTGTCTTCCGTGCAAACCCCAACCCTGACCGCGCTCGTTTTGTATGGTTTTCCCATTGTCATCTACAATCCGGATTATCCCTGGTTGGGCTGGACCACAGCGGAGCAGATCGCCGGATACCAATCCCAGATTGACAGTGTCTTCATCGATCTTGAACGCCGGAAGAAAGACCTGGCTCTCAGCATGGACAGGGTCACGTATATCCATAGCTTTGGCGTCATGCAGGCCAGCTACGGCATCCCCAGCATCCATGTGCCCCAGAATCTTGCCGTGTGGCCCCAAGGCCCTCCAAGCTACAGCAATTTCCCGGGGGGGTATTCCACGCTGTGGAGTCCCAGCGTCGCCATGGCCGGATCGGACAACATTGACCCCATTCACCTCAGCCCCGGGGGCTATACCAAATTGATGGAAAATGCGGTTATGCAGGCGTATTTGTCCTGGCTGGGCGATTCCACGGCGCCAACCACCAATTCCATAACGTTGGCATCGGCCGATCCGCCCACTGGCGCTTCGGTGGACTTCACCGTGAATTTCTCCGAAGGCGTGGTAGGGGTTGATGCCGGCGATTTTGCCGTAGACCAGAAGGGCACGGTAACCGGCGCTGAAATCACAAACGTCAGCGGAGGTGGAAGCACGTGGACGGTTACCGTCACCACCCCCACCGGAAATGGCTCTCTCAGCATTGACCTCATTGACAACAACACCATCTACGATGGCGTCTGGAATCCATTGGGCGGTGCAGGGGTGGACAGCTTTATCCAGGGCCAGTATTACACCATCGGCACCGGGGAAGGCGGCGGTCCCGATAGCACGGATGATTGTCCTGTAATCGCCACCGTGGACGCACAAGGCGGGGTATTGTATCCTCTCACCCTCAGCATGTTTTGGGAAAATGGCGATCTGGATGCCGACACTATTTACGATAGTTGGGAGGCCGCGCTTCTCTGCGAAGTTCTCTGCCGCCCTTCCCACCCGCTCTATTCCGATCTGCGGAATTTCTACAATGCCACCATCAACATGCTGCGGGGCGAACTCTATTACGATACGCTGATTCGACCGGTGGAAAACCTTATTGCCGTTCTCCTGCTCACTGATTCCGCCATGAACGATGAACTCAGGGAGCGCCTTCCGGATATCCTCACCAAACCTTACATACCCTACTCCATTTATCTTGGGGGATGGGTTCAGCCTTTCGCCCCTGGCACCGACCTCGACGCTGACGGCGCCAGCAACAAAGAAGAGTACGATACCGTGCGCGGCCTTTCCGGCACCCGCACGGATTATGTGAATGCGGCCCTTACCCCCGCCTGTCCCGAAGGGATTGGCCCCGATGTTGAATTTGCCAACGCCCTCAAATATCTGTATGAACTTCAAATCGAGATCCCTTTCGTGGATCCCATGTGCCTCTTGTGCGAAGACCCGATGACCGCGGACCTCGATGAAAATGGCATCGTCGATTATGCCCACGCATTCATGGTGGATGCATTGCTCTGGTGCATGACCACCAACCACTATGCCGATGTCGCCAATGCGTATATTTACAACAAAGTGGTTGTAAAAGCTTATTTGGATCTCCTCTGGGACGCCCTTTCCGATAAATACTGGGGATTGCCTGTTGAGCAGGCCATCGGACTCATTGTGGATATTGGAAAAGTCGAAAATGCGCTCACCGGCATGATTACTATCGGTGAACCCGCAGGCCTCGCCATGATGATCGCCTTTTTCGACAAAGCAAATACCTATATTGATGCGGAGGACGCCATTACGGTCGATCCCTCTTTATTCAATACCACGGCCGTAACCATTATCGGTTCGGTGGGCGATGCGGACGATGATGGCACCTGCAACCTCTCTGAATACAACGCAACATCCCATGACGCCGCGGGATTTGTCGCCTTTGCGGCCAATGCTCTGAATCCCGCCGTCACCACCAATGGAGGCGGATGCGACGGGCCTGAAAGCAATGGCGGTGAAGAACCCGGCCAGTGTCCTGTCCTTGCCACGATGGACACCGAGGGACTCCTGCTCTATGGCGTCCTGCCTGATTCGGCAGGATGGGAGAATGAAGACCTCGACGGCAACGGCATGAAAGACAGTTGGGAACTTGCTCTCATCGCCGATATATTATGCGACTCCTCCTTTCCCCTATATCAGAGTGCGCGCGTCAAATACACCGGCAACTATAACCGGCTCCTTGCGGACAGCCAATATTACCTGATCAAGGACGTTGTTCATGTTATGGCCGCCCTCATGACCGTAAGTGAAGGTTTTGCTAATTTCTTCAAAGACAAGCTTGCTCTTTCCGGCTATTATTATCCCTATCGTGTTCCCGAGGTCACTGGTGTACAGATGCTTAGCGGAAGCGGCGATCCCGACGGCGACACTCTCACCAATAAAATGGAATATAACACTATTGTAAACCGGGGTGGAACCCGTGAAGAGTATGTCCTGGCCGCAAAAACCCCTAATGGAGGGGATGTGGATCGGTGTGTCGGTCTCTGCGATGGCGGATCAGGTCCGTGTTCCGCCGTGGACTTTGATGCATTGATGCAATCAGTAGATCAGTCCCTGGCGCAATTCCGTGATCAACTTGGCGGCTTCGTCTTTGATCCCGGGACTGCCGATATCAATGGCGGCTTTACCATTAATGGCAGCAATATCACGGTTTTCGGCAATG
>JAKQOG010000141.1 GCA_029565395.1 Candidatus Hydrogenedentota bacterium | reverse complement strand
TCGTCGTATCCGCCGCCTTTTCATCATCCCCCCCTTGCCAAAACCCAACACCACCCCTCTGTCTCCACAACCGTCATTGGACGGGCGAACCCCAGCCAACGCCAGGGCAAGTGGCAAAATCCCCTCAACTCGTCAGCGCTGGCAATCCTGATGGTGTGTATCAGGCTTTTGGAAAGTGTGTTAGACTTGGGGTACGATTATCCTGAAGTTATGGAGAGTAGTGGTATGGACAAGCAGGCTGCATTGGAACAAAAACTCAATGATTTCGATCCGCGTCATCGGAAAGACGCGCTGGACCAGCTCATCATGATGGCAAAGGAAGGGAGAATTGACCTGCCGGTCCAGCAGGGCTTTTTCAATCTCCATGCCCATAGCATTTTCTCCTATAACGGATATGGGTACTCGCCCTCATGTCTCGCATGGAAGGCGCGGTGCGCCGGTTTGTATGGCATGGGTCTCGTGGATTTTGACGTGCTGGACGGCGTGGATGAATTCCTGCTTGCCTGCGCCCGGCTCGATTTGCGCCGCTGCGCCGGATTCGAGACCCGCGTATTTGTTCCCGAATTCGGCACGCGTGTCATGAACTCGCCCGGCGAACCGGGAATCAGCTATCACGTGGGCGTTGGATTCACCTCAACCGCCGTGCAGGGCGCGGAAATGATCTCCACCCTTAAGACCATCGCACAGGCGCGCAACCGCAGCATGGTGGACCGAATCAATCCCTATCTTGCGCCGGTTACGCTTGACTACGATGCAGACGTGCTTCCGCTTACGCCCAACGGCAACGCGACAGAACGGCACGTCTGCATGGCATATGACGCCAAAGCACAACAGGTGTTTCCCGAATCTGAAGCGCGAGCAGCCTTCTGGGCGGAAAAACTAAAGACGGATGCAAACACGATAATGAATTGTCTGGATGACAGCCCCATTTTCCAGGGGTTGATCCGCGCCAAGACCATGAAGGCAGGCGGCGTGGGGTATGTAACGCCGGAAGGACCGGATTTTCCGCGCCTCGAAGATGTGAATGCTTTTATTCTCAACAACGGCGCCATCCCCAGTTATGCCTGGGTAGATGGCGCCTCGGCGGGAGAGCAGTCCATTGATGAGTTGCTGGACCTGATGCAGGCGTCGGGAGCAGCGGTTCTGACCATCATCCCGGAACGGAACTGGAATTTTAAGGACCCGGAAACACGCAAACTTAAAGTGAAGAACCTCTTTGATGTAGTGAAGCGGGCGCAATCGCGTTATTTGCCCATCGTTGTCGGCACGGAAATGAATGCGTATGGCCAACGCTTCGTGGATGCCTTTGAAACCCCGGAATTACAGCCGTTGTATCCTGTGTTTCTGGAAGGCGCGCATATTATCCACGCCCACACCCTGTTACAGGCGCATGCCGGCATGGGCTATCTGAGCGCGTGGGCGCAAGAGAACTTTGCCTCGGTAAAAGACAAAAACGCTTTCTATGCCGCTGTTGGCGAGACGTACGTCACCGGCAAAGAAACGGCATTTCTTGCGGTCGGCCATGAACGTACCGCAACGGAGCTTATCGCCCTGCTGGGGCTTGAAAATTAAAGAAAAAGCGTTGACTATAAGGGAACAGAAGAGCAGGTTCTGTCTTAAGGCAGGACTTCTTAAGATAAATGCACGATTGGGAATGGGAGCGAATGATTATGAAGCGCATGATGATACTAACAGTGAGCCTGGCCCTGTTGGCCATGGGTTGCGACAAGAGTTTCTGGCAAAAAACCAACGAGCCCCCGCCTCCGGTTGAACCTACACGGGAGGAAATCCTGGCCAAGGTCAAACCGCTCGTAGAACCCTTCAAACAATTGTTGAACACCCCTCAGCCGGGCGATCAAACCCCGCTTCCGGAGGAAACCAGGAACCAGGTGATCAATGGATTGCGTGACGCCAAACTGCAATACGGACAATATACCCAGGGACAGGAGGCTCTCAAAGAAGTTGGAAATGAATTCGCCGAAATGGCCAAACGCGCCCGCGACCAGGAACAATGGCCATTGGTCGAAGCCTGCATCGATGCATTCGAACTTTTAAATCTGCACAGCGAAGTGCTTAGCCGTCTTGACGACCGCGCCAAACTAATGATCGCCAAACCCAAGGTGGAAGTAAAAGGATTTCTCGAAGACAGAGAGACCAGAGCCATCAACATCTTCGTGCAAACCACCGACCGCACCACTGGAAAGATCAAAACCACCACCCGGCGGGAAGGGGAGGAATTCGACGACATGCGCATTGTACGCATAATCGGCAACAACTACGCCGTCGAATTCGAGTATCTTAAAATCCCCGGCCTTACGTTCCAGGTCAAAGGCCCCACATTCCAATAATGAAACGTTGATCGTGTATTCCCCGCAGTACGATTTTATCTTTCATTGCGAGGAGTCTTCGGCGAAACAAGTTCCCTTCCCCGGTGCATGCACCGGGCACGCCACCGTATGACCCGGCGTAACTTCTACAAGTGGTGTGGTGTATTGCGCGCATTCGGGCTGCGCATCGGGACAGCGTGGATGGAAAGCACAGCCGCTTGGCGGGTTAATCGGACTGGGGATATCGCCGGGAAGGAGGATGCGTGTCCGCCGGCGATCCGGATCGGGCACGGGCACCGCCGCCAACAGTGCGATAGTGTAAGGATGCACTGGCTTCGCGAAAATTTCCTCGCATGGTCCGATCTCGACTATTTTTCCTAGGTACATCACGGCAACCGTATCGGAAATATGGCGCACCACGCTGAGATCATGGCCGATAAACAGGTAGGTGAGGCTGAGCTTGGTTTGCAGGTCTTCCAGAAGGTTTAAAATTTGCGCCTGGATTGATACATCAAGCGCGGAGACCGGTTCGTCCGCCACAATGAGATCGGGAGAGACCGACAGCGCGCGCGCAATGCCGATTCGCTGCCGCTGCCCGCCGCTGAATTCGTGTGGATACCGATCCGCCGCTTCAGGAGGCAGCCCGACCATGCTGAGCAATTCAAATACTCGATCCCGGTGTTCAGATCGTGTGGCCACTTTGTGGTTCCGCAAGGCTTCCGCTAACACGGAATATACCGTCATACGGGGATTCAGAGAGCCATACGGATCCTGAAAAATGATTTGCATGCGCTTGCGCAACGCGCGCAATTCTTTCCGATGGCATTGCGTGACATCCATGCCGTCGAACAGCACCGATCCAGACGTCGGCTCCATCAACCGCAAAAGCGACCGTGCTGCCGTGGTTTTGCCGCTGCCGCTTTCACCGACAAGACTGAGTGTTTTCCCGCGCGGGATGGAAAAGCTTATGCCGTCCACCGCGCGCACGTGCCCGATCACGCGCGAAAAAACGCCCTTGCGCACGGGAAAGTGTTTCACGAGCTTGTGCACTACCAGGAGATCATTGCTCATGCGCAGGTCTCCTTCGGTATTCCTGCTGGTTTGCCCAACGCATGCATCGTTTTGGGATCATGCAGCCAGCAGGCGGCGTAATGTCCGGGTATGGTCTCGACAAAAGGCGGCGCCTCATTTGCACAACATGTCAAGGCGTATGGGCAGCGCGGATGAAATCTGCACCCGCCGGGAAACACCGTCGGCGCCGGCACCGTGCCGCGAATAGTGTACAGGCGGTCCTTGCCGCGTTGCAGGGCCGGCAAGGATGCGAACAGTCCTTTTGTATAGGGATGCTGGGGCGCCGCAAACAATGATTTCACGGATGCCTTCTCCGCGATTTTTCCAGCATACATGACGACGACCTCATCCGCCGTCTCTGCGACGATGCCGAGATCGTGCGTAATCAGTAGTACCGACATCCCCGTTTCGTGCTGTAACGTTTTGAGTAGATCCAGGATTTGTGCCTGAATCGTGACGTCGAGCGCGGTGGTGGGCTCGTCCGCAATTAAAATCTTCGGGCGGCACGCCAGCGCCATGGCTATCATCACCCGCTGGAGCATGCCGCCGGACATCTGATGCGGATAATCGTCCATCCTTCGCTCCGCCGCCGGAATCCCCACCCGATCGAGCATCGCGAGCGTCTCTTTTCTTGCCTCGCTTTCCGAAAGCCGCTGATGCAGACGCAGCACCGCCGCGATCTGCCGGCCAACACGGAACACCGGATTCATCGAGGTCATCGGCTCCTGGAAAATCATAGAGATGTCATTGCCCCGGATGTTTCGCATCTCCCTTTCCGAAAGCGCTAATAAATTTTGATTTTCAAAGAAGACGCCCTCGCCGGAAATCACGCCGGGGGGACTCGGAATCAACCTCAGAATCGACAGCGCCGTCACACTTTTCCCGCAGCCGCTTTCGCCCACGAGTGCGAGCGTTTTGCCCGCGGGCAGGTCAAACGAGATGCCGTCCACCGCGCGGGCCACGCCCTGATCCGTGTGGAAGTGTGTTTTTAGATCGCACACCCGCAGGAGTGCCGAACCGTTATGCATACTGTTGTTTGTCATTGGCGTAATCGTGGATCCATGGCGTCGCGCAGGCCCTCGCCCACGAGATTAAACGCGGTTACCGTGATGAATATCGCACCGCCGGGGAAGGTTACGAGCCACCACGCGAAATCTATATAGCGCTTGGACTGCGACAGGATCTCGCCCCAACTCGCGGTGGGCGGCGGCACGCCAAATCCCAAAAAGCTCAACGCGGACTCGGTGAGAATCGCCCCCGCGATGCCAAAGGTGGCGCTCACCAGCACCGGCGCCAGCGCATTCGGGAGCAGGTGCCGGAACATTACCCTCCGGTCGCTCAGACCGGTTGCGCGCGCCGCCGTCGCGAAATCGCTCTCGCGCAACCTTAAAAACTCACCGCGCACAAGCCGCGCCACACCGGTCCATCCCGTGATGCCGATCACCACCATGATGTTGTAAATGCTTGGTGGAAGAAATGCGATCAACGTTATGATCAAGAAGAACACGGGGATGCACATCATGATCTCGATGATCCGCTGCGCCACCGTATCCACAAAACCACCATAGTACCCGGCCAGTGATCCGATGATGAGTCCGATCAAGACGGAAATGCCCACCGCCACGAATCCAATCGTGATCGAGATGCGGGTGCCCCAGATCATCCGGCTGAGCACGTCCCGGCCACGGTCGTCCGTGCCCAGATAATGATACCGGCTGGGACCTTGCAGCCGGTTCCTTAAATTCGAGTCTTCGGGCGCGTAGGGCACAACGGGCCACAGCGCATAATCCCCGGGCGCTTTCTGCCAGCGCGGATAATCGAAATTCACCAAGTCTCGGTATGCGAATACATTGGGAAACCAATACGTTTTTCCATCCTTAACCAAATAAATCGGACTGCCGCTCGCCAAAAACGGGGCCGACAAAGCCAGCGCCACCAGAAACAGCAGAATGCACGCCGATAACACCGCCAGCCGGTTCCGCCGGAACTGCCGGCCTACCAGCCGCCAATACCCTTGTTTTTGGTGCGTGTTCTTCATTCAAACCGTATCCGTGGATCCACGATGGCATACAGCACATCGGAAATAATCAATCCCAGCAGCGTCAGCAATGAGGATATCGATAAGATTCCGAGTATCAATGGGTAATCCCGCGAAAGGATCGCTTCGAACGCCAGACGGCCCATGCCGGGGATGGAGAAGATGCTTTCAATAATCACGCTGCCACCGATCATCGAAGGCAGTAATGCGCCGAGCAGTGTAATGATCGGGATCAGCGAGTTCCGCATGGCGTATTTGTACACCACCGTGCGCTCGGAGAAGCCATACGCATACGCCGTGCGGACATAATCCTGACGAATTTCATTGATCATCCCCGCCCGTGCATAGCGTGACAGCCCCGCAAGGTCCGCATACGTCAGACATAGAATCGGCAGTACAAGGTGCCATGATCGATCCAGCAGCCATTGAGGCCACGGCCAATCCTGCGCCCCCTGGCTGTTGATCCCATACACCGGAAACCAGTGAAAATATGGTCCTCCTCCAAAGAAATACATCAACAGCATCGCCAGCCAGAAACTCGGAAGACTGTATAGAATAAAAAGAATGAAGGTCGTAATCGTGTCCCGCCAGGATCGCGGATGGGTTGCCGAATACACCCCTATCGGGATCGCGATCAAATAGATCAGCAACAATGAAATGATATTCAATTGCAGTGTTATCGGAAGTGTTTCCTTGATTCGATCCATCACCGGGCGCTGATCCTTGTATGAATTCCCGAAGTCAAACATGACCAGCCGCCTCAACCACAGCGCATACCGGACCGGCACCGGCTTGTCCAATCCGTACATTTTTTTCATCTGTTCAATATATTCAGGCGGAATCGCCGCCGAGGCCACACCCCCACCCTCGCCTCCGCGCCGCAGTTTTTCCATCAAAGGATTACCCGGAGACAACTGCACGATCAAGAAAGTGATGAAGCTGATACCGATAAACGCCGGCACAATCAGCAGCACTCTCCGTATCAAATACGCTTTCACGATAACACGTTATTCCAATTTACCGTTACATACAGGCTTTACATACCCGCCACATTGTATCCACCCTTGCTCAGCCTTTCCAATAGCTCCTGCCCCCAAAAGGGTAAAGTGGCAACGTATAGAGGCAGTGCGTTACGATTACGGGGCGTTTAACGCAATGACTTGGAAATCAATCATACCAGGAGACGTGCAGAATGAAGAAGCAGACAATCTCGCGGCGGGCATTCTTGGCGGCCACCACTACGACCGCGGTGGCGCTTTCGGGGTGCGCCACAAAACCGAACACGGCCAGTGTGGTGCCCAAGAAAGTATCGCCGAATGAGAAGTTGAATATTGCGGGGATTGGCGTTGGCGGAAAGGGCCGGGAGGATGTCGGTTCCGTATCGCGCGAAAACATTGTGGCGTTGTGCGACGTGGACGCGAAGTGCGCGGCGGAATCGTTTACCCGGTTCCCCGGCGCAAAACACTATAAAGACTACCGCAAGATGCTGGAGGAGATGGGCGACGGGATTGACGCCGTGACCATCACCACGCCGGATCATACCCACGCGCCGGCGGCCTACATGGCCATGAAAATGGGCAAGCACGTGTATGTGCAGAAACCCCTCACCCACACCATTGCCGAAGCGCGGTTGCTGCAAAAGACCGCCCGGGAAATGAACGTGGCCACGCAAATGGGCAATCAGGGTCACAGCGGGCGGGGCGTCCGCGAGGCGTGCGAAATGATCTGGTCGGGTGTGATTGGCAACGTCCGTGAAGTGCATATCTGGACGGATCGCCCGCAGGGCCGCTGGGCGCAGGGAGTAAGTGAACTGCTCCCGGAACAGCCCATTCCAGAAACGCTGGATTGGGATCTGTTCACCGGCAGCGCGCCGATGCATCCGTATAACAAAGGGTATCATCCGCATGTCTGGCGCGGGTGGTTCGCCTATGGCTGCGGGTCGCTCGGTGATATGGGATGCCACATCATGGACCCCGCTTTTTGGGGAATGAAACTCGGCGAGGTGGAAACCTACTCCGCGGAGATTGTGGCCTCCGAAGGCTGTAATGATCTGAGTTATCCGGTGTTCGCCACAGTGAAATATAGTTTTCCCGCACGGGGCGGGATGCCGCCGTTTGAAATGTATTGGTATGACAACGGCAATCTTCCAAAACGTCCGGAGGGCATTCCCGCAGATCAGGAACTTGGCGACGGGGAAAACGGATCGTTGTTCATCGGCGACAAAGGATGTATTACCGTGGGCACGTATGGCACCCGCCCGCGCTTGATGCCCAATGAACGCATGATCGGCTATACGAAACCCGATCCCACGCTGCCTCTTGTCGAGGGCGGGCACTACCGTAATTGGATCGATGCATGCAAAGGCGGCCCGCCGGCCTGCTCGAATTTCGATTATGCGGCGCCGTTTGTCGAGATGGTGCTGCTGGGCACGATTGCCATTCGCACGGGCACGAAGCTCGAATACGACGCCAAGGCGATGAAGATTACGAACAATGCCGCCGCGAACGCCCTCATCAGCAAAGAATACCGCAAAGGCTGGGAATTGCCTGTGTGAGGCGTTCCTGCGTTGTGATGCAGTGGAATATAGGCCGCACCGGAGTCATGGAGAGTGAATTCCGGAAATTCTGAAAAACAACGGTACATGGCCGAGAAGGAAGCGCACGTCCGTGAGTGCTATCAGGCCATGGCTCCGGCGTATTCCGCCTGCCTGGACCGGTATGCCTATTATTATGATCGTAAAATCCGCCTGTTGCGCCATCTTGTGCCACATCCCGGTAAGGTTCTGGAAATCGGCTGCGGGCTGGGTCAAAATCTGGCCGGTTTAATCCCCGACTACGGTTTGGGCATTGACCTTTGCCCCGAAGTGGCGGAGGAAGCCCGGAAACGTTTCCCGGCGGACAAATTTCCGCAGTTGGAATTTCGGGCGGTGTCCGCTTCAGAATGTGGCTCCCTGGGGACAACCTTCGACACGATCCTGCTTGTCAACAGCATTACGGAGATTCCGGATCTGGCGCAGTGCTTTCGAGAAATCCGCAAGCTTTGCACGCCCCATACCCGCGTGGTGCAGGTGTGCTACAACTACCTGCTCGCGCCAGTGGTGAAGTCGGCGGGCAGGATGGGATTGGCCCCCCGCCATCCGGTGCAGAATTGGCTGTCCCGGCACGATATCCAAAACATTTTCGCGCTGTCAGGTTTTGAGCAGGTTGCGGACGGATTTGATGTAATCCTTCCCTTTAAGGTTCCCTATCTCAGCGATGTGCTGAATCGATATCTTCCGTTAATTCCCCTGCTGCGGCCCCTGTGCATGCTCTATTACTCCGTTGCCCGGCCATTGAATCTTCAGGAATCCGCGCCGGGCTACAGCGTTTCCGTATGCGTGCCCTGCAAGAACGAAGCCGAAAATATTCCGGGACTGGTGGAACGCATTCCGGTCATGGGCAAACACACAGAGATCATATTTGTGGATGATCAATCCACGGATGCGACCTCAGCCGTCCTGGAACAGGAGAAGGCGGTGCATCCTGAAAAAGACATCAAGATCGTGCAGGGGCCGGGAATTAATAAGGGCGCGGCATGCCGTGCGGGATTTGCCGAAGCGAAAGGCGATATATTGATGATCCTGGACGCCGACATGTCGGTAATGCCGGAAGACCTGCCGCAATTCGCGGAATTCCTGGCAACGGGCAAAGGCGAGTTTATCAACGGCTCGCGGTTGGTGTATCCGATGGAGCATCGCGCCATGCGCCTGCCTAATATCGTGGGCAATAAGCTTTTTGCCATGCTGTTCTCCTATGTTTTGTCTCAGCGGCTGAAGGACACCCTCTGCGGCACCAAGGCTATCTGGCGGCGGGATTATCCCAAGATTCTGGCGGCGCGCGAGCATTTCGGCGCCATTGATCACTGGGGCGATTACGATTGGATTTTCGGCGCGGCCCGCAACCATCTTAAGATCATCGAAGTGCCCGTGCACTACCGCGAACGCCTGCACGGCGAAACCAAAATGACCAAGCGCCTGAAAAATGCCTTGATCATGCTGCAAATGGTGTTTGCGGCATTCCGCAAACTAAAGCTGGTATAGCAACAGGCCGCCGGTGATAATCGCATACAGAATGCTCATGCCGTGCTAATGTACGATCCCGTTAAGCGTGCGAATCAATGTAGCTTCTTTTTCGTCGTAGGGTGTGCCGTCTTTTCGAAACACATCGTGGAACCACGGCTTTGGCTCCTCGGTGTATTTCTTCTTCCAGGAGTCCCACGGGTAGATGGTCTGTGATCGGCCGCTGACCAATCCCCAATTGATGGCCGCCACATTTTTCTCCTTGAAATACGGCATGATAGTTTCGAAGGTAGAACCGCTGCCCCGTGACATGTATTCCGTGCACAGCAGAGGCCGGTCCGCCTGTTGCAGCCATTCCACGGCTTTCCTGGCGCCTTCGAGCGGGGCATAGGTGTGGAAGGTGATGATGTCGGAACGTTCAATCATCAGTTTGTTCAAAGGATCATCTTGCTTGCCGATGTTTGTCCATACGCCCGCGGTGAGCGGCTGGGATGGATTCACTTCACGCGCCCAGTCGAAGAATTTGCCCACCAGAACCACATGCGCCCGTTTCTTTTCCGCGATGGGCCACTTTTCCCCTTGCGTCTCATTCCCATTGCCCGGTTCATTCATCAGGTCCCACCCCAACACCCTGGGATCGTCCTTGAATTTTGTAAGAATCGCCTTCAGATACGGTTTCAACTCCTCATATCGCGCCGGGTCCTTCTGGATATCGATGTGTGGCGATTGCACCCAGCGCGAATTATGGACGTTGGGCATAGGTTCCTCCTGGGGGCCCAGTTTGGGGAAGGGATTCCAGCAACTGTCGAACAGCACCAGCAGCGTGCGGATGCCATGCTTGTCGGCAATCGACAGATATTGATCAAGCCGTTTCTCGAACCCAGCGGGATCGGCCTTCCACGCCATATCGTGTAAAAATACGCGCATGACATTGAAACCGATGGAGGCCGCCCATCCTAATTCTCGGTCGATGGTTGCAGGATCAAAGGTCTCCGCCTGCCACATCTCCAATTGGTTAGATGCCGTACTGGGCACGAAATTGGCCCCGGACATCCATTTCTGGTTGGAGTACCATTCCTTGGCGCGCGCCGCGGTCCAGCGGCCTTCTTCGTTCTTCCACTGTATCGAATCGGCAGCCTGCGAAATTCCATATGGGAATAGGGTGGTCACCAATAAAACCAAAAGACACATAGCCATGCTGTTTGTACAGTTCATTTTTTGCTCCTTCGTTCCATCCGCAAAATCGTATCCGCAAATTTAATGGTTTCACATCCGGCAGCAGGTGTGTGGATTATTTCTTGCCAGGATGGTGTTGTGCCGTCAACATCGCATCAATCTCGTCCATTTTGAACCGTGTGCTGACCACGGAGTGTTTTTTACTGCCTTCGTGGTATTTTATATAGGTTGTAGCAACGATAGTCCCGTCTGGAAGCAGTTCCACGCCGGGATATCCGCAATCCGACTTTGCAAAACTATGCAGCAGCTTGATACGGCATTGGCCCGGTTTGCCTTGACGGATATCGTCATACGTGCCAACCCAAGCAACAAAATGCCCGCTCGTCGGACTTTCCAGTGCCTTGTCCCGGAAAGCGACGACCATGCGTCCATCAGGTGTATACACGCCCATGTGCCGGTCACCGGTCAGCCCCCAGGGCGTGTCAATGGGAGTGCTCCAGGTTTTAGCCTCATCGCTGCTGAACATTACAAGACTGCGGCCCGTGTGGGTGTTTTCGCGCATAAGACAACACAACTCGTTTCCATCGGGTGAGCGGAAGACAAACGGCTCGCAGGGCATCTTTTCCGGAACCTCGGCGGAGATCGTCGGCGTAGACCATGTCAGGCCGCCGTCGGCGGTGAATGTCTGCATAACTTGCAGGAATTTCTTATCCTGACCGCAACGCCGGTGGTACATGCCAACGTACTGTCCATCTTTCAGGCGAAGCACGGAACTGAAGGTCATGACACACTCGAAGGCATCGCCGAGGGGTGTCATTTCGCGCCAGGTGCGGCCCCCGTCTTCACTGACAATGCGCGGCATGAAGGGCGGTTGATCCCGTTTCCCAGTCCATGCAGAAAATACCCATAAACGATCTATGCCATCAGGGCCCGTCATGCGATAGATGCTCGGGCAATTCATGTGTGTGGCAAATCCTGCGGGAAGGGTCGCGTCCAAGCGCGTCCAGGTCAGGCCGCTGTCATCGCTTCGGGCCATAGGCCCGGCATGACCGCCATGTTCGATGCTCCAGACCGCAAATATCGTCTTGCCGTCGGGCATTAACACGGTGGTCGGATGTCCTTGATAGATTTCTTCCGTTCCGGCCGCAATGACCACCTGCCGCTTTGCATCCCCTGAAATATCCACCAGCGGCAGAGAGACAGGTCCATCAACCGCCTTGGAAGATGGTTGCTGTGCGTTGGCAGATTTTCCAGCGTTATTAGATTGCTTTTTTTCGCCCAAAGGGCGGTTGATGGTCACCGGGGTGGCCAGAAGCTTTTTAAGATTATGGCCTTTGACAAGCCATGCAAGATCAAATTTGGCAAAGGCGATGGTTTCGTACAGTTTGGTTTCCCCTTTCTCAAAGAGAAGATAAATGTTGCCGTTCTTATCCGCCGCAAGGGAGGAATAAGCGCTGGGGCCTTCATACACCAAACGTTTCACCGGCCAGGTTCGGCCGCGGTCAAAACTTGCCCAAACGCTCATGCGGATTCGGCTGCCGCCGGGATTGTCGGGTGTGCTGAAAATCATGACGTCTTTGCCGCCGGTGGTTTCAAAGGGCAGCCGCACCAATCCCGCATTACATCCATAACTCGGTTCACTGCCATACTTGAAATAAAAAGGCTGGCCCACCTCCTGCAGATAATCGTCCACCCGCCAATCCACATACATATCGCCGCCATCGTGGCTCCAGGCGATCCGGCGCCGGTCATCCACCGACATATGTGAACGCGAATTATAATAGATGTCGCCATTGGCCATTTCCGCCAATGTCCCCTCGCCGGTGCCGCTTTGGACCGGATTGCTCGTCTGCCAGGTTTTTCCGCCATCGTCGCTATAGAGGGAGGTATTGTAATGATAAGGCCACCATTCCTGATCATTGTTGCCTTTGGGCGCCATAACCCTGCCGGGCACAAGCAGGCGGCCTTTGTGTTCTACGTAGTCCAGCGTGATGCCCGATTCGGAACAGCTTGTCTCGATGGGAATCCCCCCTGGTATGCCATGGCCATAAGCGTTCGGCTTTACGGTGATGGTTTCTCTGGCCCACGTTTTACCATGGTCTTTGCTGCGCCAAAGGAGGCCCTTTTCCGGACGCACGATCATGATGTCACCCGTGGTTTGATCCACAACGCTGGTTCCCGCGGCATCGTCTCCCACCACTTGGGCCTCGCTCCACGTTTTTCCGCCATCCTCGCTCCTGCGCAATAGATTCCCTGATTTTGCGAAGGCGAGGATCGTCCCGTCCACAGCCACATCGATTTTCGGAATCCGCATCCCCACGAAAAGATCCTGGATCGCGAGATCAGGGGCAAGTTCTTTCCTCGCGGGAGTGGTCTGACATCCGGCGAAAAAAACGGCCACGATTAGACCTGCAACAAAGAAAGCAACCATCCGTGAAATAACATGGTCATCACGTCTGAATAATTGCATCTGCTTTTCTCCTTTCAGCATTTCAAGGGCGCTTTTTAAATATCAAAAACATACAGATCGCCGCCGAAGCGGAGTTCGTTGCGGGCCGGGCTTGGCCACAACGGGGCGATCATCCCCTTCTCCCATTCTTTTAATGCGGTTTGCAACTCGGCAACAATCTCCGGATGCTGCTTGGAAAGGTCGGTGCTCTCCGACTTGTCGGTGGCGAGGTTATACAGCCAACTTTTGTTGCTCTTCTCGCTGATGACCAGTTTCCAATCCCCCTTTCGCACGGCTTTGGAAGAACCTGAACGCCAGAAGAGGACATCATGGGCCGGTTCTTGCTTAAGCACTTTCTCGACCAGGTCGGCGCCGTCATACGGTCTGTCGTGCGGCAGCGGAGCATGAATGTTCGCGGCAATCGTTGTGAATACGTCCAGCATGCTGACCGGTTCGCGGTATACGGTATTCGGCGGTATCGTGCCCTTCCAACTCATCAGGAAGGGAACGTTGATGCCGCCCTCGAAATGACACAGTTTTCCCCCCTTTAATGGCGCATTGGTCGTCGCCCGCGTGTAGGTGGCTCCTCCGTTGTCGCTGGAAAAAACAAACAGTGTTTTCTCTTCGAGCCCAGCGTCCCGCACCTTTTTCACGATGTCGCCGATCGCATCGTCCAAGGCGCCGATCATGGCGTAATACACGCGCTTGGTTTCATCCCTTACGTCACTGAAGCGGTCATAGTAGCGGGCGGGCGCCTGGAACGGCGTATGGGGCGCGTTGAAGGGAACGTAGAGTACAAAAGGTTTCTCCCGGTTCCGGTCGATGAAGTCCATGGCCTCTGCGGCGATTCGTTCGGTCAGGTATCCATTCTCCTGGATGATTTCGTCGTTTCTGCGTATGCCCGCATTGCCGCTCCGGCCTATAAGCCAAAGATACGTGCCCGTGCTGTCGGTGTAAGGGTGATCCACGATGCCTGGGGTATTGGCTGGAGCATAGAGCGTGGCCGCCGGATAGAAGCCGTAGTGGTAATCAAACCCCCTTTCCTGCGGCGTGAAACCTTTTATCCCCCCAAGATGCCATTTGCCGATGACGCCTGTCGCATAGCCTTGTGTCTTGGCGAGATCCGCAAAGGTGATTTCCGATTGCCGCAACCCCTGCGCCGCGTGCGCGGCCGGGGTGGGGTAGGAGGAGCGGTAATTGACCTTCCACGTGCCCCGCAAGACGGGAAGTTCGCTTGCCAGATAGTACGCGGCATTGCCCGCCAGGATTTCGAGCCGGTTTTCCGGATAGAGATCGCCAGGTTGAAGTTCGTGCCCGAACCGCTGCTGGTAACGGCCCGTCAACAGGCCGGCGCGCGAAGGCGAACAGATAGGCGATGTGCAATAGCCATCAGTGAAGGTGACACCCGAGTGGGCGAGCGCATCGATGTTCGGCGTGGTCACATCCTTCCCGCCATAAAGGGAAACGTCGTACTTTCCCAGATCATCGGCGAGCAAGACAATCACATTCGGATGTGGTGCGAGGGTGCTGGCCTTGGTTTCCGTCAGATACGATCGTTTTCCCGGTAACAGCACGGGATCCGGTGGTATAATCGTGTTATCGGTCCGGATGGGCCAAAGGAGATAGCTCAGAATGGGCACAAAGATGAGTATGAAAACCAATATAATTTTGACAATTTTTTTCCTGCGAGGTGTCATGCTGTGAGTCCTCTCTTTGCCAACATCCATGCTGTCTCAATTTTGTCGGGGCTATCTTGATGTTACAACTTTGTATGGTTCCTTAGAAACCCATCCGGGGAAATTTTTTTCAGTGCGTTAAAATGTTCTGTAAAGCGCATGTACGGCCTGCCCGGAAACATACCGCCCTCAGAAGGCATGTATTTTCCAGATGATATCGAAACCAGCCTGACCGAAGCCAGAACAATCGTGGTAGGCGATGAGGTGGCCATGGTTGGCGCTTTTGCGAACGACCATCGCGTCGCTTTCTGGAATTTGTACAATGAACCCGGAAATTCGGGCATGGGCAATAAGAGCCTGCCCTTGATGGAAGCTGCATTTGCTTGGGTTGATTGGATAATTTCCCGCAATGGTGCTATAACCCATAGCCTGGCAAAGCATTATCCCCGTAGGAAGGAGAATTTATCATGAAAACAATGCCGATACTGGTGGTTGCGGCGTGGTGCTTGGCAGGGGCGCTGACAGCCTTTTACACGATTTCGGCCCAATAACACCTGAAAGGAAATTCCGGACATGAGCATGACATTTATCGACTACCTATCCATTCTTCTTTTCGTGGCCGCGGTATTAGGCGTAAGCATGTACAAGAGCCGCCGGGAAAAGAACAGCGCGGAATATTTTCTTGCAGGTCGCACGGCCACCTGGTGGCTTATCGGCTTTTCGCTGATCGCGGCGAACATCTCGACGGAGCAGTTTGTCGGCATGAGCGGTGCGGGCGCGGGCAACGTGGGGCTTGCCATCGCGAGTTATGAATGGGTCGCGGCGATCACACTGGTCTTCGTGGCCGTGTTCTTCCTTCCCCGCTTTCTGAGCGCGGGCATTTTCACGATTCCCGAATACCTTGAGTACCGGTATAACGCAACCGCGCGGACGATCATGTCGCTGTTTCTCATGGTGGTTTACGTGTGTGTCACCATCGTAGCGGTCGTGTACTCAGGGGGATTGACGATTCATGCGATTTTTGATTGGCCGCTCGTGCCAAGCATCTGGCTGATTGGTATTTTGGCGGCGGCCTATACGGTATTTGGCGGACTGAAGGCGGTTATCTGGGCTGACTTGATTCAAGGGTCCGCCCTTATCCTGGGGGGGGCCATTGTGTTGTTTTTCGGGCTTCATGCCATGACGCCCGAGGGCGGGATCATCCTGGGATGGGAAACGTTTATGGCGCAAGCCGGCGAGAAGATGCACATGAGCCTGCCCAATGACCACCCCGAACTCCCCTTCACCGCGCTCCTGTTCGGCATCTGGATTCCCAATTTCTATTATTGGGGCCTTAACCAATATATCACCCAGCGAACTCTCGCCTCGAAAAGCCTCAGCGAAGGACAGAAAGGCATCCTGTTCGCGGCCTTTCTCAAGCTGTTGATTCCATTTGTGATTGTTATTCCCGGAATTATGGCGTGGATCCTTTTTAAGAATGAATTGGGCGGCGCTGGAGGCACGGCCAAGGATGCGGCCTATCCGGTGATGATCCGTCACTTGATTCCACAGGGACTGAGAGGTTTCATGCTTGCGGCCCTCGCAGGCGCGGTCATGAGTTCCCTGGCCTCGATGTTGAACTCGGCTTCGACCATATTCACCATGGATTTCTTCAAACGGTATATCCGGCGAACGGCGAGTGAAAGGCAATTGGTCTTTGTTGGACGCACCACCACCGTGCTCTTTGTGGTAATCGGCTGTCTCATCGCGCCTATGCTCGCGAATCCGCGCTTTGGCGGCGTGTTCCACTACATTCAGGATTTCCAGGGCTTCATCTCGCCGGGAATTCTCACCGCCTTCGTTTTCGGCCTCGTTGTAAAGCGCACCCCGGCCGCCGCCGCCATTGCGGCAATGATCGCCAATGTGCCGATATACGGCGCGCTGCACTTCAGCGTGGTTCAGGCGGCGATTGTAGGTGCTTTGCCGTTCCTGGGTTCGATGAGCGCGGAAGGCGTTGCAAACATCGCCTTTCTCAACCAGATGGCCATCACGGCGATTTGCCTTACCATTGTCATGGCCATCGTTACCGCCATCAAGCCGCTTAGGGAACCGGTGGTCATGCCGGAGAACAAGGAATTTGATATGAGCCACTCTTCGGCGGTCCCCGTTGCCGGAGTGGTTATCATTGCAGTGACAATTTTGCTGTATTACGTTTTTTGGTGAAACAATTAGAGCGGAACAATTTCCATCTTGGCCGGTTTCACAAGAATCCATCTTCAGCAAGGGATATGCTCCATGCGCGTCATGAAGAGAAGCTTGAATTGTTTTTCAGGCATGTTCATTCTTCTTATCATAAGTTTTGTCTGCGGGATGGGATGCCACGGTGAAACTCTCAGAAATACAGTAAACGTCCGGGAAATAGCAGTGGTTCGCAGACTTTTTGATACGCCGTTGCGAGACACGTCGATCTGCCTAGGGCCGGACAATACCTATTACCTCACCGGCACATGCGAACCATTCTGGGGTGATAACCACGGCATCCGCGTATGGCGCTCCAAGGACCTTGAGCAATGGGCGCCGCTGGGCATGGTCTGGCAATACGGGTCGAGTCCGTGGCATGACAAATTTCTGAACGCGAAAAAACCGCTGTGGGCGCCGGAAATTCATTATGTGAAGGGTACGTTCTGGCTCACCTACAGCATGCCCGGGTGGGACGACACACCCAAGACGTCAGGCTCGGGTCTATTGCGCAGTACGACCGGGAAACCGGAAGGACCTTATGTGGACGTACAACCGGATAAACGCCTGGGGGATGAAATCGATGCATCTTTGTTTGAAGACAGCGACGGCGCCGTGTACTTCGTCTGGCACAGCGGGAAAATTGCGCGCATGAAACCTGACATGAGCGGATTGGCCGAGCCGTATCATTGGTTGAAAATGGATGGGGTTGATTCCGCACCGAATCATCATTCCAGCCTGTGCGCAAAGATTTTTGGTGAGAATTCCTTTGACCATGTAGGCTATGAAGGCGCCACCATGTTCAAAGCCAATGGGCGCTATTACCTCGCCGCCGCGGAAAATATTGATGGGCATTACCACTGCATGGTGGCCGAATCGGACCATGTGTATGGCCCATACGGCCAACGGTACGTCGCGGTGCCGGATGGCGGCCATGTGACATTCTTCCAGGATGTCCAGGGAACGTGGTGGTCCACTTTCTTTGGCAACGACGATGCTGCGCCTCAAAAGGAACAACCAGGGATTGTGCCGGTTGTTTTTGATGCGGATGGGCATGTGCGGGCAAAGACACAAAAAGAGAATAGATAACCGGCAACCCACCCGGAATATTTTGCGGCGGCTTGTACAAAAGCGTAACAATACGCCCTAAGATAAAACAGGATAAAAACAACAATCTATCGGAGGAGTTATGAAGATATCACGCCGTTCATTCATTACAAAGGCCACTGCCGCTGCGGTGACCCCCTTGATACTGCCGGGATGCGTCACGGCGGCAAAGACATCAGAAAAGGAGTTAATATCCAAAAACGATCTGATCCATGTGGGTTTTATTGGCATGGGCATTCAGAACCGGGGCCTATTGGACGCCTTTTTGCATTACAAACGCGTCCGCGTGCTGGCGGTATGCGATGTAGACACCAACCGCCGGACCGCGGCACAGGAGCGGGTCGTGGCGTTCGGCAAGAAACACCCAGAGGCCGGCGGACAGGAGTGCGCAGCCTACAATGATTTCCGGGAACTCGTTGCACGTAAGGATATCGATGCAGTGTGCATTGCCACACCGGACCACTGGCATGCTATTCCGACCCTCGCCGCGTTGGAAAGCGGCAAGGACGTCTATTGCGAAAAGCCGCTGACCCACAATATTATCGAGGCCATCGCGGTGATGAACGCAACAAAGAAACACAACCGTATTTTGCAGACCGGTTCCATGCAGCGTTCCATGACGGAGTTTCGCGTGGCCTGCGAACTGGTGCGCAATGGCATGATCGGAAAAATCGATCGCGTCACCTGCAAAGTCGGAGATCCGGGACGCCCCTGTGATCTTCCTGAAGAACCGATGGAACCGGGTCTGGATTGGAACCTTTGGCTGGGCCCGGCGCCGGAACGTCCTTACAACTCCGTACTAAGCCCCCGCGGCGTTCACGACTTCTTCCCAAACTGGCGTTCTTATTTGGAATATGGCGGCGGCGGCGTGTGCGATTTCGGCGCACATCATTTTGACATTGCGCAGTGGGGCCTCGACATGGATGCGAGCGGCCCAATCGAGGTCCGTCCGCCGGAAAAGGCAGAAGATCGCCGGGGCGCCGTCATGGTGTACAAAAGCGGCGTCACCGTCACGCAGGTAGGCGATGGGTTTGATGCGCATTTTTACGGCGCCGACGGAGAAGTGCGGGTAAGCCGGGGGCAATTCGAGTTCTGGCTCAACGGAAAGAAGATCGCCGGTTTCGCCAAACGAGAGGACGGCGGTTCACTCGGCTCCGCCCTGGACTTTGTTCAGAAAAACTATCTGGATCAAGCGAAGATCAAACTCTACGAAAGCAAGGACCACGTCAAGAACTTCCTGGAATGTGTGGAATTGCGCAAACAGCCTATCACCAACGCGGACATCGGCGGTCATAGCGCCATCTGCTGCCATTTGGTGAACTTGGCGTATTACCATCGTCAGGTCGTCAAATGGGATCCGGACAAATTGGCATTTGCCGATGCATCCTGTGACTCGTCATGGCTTACCACTGGCTATCGCAAACCCTGGAAAGTGTGATGACGGGTTGATGCGGGCTGGCCAGTCATTTAACCGGCTTGGGTCGCATCCCCTCCTCGTCTTCGGCAATCCACGTCTCGATTCGTTCGCGGCTAAATTCACGTGGAGGCGGAAGCTCGCACGCGCCTTTCAATCGTGCGGCAAGATAAAGAAAAAGTTCTTCTTTCGACTCAGGAGGGAGCGCGTCGGCAGCAGCTTTGATTTCAGCTTATGTGTTCATAGATGAAAGAATAGCACGGCACGCCGATATAGAAAAGCGCAAAATACTAGGTTTAACGTTATTTCGTCAGGTCCTTTACGCGCATGTTGCGGAACCAGAGCATGTCGCCGTGTCCCAGGAATCCGATGTGTCCCTTAGCATTTTTCAGGCCGGGATGCTCTTTCCCGTCTAGTGTGCCCTTTTCAGTTGCCTTGTCGATGTCCGCGTCGACAATAGTTACTCCGTTCAGAACGACCGTGATATGACGGCCTTTTGCGGTGATTTCTTCGGTGTTCCATTCGCCGGCGGGCTTAAGGTGATCGCGTTTTGCGGGCACGATGCCATACACCGAGCCATGCGCTTGGTAGTCGTGAATTTCCTTGTATTTCGGGTGCCGGTCGTCAAGAATCTGGATTTCCATGCCCGCATACGCGGCATCGCCCGAGAGCGGCGCACGAATGCCCACGCCGTTGTTTGCTCCCGGCGTCATTTTGAATTCGAAGCGGTATACGAAGTCCGAGTACTCCTTCTCCGTGAAAATGTTGCCGCCCGGCTTACAGACCATTTCCCCGTTTTCAACGACATACCCTTTCGTGTCGCCCACCCAGCCCGTCAAATCTTTGCCATTGAAGAGCGAGACAAATCCCTCTTCGGAGGGGTCTTCGGCAACGGCCCACACACCCAATCCTACTGCACACACTAGCGCAATTATCCAACATGTCATCCAATACGTTTGACGGTTCATGTTTTATCTCCTTCCTCAAAAAGAGGTCCTCTGAACGATGTTTTTGATAGTAGCAAGGCATTGTAGCGGCGCGGGTTGCCGACTGCAAATAAAGCGTGTGTAAATGCGCCATAGTACAATATTGATCAATCTCATACACGCCAAGTCTGGCACAAGAGGCAATTGCAAAAGAGGAATTTTGCAGGAGTTCAACGTATTATAACCACTTACTATCTATGCTGACGATGGACCACGGCGGTGTTTTTTAACGTCATTGCCACAAACTCGATGGATACTTCGAATGGCAGCGTGGACGATAATACTTTTATTAAATGGATTGTTAGGGGCCGGGGCTGCGGAACCGTCCCCGGATTCGGCGGTCCGATGCATCGAAAGGGATAGCCATGTGGACGTAAGCGAAGGCGGCATCCCCATCCTCAGATACAGCCATGGCGTCACAGAAGTCCCAGAAGGTATCGGCAAGGAGTTTTGCCGGGGTGATTACGTCACCGCGCTATACGGACTGGAAGGCCAGTTATTGACGGAGGACTACCCCAAGGATCATCCACATCACCGGGCGGTGAACTGGTCGTGGGCCACGATTCAATGGCATGGGGAGACGCGGGACCTGTTTGCGGTGCGCGGGATCTGGGCAAGGCCTGTGGGGAAACCCAAGATGCATATGGAAGGCGGTTCCGCGGTGATTGAAGCGGAGAGTGTTTGGAAATGGGATGACACGATACCGGTGGTAGCAGAGTCTGCATGTATCCATATCTTTCCAAAAACTGACCAAGGTCGTGTGATAGATTTTGAGATTAAACTCGCCGCCATGGTGGAAGGTCTGGAATTTTGCGGTCGATTGGAGGCGGGGTACAGTGGTTTTAACATCAGAATGGCGCCCGCGAAGGAACAGGAGATAGTATTTCATACGGATCTTGTGGAAGCTCAGCCAAGGCGCGCATGGGCGGATTATTCAGCAGAGTTCCCCGGAAGAAAAGGACGATCAGGCCTTGCCATTCTCCAACACATGGACAACCCGCTTTATCCGCAGGAGTGGCGAAAGTATCCCGAATTGAATTTCTTCCAGCCCATTTATCCGGGGGGAAGATTGATTCCGATGTCCAAGGACAAACCGATCCTCCTTCGCTATCGTCTATGGATCCATCCCGGTGGTATGGATGAAAAAGCATTGGCGATGCAGTGGGATGCCTACAACCAAACGATGGAGAAGTAACATTTACCATGTCAACAATTCGTAATCTTGCGCTGGAAACATCAGGCCTGGAATGCGCCGGGGGCACACTCGTCCGTAGAAAGGGAATCTATATTGTTCAGTTACGGGGCAGTTATGCCGACATGGGCCGTCAACACGCAGAACTGACCTCCCAGGTGTGCGGAGATATAGTGTTTCAGTATATGAACGGGCTTATCAAGAAGCTGGTGGCCCATGCCGTGCCGTCCTTGGCCGGCCCTGCCGACAGTCTGCTTAAGCGATGGTTTCACTGGCGTAATCGCGCGGATATTGATGAGAATATGCGTGCGCTTCTGAGGGCAATGGCAAAAGTGAGCGGGCTCGATCCTGTTCAAGCAGAGCACACATTTCTCATATCAGATATCTTGCATTATCTTGCGGGGCGTTCCTTGGCCCTGCTGGCGCCATCGCCCATGTGTTCGGGTTTCTTCGCATGCGGGGATGCCACGAAGGACGGCAAGGTGCTTATTGGCCGCAACTTTGATTTCTTCGGGCGCGGCGTCTGGAATACCAACAATGCAATAATCGTTTTGCACCCGGAGCATGGCCAGCGATTCTGCTGGTTGGGCGCTCTCAGCACACCAGTCAGCGGTCAGGGCTTCAATGAAAGCGGACTCGTCCTCAGCCTCCACACGAAATTCACCCGCGATGTATGCACCAAGGGTGCGCCCCTCTTCACCATAGTCCATGACGTGCTCGCCCGGTGCAAAACCCTTGACGAGGCCATTGCACGCATCACGGCAAAGCCCCGTATGGTTGGTCTTACTATCTTCGTTGCGGATACACGGGCGCGCACGGCCGCGGCAGTTGGATTTTCCGCGCATCACGCGGAGATCGTGCGTCCGGAGAACGGCGTGCTCGTGCGCACAAATCATTACACCACGGAAGAAATGAAACGCATGGAACCCACGTTACACTCATGGCGGGCTAACTCATACGGGCGATTTCAACGTCTTACAGAACTTCTGCACGAGAAGCGGGGCACACTCACCGTGGAAGATGTGCCAAAGCTTCTGAGCGATTGCGTGGACCCCTTTGAGCAGCGCAAGCGCGTGACGGGCAGTATCGTAGCCGGTGCAAACAACGTACAGAGTATTGTTATGAGTCCCGATGATAATGCGCTCTGGCTGGCCAATGGGGACTATCCCGTGTGTCACAGTGAGCGCTATTATGGATTTCGTATATCCGCGTTGTTAGACGGTGATGCCGCGCAGTACGAGATCGATGATCTGCCCGGCGGCAACCAACTTAATGAAACCGAGCGCGCGGCGGTATATGAATACGAACAGGCATGGTCGGCATATCTGGACCACCTGGACAGCAGTCAAGCCGTCTTTCATTTGCTCCGCGCAACGGAATTATTGCCTGAAGAAGTCATTTTCCCGCGCATGGCGGGTATTATTTTGCTGAAAGAGAAAAAATTTGAGCCGGCCCTGCCGCTGTTATTGAGAAATACAGAGTATGACTACCGGGACGCGATAATGCGCGCGGAAGCACATGTTTGGGCGGCCCGTTGTCTCGATCTCCTGGGCCGCCGTGACGAGGCTGCCGAACACTATAAAATTGCCGCTGCAATTGACGCGCCGCCGGTCTCCAACGCCGCCAAACGTCACCTTACAAAAGCCTTCAGGCGCAGAGAACTCATGCATGTGGCCCCGGAATTCATTATTGGCACCGGCTTGGCGAAATATTGAATTCACTCAATTTACGAGGTTGCATCAAAGTTACCCCGAACGTACAATTATGAGTGCCCGATGGTGGGCATAAGGCGCAAACATGACAACCATGGCCATTGAACAAGCACAAGAGAACTTCGCAAAGCTGATTGATGATGTGACGCTTGGAGAGCATATCGTCATTACCAGGAACCACGTTCCGATAGCGGAACTGATCCCTGTCACGCATCCCAATCAGAAGCCTGTATTTGGCAGTGCGAAGGGAATGATATCCATTTCCGAGGATTTTGACGCACCCATGGATGATTTCCAGGATTACACCGCATGAACCTCCTTCTGGATACACATGCTTTTTTATGGTTTATAGAGGGAAGTTCAAAACTCAGTGTCCAATCAAAAGACCTAATTGAAGACGAGAGAAACGCCAAGTGGCTCAGCGTTGCAAGCCTTTGGGAAATGGCCATCAAGATGAGCCTCGGACGGCTGCATGTCGAACAACCCTTTGAGCAGTTTATTCCCGAACAGCTAGAAAAGAATGGGTTTTCTCTGCTGCCTATCCGTATCAACCATCTGGCCACGGTTGCTGTTTTGCCGTTTCACCATCGTGACCCATTTGACCGCTTGCTTGCCGCCCAATGTCTAGCAGAAAATTTTTCGATACTAAGCATAGATGCGGCTTTCGAGCGTTATGCTGTCCGGCGATTATGGTAGAACAACCAAGTTCAACTTCTCCTTACAGTGTTAGTCATACAAGCTCAATGCTGTATGATGAGAAATAAGGTATGAGCAACCCTGATTTCAAGACAAACAAGTCTATCTTGCTTTTGTTGGTCGAACTCATACTGGTATTGTGCGTCCACGGCGCAGCGGCTGCGGTGCCGACAGCGAACTTCGTGTTCTGTTGCGCGCCGGATAATGACTTGTTTGTTGTTATGGGCGCTGCCGGGATGTCCTGTCCGCGATACGGGGAGGTTAATGAAGCCGTTGGTGCGGCCGAGGCGGGTGCGGGGATCTTGATCCTTGCGGATGGGTATCCGGAGAAGACAACCCAGATCCCGTCCGAGGCGCTGAATACGGCAACTCAAAAAGGACTCCGGATCTATGTGGAATATCCGGCATCACTTCCAGGAATCGAAGTTGGAAAGCCTGAACAGGTGAATCTGGAACGGGCAGTGGTCGCCTCGGAGGTTTTCGGCGCCGCGATGCTGCCAGGGCGTATCCTGGCGATTCACGACTGCCATTATGTAACGGCGCCTGAACGTTCGTCGCATATCGTGCTGGCGAAAGTGGCAGGACTGGATACGGCGGTCTATGGACTGTCGGATGTAAAATCTCACCCGCTCTTGTTCGAGCATGGCGCGAATATGCTGGTATCCACTACGAAACTCAGTCAATTCGTAACCGCGCGGTACGCGCCCAAGGAAGGCATGCAGGCTTTATGGCGCATGGTGCTTTCATGGCTGCAGCCAGATGCAACCGTGCCCGCGCTGGACTGGACGCCGGTAGTCCGGCCCAGTTTTAACCGTGACGAAGCCCTGCCAGCCCAAGCGGTCCGCGAAGCGATTATCCGGGGCATTGACTGGCATAGCCGGGCCAGAATGCTCATCGATGCATCGTGGAAAGACAAGTATGACCTCTACCGCTCGAACGGCACGGTAGATCCGGCCAATCCTGTCGGGCCGCGTCCAGACCCCACATGGCCGGCGGGTGATGGAACGTTTGGTGTGCTGGAGGGTGTCAGTTCACGTATTCGATACGATGGAGAGCAACCCGTCCGATGGTGGATGCGCACGGACTCAAATGGAGAAAGCGCGCTGGCCTTCGCCCTGCGTTCAAAACTTGATGGTGATGAACGAAGCCGCCGCATTGCAGGCAATCTGCTCGATTGGGTGTATGTGAAGAGCGGGCTGTTCCGCGATGATCCGGAAAAGGCCACCTGCGGGCTTATCCGCTGGGCGTATGACAGCCCGTCGTTGTATGGCGATAACGATATCCGGGTAATTTTAAGTTGTATCGGCACGTCCGCTGTTTTCAATACAGATAAATGGGATGTGGCGCTGGTGAAGAACATTCTGGGCAACTTCCGCACCACCGGACGCCTGGGTTTCCGGGGCGGCTGCCTGAATGAAGATGAACTGCTGAAACGAGGCTGGCGCCATTATTGGGAAGCGCCCACACTGCATCTCGCGCCGCATTATGAAGCGTGGATATGGGCATCGTACTTGTGGCTCTATGAAAAGACCCACTACGCGCCCCTGCTCGAACGGACCAAACAGGCCATTCGCACGATGATGGAAGCCTATCCGGATAAATGGCGATGGACCAATGGCATCCAGCAGGAGCGCGGACGTATGCTCCTGACGCTGGCATGGCTCGTTCGTGTGGATGACCGGCCCGAGCACCGCGCATGGCTCCGGCAAATGGCCGATGACATGCAGCGCTGCCAGGATGCATGCGGCGGCATCCGCGAAGAACTTGGCGCGCTGGACATGGGCACGCTGCGCCCGCCGAAATCCAACGCGGAATACGGAACCAACGAGGCGTCGCTGATTCAGGCGAACGGCGATCCCGTGGCCGACCTCCTGTATACCTGCAACTTCGCATTTCTCGGCCTGCACGAAGCATACGCCGCCACCGGCGAGACTCGTTATCGGGAAATGGCGGATCGGCTTGCTGAGTTTCTGGTGCGGGTACAAGTGCGAAGCGGGAAACATCCTGAACTGGACGGCGGCTGGTTCCGCGCGTTCGATTTCAACCAGTGGGAGTATTGGGGATCGAACGCGGACAGCGGCTGGGGCGCATGGTCGATAGAAGTGGGCTGGACCCAGGGCTGGATTCCCACGGTGCTTGCCATGCGCGAATTGGGCGTCAACTTATGGGATATGAGCCGCAACAGCAAGGTGGCCGATGCCTTTGAGACCTGCCGCACAACGATGCTCCAGGATACGCCGTAGCAGGGTTTAGTTTTGATTGTTACCACGAACCACATGAAAAACATATCGTATGGTTCGTTCCTGTCCCGCTTGGGGGCACGAAGAACTTGGTTGGCAACTATGGGTGGCGCCGGGATTACTGCGAAGGAAGAGATCGTATTTGGGAGGGCGAAGCTCCTGCTGAGCCGTCAAACAAGATCAGGAGTGTTGCGATACATGCCGCTGTTGGGATGTTTTATTTTACGGCTCAGCAGGAGCTTCGCCCTCCCGGACGCGCAATTTTCACACTCGTTCTCAAAGTGCATTTGGGAACGCACGTGCCTGCAACGCTTCGCTTTGGTTATCAATGTGCCTGATGTTTTAATTTTTTCCTGAACGACCTCTTGGCCGCTGTGGCCCCAAATGCCGCCAATATCGCCACCAATAACAATAACCCCGCGTAATTCACAGCGGGAACGCCGTTGGCCACGGTGATGTAATCGGTTTTGGTGTTGGAGAGGGCGTCGTTCGCCACGGTGATGGTCAGGGTAACGGTGTAACTGCCGGGAGCTTCGTAGGTGTGTTTCGGGTTTTGCTCGGAACTGTCCAGGGTGTCGTCGCCGAAATCCCAGGACCACGACTGGATCGTGTACAGGCCGGGATTCGAAAGATCCGTGAACTGCACTTCCAGCGGCGCGGCGCCGGTGAGGGGCGTGGCCGAGAAATTCGCGGAAGGCACGCCCGCGCCCGCAAGCGCGTTCAACGGCTCGAAGATCCCTTTCGCGCCTGCACCGTTGATGGATACCACGCCCGCACCCGGCGTCCCCGCCGAAACCAATCGCCCGCCCGCGCCGTTTGTCTGCGCCGCAGAAGAGGATAGGTCGGTTGTCGTCAAATTCAGCGAGGCGTTGTTGCTGTTGTAGTTCTCCGCAAAGAGTGGCACCGACAACAGCAGCGTCATTACGATGAGGAACAAGGCTATCCGGGGAGACCACTTCACCCTCGTTCCCAAGTTGCACTTGGGAACGCGCTTTTTTTCAAAGTTGTACTTTGGGCTTTTGCGAAGCACAACTTCGCCCGCAAGTGCGTTCCCAAGTGCGACTTGGGAACGAGTCAAACGAGTCAAGAACGCGCCTGTTTTTTCCCCTTGTTCCCAAGTTGTACTTGGGAACGCGCTTGCCGCCAAAGCTTTGCTTTGGTTAATTCCCTTTGGTCCGCGAAAAGCAGGGACAGACCCGTCTCGCTCGGGGACTCGCTCGCTTGCGTCAGTCCCTGTTTTTCGCTTGGCACTATGTCGAGATTGCTTCGTCGGGGTCTCCTCGCAATGACAAACAGGGATGTTTTGTTTGACGGCTCGGCGGGAGCCTCGCCCTCCCGATTCCTCAGTTCCCCTCGTTCCCAAGTTGTACTTGGGAACGTGCTTGTTTTCAAAGTTGTACTTTGGGCCTCTGCGAAGCACAGCTTCGCCCGCAAGTGCGTTCCCAAGTGCAACTTGGGAACGAGGCCAACGCGTAAAAACGAATAAGGCACAGACCCTAGACCCTAGACCCTGAACCCTAGACCCTCTTTCGGTTAATCGTTTCATGGCTTGTCTCCTTTCCTGTTTGAGCCGAAAAGAGACTCTATTTCGCCGCCAGTTGTTCAACGAGCGCTTCGAGTTGGGCCATCCTTGCTTTTAAGTCGGAGAGTTCCGCAGCTTGTGTGTCAATTTCAGCCGCCTGCGCCGCAATCTTCTCGTTCTGCTCCGCAACCTTGACCTCCAGCTTCTGATTCACGCCCTGGACAGCCGCCAGCGCCACGCCGTCCGCGTTGAGCGTACTGATGGAGGTGTCGCTGTCTCCGACGCAGAACGCCGCGTAGAAATCCTGCGCCATCGGCCCCATATATTGTATTGCTGGATCCGCCCCGATGAAGTTCCAGGTGCTTATAGGAACTTCCATAAGTTTTTCGAGCACATCGACCGGGTTCACGACTACGATATTTTCTTTCTTGCCCCGGTCGCTCGCGTTGGACCAGGCGCCTCCCCCGGCTGGAATGTAGACCCCGGTTGTCGAGCCGGCGTTCGTCCATAAATAATACCCATTGCTTGCGCGCATCGAGACCACGTTCGCCACGGGGCAGACGAAACTTGCCCCGGTCGAGTCCGCCCAGACAAAAGAACCATCGGCATCCGCATTCGTGCCGGCTTTATAGCCCGCGCAAAAGCTATAGTCCCCGGCGGCCGTGTTGCCGGAGCCGCCGGCCACCGTGGCACGAGAGCCACTGGCAGTGTTGGACTCGCCACCGGCCACCGTGGCACGAGAGCCACCGGCCGTGTTGTCGTAGCCACCGCCCACCGTGGCGTAATAAGTGCTGGCCGTGTTGGACCAGCCGCCGCCCACTGTGGCGTGGTAGCCGCTGGCCGTGTTAAAAGCGCCGCCGCCCACCGTGGCCAGACCATCGCTGGCCGTGTTGGAGTCGCCACCGCCCACCGTGGCGTAGTAGCTGCTGGCCGTGTTGTCGCCGCCGCCGCCCACCGTGGCATAAATGCTGCTGGCCATGTTCGTATCGCCGCCTGACACCGTGGCGGATTCGCCGCTGGCCGTGTTGGAGTAGCCTCCACCCACTGTAGCTCTGTAAGCGGTGGCCGTGTTGCTTTCGCCGCCGCCCACCGTGGCATAAGAATCGCTGGCCATGTTGCCACCGCCGCCGCCCACTGTGGCGTAGATCTTGCCGCTTCCGGACCCGGCCTTGTTATTGCCGCCGCCGCTAACCGTGCAATAATTGTCCAGCGCCTGGTTGTTCGTCGTGGTCGGATTTCCCGTGTCCGACGGTCCGCCACCGGCCACGATGGAGTATAGACCATTGGCTGTGTTGTAATAGCCGCCGCCCACCGTTGAGTAAATCTCACTGGCCGTATTTTCTCTGCCGCCGCCCACCGTGGCATAAGAGTTGCTGGCCGTGTTCGTATAGCCGCCGGCCACCGTGGAGATGTAGCCGCTGGCCGTGTTGCCGGAGCCGCCGCCCACCGTGGCACGAAAGCCGCTGGCCGTGTTGGAGTAGCCTCCGCCCACCGTGGCGTGATAATTGCTGGCCATGTTGGACTCACCGCCGCCCACCGTGGTGTTATGGTTGCTGGCCGTGTTGGAGTAGCCGCCGCTCACCGTGGTGTTGTAGCCGCTGGCCGTGTTGTTGGAACCGCCGCCCACCGTGGAATCCCAACCACCACTGGCCGTGTTGTACTCACCGCCGCCTACTGTAGAAGCCCCGCCGCTGGCCGTGTTATCCCTGCCGCCGCCCACTGTTCCAAAGTTAGCAATGACGGAGTTGATAAATCCAGAGCCTCCCCCTCCCGCAATGGTGGCTCCGTAAGCACCGGCCGTAACCCAATTCCCTGAATATCCGCCAATGACGTTGGGCGCATTCGCGTTCGGCTCGAGCCGGAAGGCCCGTGTTCCATTGACTTTCATTTCGAGCGGTACATTGTCGCTGGTGCCGACATAGTTCGTGCCCGCGGTGGTCCCGGCATTCCCGCCCGTTTTCCAATACACTGCATCATGGTTGTGCCCGGAGGTGGCAAACGCCGAGGCGTGCGATCCGTCTACAGTATCCGAATCCAGGCCATTGCCTGAGCCGGTATTGAGCCGGGCATTGGCGATCTTGCCGGTCGTGATGGCTGCGCCGTCATGAGGATGCGATGCGGCCGCAAACGCCGAGGCATGCGATCCGTCCACCGTGTCCGAATCGAGTCCGTTGCCCGAACCGGTATTCAGATAAACATTGCCTACCTTGCCCGAGGTGATATCGGCGCCGCTATGAGGATGCGAGGCCGCCGCGAAATCGGTATCGTGCTTTCCGTCCACTGTATTCGCATTACCGGCCTCGTCTGCAGAATCCGCTGTCGTGGCGTGGGCAACACTGATGTTGGGATGCGCGGTGACATCGTTCTCATGGGTCGTCATCGCGGTATCCACTTCGCCCTTGGTATACACATCGGCGGCATTAGCCTTGAGGGCATGCGCGGCATCTTCCTGCGTCTTCGTGTAGACATCTGCCGCGTTAGCCTTGAGGGCATGCGCGGCATCTTCCTGCGTCTTCGTGTAGACGTCTGCTGCATTCGCCTTCGCGTTCAATTGGCCCTGAATCCCGCCGGTCACGCCGGACAGGTAGCCGAATTCCGCATCGAGCACACTGCCCGAGCCGATGGCGGATACGTCCACGTGCGCGGCTTCGGCGGACTCCAGAGAGTACGGCACGCTCTCCATCTTGATCCGGTTCGGGAAGAGATCCGCGCCTGTCAACGGGGCCGGTTCCGGACCGCTCGCCACCGCCACTGCATACCACGCCTGCGGACTCAGGATGACCTGCGGCGGCACCGTGACGGTGATGTTGAACAAACCCTCAATCGACACCTCGGTCTGGCCCAGGATCACGCTGCCCAGGGCGGCGCCGCCCGTCCCCGCGTCAAAGAACTGCACACTGAAGTCCCGCAACCCCGATAGTGCGTGCCCCTCCGCATCCAGCAATTGACCACGAATGTTGATCGTGGCCGGGGGGTCGCCCATAGCCCCTCCCGCGAGGCCTGTCATAATCACTACGAAAATTCCAAATGAGCACCACCGCATAAAAGAACTCGAATACGCCTTCATGAGCCGTCTCTCCCTTCGCATTAGTTGTCTGGACACACTAAAAATACCCTATTCGTTTCTAAGAATTCTCCCTATATTATAAGACATAACTGGATAGATGTCAAGAAGTATATTAGCCCAAGTATATTGGCCCAAGTATTCCCGCCCTACTAGAGAGTGTCGGGGCCGGAGAGGTCGATCAGGCCGATGGTGGCGGCGTACCGGACGAGTTCGACGGTGTTGTCGAGGTCGAGCTTCTTCAATACGTTGGCGCGGTGGACGTCGGCGGTTTTGCTGCTGATGCCGAGTTCATCGCCGATTTCCTTGCAGGTTTTGCCTTCCGCGAGCAGGCGCATCACCTGTTGTTCGCGGGGGCTGAGCGAGGCGTAGGCGGCGTCGCGCACACTGGTTTCGCTGGACGTGCTGGAGAATATGGTGGCCAGGTCCATTCCGAGCGAGCCGTCCACGAAATAATTCCCTTGGGCCACGCACCGGAGCGCATCGAGAAAATTCTCGGTGGACGATTGCTTGACGACATAGCCGCGTGCCCCCGCCCGGAACGATTCGATGACGTAATTTTGACGGTTGTGCATGCTCACGATGAGGATCTGCATCTCAGGATGGCGTTTGTGCAGATGCCGGGTAAGTTTGATGCCATCCATGCCAGGAAGGGTGATATCGACGATCGCCACCTGTGGGGCGCATTGTTCGGCGAGGTGCATGGCTTCTTCCGCGGTTGCCGCCAATTGAATATCGTCAAACATCTCTTCAGCTTCAATGGCCGCCTTCATCCCTTGCAGAACGAAGGGGTGGTCATCCACAATTACTATGGTCCGGGTATCCGGCATCAGTCCTGTTCCTTTTGTTGAGGAATTTCCACCACGATGCGCACACCCTTGCCCGGGGCGGATGTAATGCGCACTGTCCCGCCTGTCAGGCGAATCCGTTCCTCCATGCTGCTCAATCCCATGTGCACTTCTTTTTCCATTCCCTGTTGATCCATGTCAAAGCCCCGCCCATCGTCTTCTACCCGTACCATCACATTGGGATAGGCTCCCACGAGCCGAACCCGCACCTTGGACGCCCCGGAATGCTGCCGAACGTTGTTGAGCGCCTCCTGTAACACGCGGTACAAGTTCACCTCCGCCACTGGACTTAAGGATACATTATCCACACCGTGGGCCTGATAGTCAAGCAAAATCCCAGTGTTATACGAAAAATCCGTACAAAGCTGCGAAATGGCCTGAACAAATCCCAGTTTATCGAGTTCAGGCGGGCGCAAACCGTAGGCGATGGTGCGTACCTCCCCAATGGCTTTGTCGAGCAAACCGAGTATTTCCGGCATCTGTGTATCCTTGGATTCCGCAGCCATCTTGGCGAACCACAAGGTCTGTGCGACGCTGTCGTGCAGTTCGCGCGCAAGCCGTTCACGCTCCACTTCTTCCGCCGTAATAAGCTGTTGGGTGAGTTGCGACACCTGCCGGGTGCGTTCGGCCACCTTGCTCTCCAGCGTGGCCGTGAGGCCCTGCAGTTCGTGCATGCCCAGGGCGGATTCCCGCGACGTGTACATCACGAGGCATGCCGCAAGGCCGACCAGTCCGTAGAGGTGGGCATACGGACCGGCATTGGGGAAATACTGTCCGATTGATACGCCGTACAGCGCCGTGACGATCTGCGCCGCTACAAGGAAAAGGAGGCCAAGCCCGACAGCGCCGCGATTTGCCCGGCGCGGCATTAGGTCATACATTGTCCAGACGCGCAGGTATTCCAGCGTCATCAGCGGGAAGATAGAAAATGCGATCCAGCGGGTCTCCAGCTTCCAACCGATGGCAAACAGCGCGGCACTGACCACGCCGTATCCCAGAACAGCACGCCATGACACGGCGCCGTATGCCATGACATGGACCATCGCGATGCCGGCGATAAACGCGACCCCCGCCCATAGGGGAGACATCCAGGCCGCCGTGGACAGCACATGCTTGAACGTCCAGCTATCCGCGGTCGCAATCAGCATCGAGAAGATGGCCAGCGCCACGGTAACGCAACAGACAGTGCCTTCGATTTGCCTGGGATGGTTACGGTATACCAGCAGGTAGTACACGACCGAAACCGCCAGCAAGAACAAGAGAAACAGGCGGTGGTGCTTTCGGGGTTGCAGGACACGCAGCTCCTCGCCCATGGCCTTGTCGGCGTGTTGTACGGCCAGACGCGCGATCGGGCGCCCGCACCCCTCGCTGACCACACGAACCGCCAGCGTGCATTCCCTGGGCAAGCACGTCGTGGTATCGCGGTAACGAAACGGCTCCAGCGCCCAGTCATGCCTGTTCCGGTCAGGGATGCGCACGCCATCGAGATAGACATCAACGCTCTGCGCATCGATCCCCACGAATCCGTACGGCGCCAGCGTACTGCCGTAGGCGAAGCGCCCGAGGACGCGCATCCAGTATACGCCGCCCGTCGCCATTGTATCCGCGGAGGGCCAGTCTGGGACCTTGTTCCAGTTGCTGTCATCATAACCGGGTTGCGCCCAGGCCGGGTCGTCTCCCGCCATCCATCGCCAGTCCGGAGAAAGCAGCACATAGCGTCCATCGTCAACGGACGGGGCGCTGGGAATACTCGGATTCCAGACCAGGGGCGTCGCCGGCGTCGCCTCCGGACCGTCGACCCGCAGCGCGAAACCAAACAACTCCGCGTTACAGGCGCTGCACACAATGAGGCAGGAGTTGACGCCCCGCAGGAGATCGGCGTCGCGGTCTTCCCATTTCAGCGGTGAGTAGGGCGCCTCGGGTTGGTCGAAGATCGGGCGGCCGTTCACCCAAAGTTGGAGCGCATTCTGCGAGACGCAATGAATGCGGCCCCGTTGGTCCACGTCGCTCTCGAATTCACAATAGGCCGCGGCCGTCACGGTCGGGTCATATCCGACGACCTCCCGCATGTTGATGAGGTCTCCGTCCGCGCGATACCGGACCCAACGTTGATCGAAGCCGTTCAGCGTTTCCCCTTCACGGGGCGCCGGGAACGCGCCGCCGGCTAGCTTGAAAAGCGCGTCAAAGGGCGCGTTTTCGTCCAGGGGGCCGGCCACCAACCAGTCGGTGAGGTATCCGCCATCCGGCCGTGGCGTCCTGGGGAGCGCGTCCCGCCGCTGTTCTTCATTATCCGACACACGGCAGACATCCTCGCCTTCGCGTTGCTTTTCCACGGTGGAACCGGAGGCAAAGGAAATCTGGGACTCCGGTGGGGCAACTGTGCAGACAGCCGTTGCGTCGGCCGTGTTGAGCGTGTAGATGGGGCCGGCCCATGCTCCGGCGAAGAGCTTCGTGCCATCCGCTGATAGGGTCAGTTGCTTAAAATTCCAAGTGTGACCACAGGGCGTCCATGTCGCGCCCGAGTCCGTCGAAAGATACACGTCGCCGTAGAGGGCATAGGCGGCGAGTTTTGTGCCGTCCGCCGAGGAGGCCACGCTCCGCCAATTACGATTGTCTTCGTGGGCCGTCCAGGTCGCACCCGAGTCGCCCGATGTGTAGATCTGCCCACCCCACACACAAGCTGCCAGCTTCGTGCCGTCCGCCGACGAGGCCACGCTCCGCCAATCGCGGATGTCTTCGTGGGCCGTCCAGGTCGCACCCGTGTCCGCCGAAGTCCAGACCTGGCCGCCGCCGACACAAGCCACCAGTTTCGTGCCATCCGCCGACATCGCCACATCGGAATAAGGCAGTTTCTGGCGATTGCAGTACGCAAACGTGCCGCCCCCGTCGGTTGAAACATGAACCAAGTATCCAGCGCTGTAGTCACGCGTGGTACACGCGGCGATCACCGTGCCATCGGCGGAACAGGCCACTTTGCCCCAGCCGTTCCAATCGCCGAGTTTTCCTGTCCACGTAGCCCCCGAGTCCGTCGAGACGTAAAGGTCCATGTCCCAGGTAGCCACCAACGTGGCGCCATTCGCGGAGGACGCCACGTCAACCCAGGCCTGCTCGAAGGCGCGTGCCGTCCAGGTGGTTCCCGAGTCTGGCGACGTATAGATGCGGCCGGGATTCGCGCAAGCCACCAGTTTGCTGCCGTCGTCCGACGACGCTATTCCACTCCAGAACCGATTGCCGCTAGCTTGTGAAGCCCCTGTGCCGGTTGCCCATGGGAACTGCACTGTGTCCGCAACTCCCGGTAAAGCGATCCCGAGGAACAGTATCGCCCCAGCGAACACGACGATGCGCGTCCGGGCAAAAAAGTTGTTTCGCGTACATTCCAACATACTTCCCGCTGATTCCTCGGCCCTTTGCCCGCGCATTATACTCCAGACTCCCCGCTGGGCAACAAAAGCGGCGTTGGGTGTGTTCGCGCAGAGCTATAAATTGACTAAAAAAATGTGGTATGCTCTTTATCCGTCCTGTTGGGATGGCTGGAAAACCCTAAACACAAACAAACCGAATGGAGGGAGATTATCCATGGATAAGAAGCATGCGGGCGGGATAACCCGCCGCGAATTCGCCAAAGCGTCGGCGCTGGCCAGCTTTGCGGTGTTGTCGGCCAAACCCAGTGCCGCACAAAGCAAAGAAGCGTTAAAAATCGGGCTGATCGGCTGCGGCGGCCGCGGCTCCGATGCGGTGAAGAATAACCTAAGTGGAAATGACAATGTGAAAATTGTGGCATTGGCCGATGTCTTCGAGGATCGTTTACAGAGCGCCAGAAAGAATATGGAAAAACGGTCCGGTAACTTAAAAGTAAAGGTGGACATCAAAGACGACCATTGCTTCGTGGGCTTGGATGCCTACAAGAAGATTTTAGAAACCGACGTGGACATCATCATCCACGCTACCCCGCCGTATGCCCGTCCGATGCACATAATGGCTGCGGTCCAAGCGGGCAAGCACGTTTTTACGGAAAAACCCATCGCCACGGATGCGCCCGGCGTACGGATGTTCGTGGATGCCGTGAACTTGGCCAAGGAGAAGAAACTGTCGTTCGTAACGGGCACCCAGCGCCGCCATCAGAAGTCGTATATGGACACGATCAAGCAGATTCATGATGGCGTCTTGGGCGAACTGCTATATGCGCGCGCGTATTGGAATGGCACCCTTCCCTTTGCCCATGAACGCCAACCGGAATGGAAGAGTGACCTGGAATACCGCCTGCGCAACTGGTACAACCAGATTTGGACCTGCGGCGACAACATCGTCGAGCAGCACATCCATAACCTGGACGTGTGCAACTGGGCCATGAAGGCACACCCTATCAAGGTGGTTGCTTCCGGTGGGCGTGCCTGGAAACCCAAAGAAGAGAAATATGGAAATATTTGGGATAATTTCTCCTGTGATTTTGAATATGCGAACGGCGCCCACATGTTCAGTTTCAGCCGTCAATGGAACGATTCCAAGATAGACGTGTGGGAAGAAGTTGTGGGCACGAAAGGCAAGAGCAATTGCCGTGATATGGCTAAGGACGAAAAGAGTGAGATGGAGCAGGAGCACATTGATCTGGTAAAAAGCATCACCGGCGAGACGCCATACCTCAACACCGGTATTGAAACCGCTGAAAGCACGCTCACGGCGATTATGGGCCGCATGGCCGCATATACAGGCCAGGAAATCACCTGGGAACAGGCCTGGAACGACAACGAGAAGCTGGTTCCCGACGATCTCGACTGGAATAAACCCTATCCACTTGGCCCCATCCCCGTCCCCGGTAAAAAAGCGTAAGTAACCGTTAATGACCATCGTTTTGGAGCAGCTTTCCCGGAGAAGGCTGCTCCGATCTGTTAAAACCTACTGTCAGGAAAAGGAATTAAATGCTTTCGATTCGCAGGGAAACCTCCCGGGATATCCCCAGGGTCCGCGCCATTAATGAAGACGCATTCGGTCAGCCCCTGGAGGCGGATGTCGTGGACAAGCTCCGTGTGCAATGTGAAGATGTGCTTTCCCTGGTGGCGGAGGATAAGGACACGGTGGTGGGTCACATCCTTTTCAGCCCTGCCGTGATTGAATCACCCAAAGGGCCGGTGAATGGTATGGGCCTAGCTCCCGTGGCGGTCGCTCAAGACCGGCAACGCTCGGGGGTGGGTTCCGCCCTTATCCGGCAAGGCCTTGCCATGCTTCGCGCACGCGGGTGCCCTTTTGTGATTGTGTTGGGCCACCCGGAATATTATCCCCGCTTTGGATTCCAGCCCGCTTCCAAGTTCGGTATCCGATGCCAATGGGACAACGTGCCTGAAGAGGCCTTTATGATTCATATTTTCGATGAAGCATCCGCGCGAGGCCTCTCCGGCGTGGCCCGCTACCGCGATGAGTTCAGTGAAGCAATGTAAGGGTCTAGATCCTCCTCCGTGACAATTCCCCCCATGGAAAGGCCTTCCTGAGAAATCTCCCCTCGCAGGGGGATTACTCATTACAGTCAGAACCCGGAATGTGGTATCCTATACGGTATGATTGAACGGCATGTGATGCGTTTGGGATGGTTCGGGGCGGTGTTTGGGTATGTGTGCCTGGCGGCAGGTTTGTCCCAGGGCGCGCCAGCGAAGGCGATTATTCGTCCCCCGGTGGCAGCGGGAACCTTTTATCCGGACAAAGCCGAGACCCTCCAAAAAACCTTGGATAAATACTTTGAAACGGCGGTGGTTCCCCGGCCATCGGCTCGGCTTGTGGCCTGTATTGCGCCACACTCCGCCTATGGTTTCTGCGGGGAAGTGGCGGCTCATGCCTTTAAAAGCCTTCAACCCGGCCAGTTTGACCGGGTGATTTTGATAGCACCGTCCCATTTTCGTGAATTTCAAGGCTGTTCCATGCCTATTGCAGACGGTTTCGCCACCCCCTTGGGCGTAGTTCCCATTGACCGTCCATTGGTGGAAAAGTTGTCTCGCTCCCCCCTGATTGACTGCAAAGACCTTGCTTACTGGAAGCCGGAGGGCATTCATGAACGGGAATACGATGTGGAGAATCTCCTGCCGTTTCTTCAAGCCCGGCTCGGCGTGTTCAAATTGGTACCGGTAGTAGTGGGGAAATTCACCGATTTAAGCGGCAATTTCGACCGGCGATCCTGCAAAGCGGTGGCGGAGGCGATCCGGGCGGTGGTGGATGACCGTACCCTGCTGGTGGTCAGCACGGATCTGACCCACTATGGGAACGAATTCGGGTTTAAGCCCTCCCCCCTTAACATGAAGGAAGCCATCGAAGAACTGGACCAGCAAGCAGTAGATTTGATCATTAATCATGACAGTGCGGGATTTCAAAACTATCTTGAAACAACCAAGAATCCAATCTGTGGCGCAAACGCAGTGCAAATCCTTTTAATGATGTTGCCGTCCAGCGCCAGAGGCATCATGCTGGCCCATGATCTTTCCGCCAATAAGACCAAGGAAACCAATCGGTCAGTAAGTTATGTTTCCATCGGCTTTTATATCCCGGAAGCCTCCTTGGATATCCCGGATTCCGGATCGCAGAAGGCTTCTTCCCAAGAACCCAAACGCGGGTCAGTCGTAATGAAATTGAAAGGGAATGCGCGTGAAGTAGCCTTTGACGCGCCCCCGCAGCCGGAAGAAGTGCGGGCGGCATTCTCTGAGGAGACGGAGGAACCGCCACCACAGGAAATGGCAACACCGACTCCGGAATCCGATGCGCCAGTTCCCTCTGCGCCGGAAACTGTGTACCCAAGCATTCCGAAACCTGAACCGGTTGCCGAGCCGGCTAAGGAACCTGTTCCTGTGGAAACCCCATCCACCATGGTTGACACGCCTATGGAACCTGAACCTCTCCCAGTACCAGCCCCGGAAACTGTATTGCAGCCGCAACGCGTGCAAAATCCGGGCAATTCAGGAAAAAAAGGAACAGTAACAATTAAAATGAAAGGCACAAAAGGGCAAAACGGACCTGTTACGCTCGAAGTTGATGGAACACCCGTGGGCACTGGCGAACATGGTAGTGTAACCTACCAGGGCCCTTCCGGCCATACCGAAACAGAGGAGTCATCCCCCAATGAGTGATATTATGTGTCCTTATTTGACGGAAGAAGAGGAGAAGCTATTACTGCAAATTGCACGGGATAGTTTGCAGGCGTATGTGCTTCGGGGGGAGCATCTGGATTTGGATAAATACCCCTTGACGGATAATCTTCGGGAAAAACATGGCGCTTTTGTAACGTTGCGGCGGCAGGGCGGCCTGAGGGGATGCATCGGGTACACGAAAAATGTAGAAGCCTTGGCGGAAGCGGTTCGGGATAACGCCGTCAATGCTGCCGTGCGGGATCCCCGTTTTACTCCTGTAACCCCGGAGGAATTGGACGAAATTGATATTGAGGTTTCGGCATTGTGCCCAGGAGATACGCCTGAATCCCCCTACAGGGCAATAAACACTCTGGATGAAATCGTTATTGGCCGGGATGGGCTCTATCTTGAACTTGGCGGATCGCGGGGCGGAGGGCTTCTCCTGCCACAAGTGCCCGTCGAACAGGGCTGGAACCGATCCCAGTTTTTATCCGCACTCTGCCGGAAAGCGGGGGCGCCTGATCGCGCCTGGGAGAAAGGCGCAAAACTCTACCGCTTTTGCGCCCAGGTCTTCTCGGAAAAAGAGTAGGTATCTCCGCCGCGAAGCCAATCGCATTCCATCTCGCTCAACCGAATACCAGATGCAGCCATGGCTTCGCGGATGCGATCCGGATTGCGGGTGCCGATGATGGGATGAACGGGGAATCGCTGGTTCATCAGATAGGCAAGCGCGATTTGATGCGCGGTGCAGCCCTTTTGCTCCGCCATACGTATGGCCCGCAGCAATCGCTGATGATTAACGGGTGCGTCATACCGATCCCCCCTGGGAATAGGCCCCTGAAATCCATTTCGCGCCCACGCCACGTTTTTCTCTCCAAAAAAACCCTTCGCCTGCGACGTGAAGGGCGTCATGGCCATGCCGGTGTCTTCATGCCACTTTTGCGTGGCTACATCCGCGTCGAGGGTATTATCGGGCGGGGGCATTTCGCCCACACGGTCCGCCAATGCCCACCGGGGTTGATTTGCCACAAAAGTGGGCAGGCCTTGCGCCGCCGCCCAGGCATTCGCTTCAATAATGCGCTCCTTTGTCCAATTCGACGCGCCAATATTTCTGGCGCGGCCATCCTGAACAAAACGCGCCATTGTATCGATGATTTCTCCAGCGGACATCCTGGGATCATCGCGATGCGCCCAGTACAGGTCCACACAATCCACCCCTAGACGTTCAAGGCTTTCATTGAGGTCCTGATTCATTTCCTCATATGTGCAGCGGGGCCGATCCATCCTATGCAGCGGGGGATGGCCCCCTTTGGTTGCTAGAACAACAGACCCCCTCGCTCCATGCACCCTTAACCATTCACCGATGGTGCGCTCGCTCGCCCCCTCGCCTTCCGGCTCCCACGCAGAATACACGTGCGCGGTATCGATAAAATTTCCACCTGTTTCAGCGAACACATCCAGCAGCGCAAACGTATCCGCCTTGGAAATGGTTGATCCGAATGAAACAGTGCCCATGACAATCATGGAAGGAGCGACGGTATTCTTGAGGAAGACACTCACTCGCACATTACCTCGATGCAATCAACGGGGAAACATCCCACCGTGGACTGAATGCGCACGGCATGACGCGGCCCTTGCAGATTCTCCAATGTGAAAATGGGCGCTGAACCCATAGAGGTGCTAGACGAATAATCAACAACACCGGCTTTTGCGTCATCCACATAAACATCCGCTATGCCGTATTTCGGGCCTTTGGGCGCCCAGAGCGTAAAACTGCGCCCCTCGATATTCCACTTCACCTGCAAACCAGGTTTCCGGCTTATGGCGCCGCAGCCAAAGCGGAAGCTTGGGTCATCTTTGTACTCTTCCCATTGTGCTTGATTCTGTGCGGCGTCCAGCAGAGCTTCGATATAGAGCCAGGATAATCGCAACGGCGTCAGACTTCCTTTCACCTCGAAACGGTTTACCGTGGCGTGACTGTGAGCGGCCGTGAGCAACCCCATACTTCCCGAACCACACGGCAGTTCACCGGACCAGGCCACCTTCCCATCCATCGCCAAGGTGGCGGAAGTGCCGGCGGTCCAAGTCAATTCAATAACAGTAGAGTCTTTATTTTCACGCATGCCTTGAGCGATAGTTTTCCGATCACCCTTTATTCCCGTTTCCATAAGACTCCAGGCGCCGACAGTAAGTTCCAATCCTGAAAATCGCGACAGCGTAAAAGGATGGAGCGATGCACCTGAAGTAGGCTTGTCCGGACCCAAGGGCGCCGTATAATTCCAGAGTAATGTCACCGTTCCCGTCAAACATACTTCCAGCATTATACGTTCAGCGGGGCCGCTCTTTTTCAGGAGTGCCAGCGAAGGACCGTCATGTCCGCTAACCGTAAATCCTTGTTCACGATAGGGCATGTCCCAAGAACGCGACGCAAGATTGATCGTGCCATTCCCATGACTGTCCCGCGAGGGAAACATAACGTTTAAAATGCCCTCGGAGACGAATCCGGAAAAGGTCTGACCCCAGATGCCGCAATATTCGTGTCCCACCGGTTCCGCATGCCACACCGACCCAGCCTCGTACAGTTCCCATGCAGCGGGATCCATGGCTTGTTCCTTAAGTACGCGGAAGAGCCCCTGATAATTACGATTGAGCGCCACGGAGGTCGCCGGCGCATAGATATGCCCTTCATGGGTAAATGCCGGGAAAAATTCGAGCAGGGGGGGATGATATCGATCCGCTTCAGGATGCAGTAGCAATTTGGCTTCCGTATATGGCCCTTCGGGTTTTTCCGAGGTCATGCCCAATAGCGCCCAGCCGAAAAACGGCCCGCTGTCCGTCAGGGTCAACACCAGCCAGTCCTTCTCACGGCGAATGATGGTCGAGGCATACAGGCGGCGGTACTTCCCCAAGATCGGTTTCTGAGTGCGGGTGGTGGCGATGGGCTTCGGGGAACGTTGAAAAGGGCCTTCCGGGCTATCCGCCCAGGCATAGCCCACGCCGCTATTCGTGTCCGCCGGGGGATTGGCGGCGTTCTGCCACGTGGTGTTCTCCGTGCACCAATCGTAACAAAGATGATACCGCTTGTCCGCATATGTGATGGAAATATCCGGCCAATGCGACAACGGCGACACTTCCCCCTCGAAAAAAAACGTATCCTTGGGGAAAATCGGTCCGAGAGATTCCCAGTGCTGCCCTTTATCGGTTGAACGGAATACCGTGCAATAGCTTGGGGCCTCCGGCTTTATTGCATATCCGGTGCAATAATGCCCCACGTAGAGATACCAATTGCTGCTCACCGGATCTTCAAAAAGAAATCCATTTACCGGCCATTCATACGGCGGCGCGCCCCGCCATACGGGATTGCCGGGAGCATGCACGAAGGCGTCAAAAGAAGCATCCCCCAGCACCGGATGCCGCAACCATGCGTCTTTCCAGGCGGCCGTGGCAAAATCGATAGAGTCCATGCTTTCCCCGGAGAGGCAACACAAGAATGCCATCATCCCTCCCGCCCGGACGACGGCTCTCCTTAACCGGCAGTAAGTCACCCCGCCACCCCAGTCAGTCGTTTACAATTGGAATGCCCGACCACAAGTGCTCAATGCCGAAAAGTTGGGCGATACGGAAAATCATTGCCAGAATGATCGCAATAAACCCGCCGTATGTTGTACCTTCTAATACATCTTGCCACATCATGCTGTTGTCCTTTCCTTAAACCACCCTTCCAGAGTATCGCACCCATGTCCACAAACACAAGCATTCAATATTACTCCTGAACATTGAGAATGTTGCGGTTTCAGCATTTGCTCAGGCAATTGCCTCGTTTGTTCTTCAACGATTCCCGTATTGTTTCAGGTAATATTCTTTGAATTCTCCCGATTTAATCTTCCGCCACCACCACTCGTTCTCCTGGTACCAGCGGACCGTCAATTCCATGCCGTTGTCCCACGGCATGGCGGGCGCCCACCCCAGTGCTTTCAACTTGCCCGGATCGATGGAATAGCGGCGATCATGCCCTGGCCGGTCCGCCACCAGCGTGATCAGGGATTCATCGCGCCCGGTCAGTTCCAGAATCTTATTCGTCAGGGTCATGTTCTCGCGCTCATTGCCGCCCGCGACATTGTAGATCTCGCCGGGGGCGCCCTTCCTCAATGCCGTATCGATGCCGCTGCAATGATCGTCCACATAGAGCCAGTCGCGCACGTTATGCTCGCCGCCCCGGTATAACGGCAACGGCTCGCTATCGATGGCATTGGTGACAAACAGCGGCAGCACTTTTTCAGGATATTGATAGGGTCCATAGGTATTGGAGCCGCGCGTCACGATAACCGGCAGGCCAAAGGTCGTGAAATAGGAACGCCCCAGCAATTCCCCGCCGGCCTTGGCCGCGCTGTACGGATTGCGCGGATTTAACGGGTCCGTCTCCTTGAAGGAGCCTTCCTCGATGCTCCCATACACCTCGTCCGTGGACACCAGCAGCACCCGCTGGACCCCCAGTTTCTTGGCGGTTTCCACAATGTTATAAACGCCGTCCACATTCGTCCGAAGAAATTCGGTGGCCCCCAGGATGCTGCGATCCACATGGGTTTCCGCGGCAAAATTCACCACGGCATCACAGCCTTCCATGGCGCTTGATACTATGGCTGCGTCCGCAATGTCTCCCCGGATAAAGGTATGCCGGTTGGGATCCAAATCACGGAGGTTGTCAAGATTGCCCGCATACGTCATTTTATCGAGGTTGACGATGTGCACATCAGGATAAGTGCGCAATTGATACCGCACAAATGCCGACCCGATAAATCCCGCGCCACCCGTTACCAAGATTCGTTTCATAGTGCTTCCGCCCTTCGTTGGATGTAATTTTGCAAGGCTTCACGCCAGCCGCGCAGGACATAGCCGCTTGCTTCAGCCACGGCACTTGAATCAAGCACCGAGTATACGGGCCGCTGCGCCTTGGTGGGAAACTCATTGAGACTGCACGGAACAACGGTGTTTTTTAACCCCGTGTATTCGATGATGGCCCTGGCTTGTTCATAACGTGAACAACTTCCTTCGTTGACGGCGTGGTACAAGCCGTAGGATTGTGTTTGAACGAGCGCCAGCGTGGCTTCCGCAAGGTCCAGGGTATGGGTGGGCGATCCGATTTCGTCCTCCACCACGCGCAACTCCGGTTTTGTCTCGGCAGCGCGCAAGATCTTCTCCACAAAATTACTTCCCCCCGGGCCATAAAGCCACGCGGTCCGGATAATGAAACATTTCAACGCCGATTTGCGCGTGGCCGCTTCGCCAGCGGCTTTTGAACGGCCATACATGTTTATTGGCGCCATGGGATCGGAGGGAACATACGGCAACCCCTTGGCGCCGTCAAAGACGTAGTCAGTGCTGTAATACACCACGGGGATGTCGTGATACGCCGCCACGTCCGCGGCATTCCGTGCGCCGGTCTCGTTAACCCGGAAGGCCGTCTCCACATTCTCTTCCGCGCCGTCCACATCGGTATACGCCGCGGCATTGATAATGAGATCCGGACCCAGGCGATCCGCCAGGGCCGCCAGCGCCACCCCGTCCGCAATATCCACTTCCGGCAAATCGGCGCCCCAGATTTCGCCTTTCTTCCCAAACACCTCCATCAAATCCCTGCCTAGTTGGCCCTTGGCCCCGAGAACCAGTGTCCTCATGCATTCAATCCTTACTGCTCATCATGTCCACGTTTTTCAGTCCATACAAAGCACTATATTTCCCACACAAATACCGTAGAAACGGTTCCGCGGACGGTTTCGCGCCCGTGGCGGCTTCTATTATCGCTGAGGCGGTCTGCCGGCGTCCAACCTGATGCACCTGGCCTCGGAGCCATTGCCGAGCCGGAGAAAAATCGCCTTGTTCAATGTGATTCCAGAACTCCGGCATGTCCTGGAGCATTTTTTCATGTAGTTGCGCCGCGTACAGATTCCCCAAGGCGTACGTGGGGAAATAGCCCATGGCCCCATGCGCCCAGTGAATATCCTGCAGGCAGCCCAGACGATCCTCGGGCACATCGACACCCAGATACTGTTTCATTTTAGCGTTCCACAAGGCTGGCACGTCTTCCACATAGATCGCCCCTTCGATCAGCGCCACCTCTATCTCGAAACGCAGCATGATGTGCAAATTGTACGTGCATTCGTCCGCTTCAACACGTATCAACGAAGGACGCACCCGGTTAATCGCGCGATGCACCTGTTCCGGCGTAATACTGTCCAACTGACCCGGATACTGTTTTTTAAGTTCCGGAAGATAATGCTGCCAGAACGGCAGGCTGCGCCCAATAATGTTTTCCCAGAACCTCGATTGCGATTCATGAATGCCCAGCGAGGGCGCTTGTGCCAGCAGGGTGCGCCGGTCTTTTTCGAGAAACCCCTGTTCATAGAGCGCGTGGCCGCCTTCATGAATCGACCCCATCAATCCGGAGAAAAGATCGCGTGGATCGATCCGGGTGGTAATCCGCACATCATATAAATCGAAATTTGTGGTGAACGGATGCACCGATCGATCCTGGCGTCCCGCCTCAAAATCGTACCCCATGTCGGTTAATACATTAAGCGAGAAGTTCCATTGCGATTGCTCGTCCCAGGATTGATCCAGCCAGCGGGTATCGGGAGGATCGGCAGCGGAGATACGCCGCGCCAGGGCGATCAAGCGGGGCGCCAGACTGAAGAAGAGGGTAGAGAGTTCTTCCATACGCATGCCGCGCTCAAATTCTTCCAATAAAGCGTTGTACGGCGATCCCTCGTAACCCAAATATTCCGCCTTCTCCCGCAGCAATTCCACCATCGTCTCCAGGCAGGGCTGGAAGAGGGAAAAGTTCGATTCCTTCCGCGCCGTGACCCAGGCGTGATACGACCGGCTGCATTCCTCCGCAAACCGCTCCACAAAGGTGTCCGGCAGCCGGACAGCGCGCTGGTAGTCATACCAGGTCTCTTCCACCAGCTTTCGTTGGTCCGGATCGAGCGAGTCGGCGTGCCCGAGCAGTTCCTCGACCATCCCGCCCATATCTGGTGAGGTAAACATCCGGTGGGCAAGAGCGGAAAGGGTGGCGAGTTGCCGGCCCCGTCCTTCCCCCGCCTTGGATGGCATATACACTTCCTCATCCCAATGCAACACCGCAATGGCCGCCTGCACATCGATTACTTCGCCCAAGCGATCCTTAAACCGATTAAACACTGAGTTACTCATATCCAAATTCCACCTGCATCGTAAAACAAAGAGCAAGTATATAGGAATGAGGCCCCAAACAACGAAACGTTTCCTTCTTGCTCCAGTCCCTTCTGCCTCATTTGCGGCATTTTTGATTTCACCATGGATAATTTCAGGCATTTGACGTTACCAAAACCGACGGGTTGGGAATCGGATTTTGGGATGACTCCACGCTAAGTTCAATCCGTTGAAAAGGTTGTGTACACGTCAAAGAGGCGCGAATTACATTGGCACATTTTATGCCTGTTCAGAGGTGCGGAAGTTGAATCGCTGGAAATTGAGACCCTGTTGGTTTCACAGGCAAGGTAATTTGCCTGCTGGCATTGAACAATACCCAGCAAACAACTCCTGGACACCAGGCCCATGACAATGGCCGGTCAATCGAAAGGAAAATTATATGAAAAGGCTTGCAGTCGCCCTGGTGGCCGTAATGGTTGTATCTCTCTGTGGATGGTCGTTTGCCGCGAATCCACCTGCTGCGGAACATGGCACGTTCATCGGCAAAGTGGAAACCGGTACTGCGAATGGCGCGAAAACCGTATCGATTACGGTAACCAAGGCCATGAGCCGTCAAGTGAAAGACATAAACGCCTTGAATGGCAAAACCCTCGCGTTGGTCGGACCCAAAATGGCCGCGGCCGAGAAATTCGCGGGCAAAGAAGTTGAAGTCACCGGTATTCTCAAGGAGAACCGCACACAATTGGACGTAACCTCGATCTTCGAGAAACGCCCCATGAACACCGCTGCTGTAAAACAACATCACCCTGCAGCAACCCACTCCCCCTCCCCTCATCACAACCCCTCACCCAAAGCACCCAACTCCACATCTAACCCTGCGCCGGATCCCTCACCGGCGTCAGCAGCGGCTCCCACGAAATAGTGGCACTGTGATTCTCCTGTAAAACGCCCCGCAAGGCGCAACACCCTGCGGGGCGTTGTTCCATTTTCCTTCACCACAAAGGCAACCGCTCCGCCCATACATTCGGACGGGCGGTTCTAAACGTGCGAACGATAGGCGCGCTGAATACGGTGCAGCAGTTGCTGCTGATCCTGTGCCCAGAACTCGTTTGAAAAAATCTCCACTTCAATGAAGCCGTTGAATCCCGCGCGCTCCACCCAACCGCGGATCTGCGGAATATTGATGCAGCCTTCGCCCATCATCCCGCGATCATTCAAGAGATCGCGCGTGGGCGTACGCCAGTCGCATACATGAAACGAGAGGATATTTTTCCCCGCGCGCCCGATTTCCGCTTCCAGATGCGCATCCCACCACAGATGATAGACATCCACCGTAACCCCGGCCCATTCGCTGCCCAGCGCGACCACCATGTTATTGGCCTGCTCCAGCGTATTTACTGCTGATCGGTTGTCCGCAAACATCGGGTGTAACGGCTCAATCGACAGTTTCACGCCCGCCGCTTTGGCATGCGGCAGCACCGACGCAATGCCATCGATGATTTGCTGCCGCGCGACGGGCAGCGGTATGCCGGGAACCGCCCCGCACACCAATACCACCAGCGGCGCGCCGATTTCCGCCGCCTCGTCAATGGCCCGGCGGTTATCCGTCTTCGCTTCCTCCCGCGCCGCACTGCTTGTGGCCGGAAAGAAACCGCCCCGGCACAGGCTCACCACCTTCAGTCCCGAATCACGCATGATGGTTCCCGCCTCTTTCGCCCCAAACGGCTCCAGATGCTGACGCCACACCGTGATTCCCGCTACACCCGCCTTGGCGTATGCATCGGCGGCTTCCTTCAACGACCACGGCTTCGTCGTCATCGTATGAATGCATAACCGTGAGTAATCCGTAATTGGCTGTGCCATTCCCACCTCCTCTTGTTGCTCGTTCCCAAGTTGCACTTGGGAACGAATCTGTTATCCCGGCTTTTCTTTGCTTCTTTCTTTTCTCCCGAAAAAAAAGAAGGTTCAGAAAAATCTCTTAGAAGTTAAGTTTCTTAAACTGCGGCAGATGATTCTTATTTTTCTCAAACATCTCCTTCACCATCTTTTTGATCTCCGCCAGCGAGAGCACCGCCGCCGTTAACGGATCATATGCGATCGCGTGAAAGACCAGTTCCGGGTTCCCGGTGAGCGCGGCTTCCACCGCCATCTCCTCCACCGCGATACTGACATTATTCAGCGCGGCACACTGCGGCGGGAGCGGTCCCACATAGATCGAATTCAGACCCCGCTTATTCGCCACCACCGGGACCTCCACGCATGCGTCCTGCGGCAGATTCGGCACCAGGCCCGTGTTCGGCACATTCCCATTAAATTCAAACGGGTCCCCGCCCAAGCGCGCATTGATAATGTACGCCGCGTATTCATGACCCCGCTCCAGCGGCATCGGCGCGCCCTGCTTAAACCACTCCTTCACCTCTTTCTTCCAGCACTTCTCCCGGCGCATGTACTCTTTCAAGATGTACGCATACTCCCCCGGATTCCAATTCGTGCTCTTCGTGCAATATTTTTGAATGAGGTCCGGACGCTTCCGGAACCACCAATTATACTCACTGTTATGCCCGCTTGACTCCGTCACGTAATACCCCAGATGCAGGAACATCTCATTCCGCACCAATTCCGCCTTGTAGATTTCCGGACGCGCCACCGCCTTGCGGATCGCCGGATATGCATCCTTTCCCTTCCGCTTGAAATCCAGGTACCACGCCTGATGATTGATCCCCGCGCACCGGTACGTGATCTCGCTCATCGGCGCGCCAATCCACTCCGCCAGCATCTCCGCCGTCCCCTGCACACTATGACACAGCCCCGTCAGTTGAATCTTTGACGTCCGCTGCATCGCCCGGCACAACATCGCCATCGGATTCGTATAATTCAGCAGCAGCGCATCCGGACAATACCGCTCCATATCCTTGCACAGGCTCACCATCGCCGGGATTGTCCGCAGCGCCCGGAACACCCCGCTCGGACCCCGCGTATCCCCGATATTTGTGTCCACCCCATATTTCTTCGGCACCTCGATATCATGCCGCCAGACCTGTACCGCCCCGCAGAGAATTGTGCAGCACACCGCATCCGCGCCTTTCAGCGCCGCTTTTCGATCCAGCGTCGCCTCCACCTTCGCCGGATACTGCCCCCGCTCCACAATCGTCTTCACCGCCTTATAGGCAAAATCCAACCGCTCCGGATCAATATCCATCAGCGAAATCGTCGCATCCTTCAGAAGCGGAAACGTCAACAGATCCCGCACCAGTCCCCGCGTAAATCCCAAACTCCCCGCGCCGATAAATGCTACTTTTGCCATAGTCTTCACTCCTCATTCACTTCATCATGCCTTTGAAAGAACGGATTATGCCTCCTTGGAACAAAACAATCAAAACATTTCCTATAGGGTTCGGTACATATAGGGCGAATTCTTCCCTCCCCTTTTCAAATGGTCAATGCAGCGGCAAACTTGAAAGGCATGGTATGCTTGCTCATAGTATCAACAGAACGAGTTTTTCATAGTAACAACAGGCAATGATGACAACCCGTGAAGAATCCAGTTTCTTCTCCTTCGAAAGGGACCGTGTAATGAATAAAGGCCTTGCTTGTTTAGTCAGCTTGTCTTGCATCCTCTGCGCCTGTGTCTCCAAACAAGGCCACACGGAACCTTCCCTCTGGCATGATGCGAAGATCATTTCACGCACACTCCCCGCACCGGGCGCGGGACATCCCGGCAATGTTTTTTTGGAAAAAGAAAACATCCTGATACCTGTTCCTGAGACGTCCGTATCATGGCGTGTCACGGACGATGCGAATACCGTAATTCGCGAAGGGAAGGACAATCCTGCATGTCCTGGCGGCCTCGGTGTGGGCTGGTATCGCATGGAATTTTTCAATGCACAACAGCAGTCCGTGCATTGGACCACCTTCGCGGTGCTGGCATCGCTGCCGGAACCCACCCCGCAGGATTCGCCGATCTGTGTGGATTCCGCCACTGCGTGGTTCGCACGAAACGATCCCGCAAAACAGGAACGTTTCGCGCAACTGGCCGCCTTGGCAGGCGTGAACTGGATTCGAGATCGTATGTCCTGGCACGAACTGGAACCCGCCAAAGGCACGTTCGCAACAACTGGAAATTACGACACCGCCGCGGAAATTCAACATCGTTACGGACTAAAAAACCTGCAGGTATTCCACCGAACACCGGATTGGGCGCTCCAACGGGAATTGGACGGCGAATCGGCCGCGTCGCGCTTCCCCAGGGATTTGCGCGATGAATATTCTTTCTGCAAGGCGATGGCGCAGCGCTTCAAAGGCATGGTGCCAGCCTGGGAGCCCTGGAATGAAGCGAATATCCCCAATTTTGGCGGGCATACCATTGACGAGATGTGCTCTTTGCAAAAAGCGGCCTACTGGGGTCTCAAGGCAGGCGATCCTGATGTGTTGGTTTCCTGGAATGTGTTTGCGGGCGGCACGTCGCAACTTGAAGGCGAAGGCGTCCTGAAAAACGAGACTTGGCCATATTTTGAAACCTACAACATCCACACCTACGATCCGCCACGAACGTATCTTAAAGGATTTGAGCATGCGCGTACGGCCGCTTCGGGGCGTCCCATCTGGCTGAGTGAATGCGGTATCGGCCTGCATTTCATCAAGGATTCCAAAGGGGGAGAACTGACGCCGGAACAGGAACTCGATCAGGCCCGGTTTATCGCGCGATCCTACGCCAGCAGCCTCTATGCCGGGGTGAACCGCCATTTCTTTTTCATTCTCGGCAACTATCTCGAAAACGTCCATCAGTTCGGGCTACTGAGACACGATCAGACGCCGCGTCCGGGCTATGTGGCGCTGGCGGCCGTAGGACGTCTCCTCGCGGGTGCACAATGCCTCGGGCGTTTGGCCCCCGTGGATAAAGACGGCCCCTATGTATATGCATTCCAGGCGCGTCCGGACGGAACGGATCGGGAAGTGCTCGTTATCTGGTCGGAAACGCCGAAGGAAAATCCTCTTCCAAAATCCCTGCCGGTGATTGCGGTGTATGATTATCTCGGACGCCCCCAACCAACAACTGTGCTGGAGAAGCTGGATAAAGCAGCATATTTTATCGTGTTGCCAAAAGGGGAATGCGCAAAACTTTCTTTGGAGCCATTGCCTGCGCTCAGTGAATTCAAGCCCGGTGAACCCTCGCCTGTCGTGATGCAACTCGAAATGCCGCAAATCGCAACTTGCCTCAATAAGCAGGCGCACGAAATCCCCGCTGGCCAGGAGACGGACATTCCAGTACACCTCTATAACTTCAGCAAGCACGCAGTGTCCGGAAAAATCCTGATGGAAGAACTCCCAACCGGGTGGAATGTCTCTGTTGTTCCTGACGTCGTTACCATTCCGCCTTTCGAGCGTATTGCCCTATCTCTCAAAACTACGCTTCCCGCTTCGTCTCGCGAATCCGCTTCCGGTGGATGGGTTGTTTTGCGCGGGGATTTCGGTCCGGCAGGCAAACCCGTTCTGGCGTTTCGACTGGTTGCCACACAGGAATCCCTTGCGCCATCTGTCACTACACCTGTTGCTTCCGCGCGCACGTCTGATCAGTGGAAGGATAATGTCTCCGCGGGCGCTTCAGGAACGCATCAGCCCCTGAAGGACGGCGTGTCATTCACCATGCAGTTCGGCGATTCGGATCCCTGGGGATATCCCGTCCTGAAATTGCAGCCCGAAGAGGTTCCCGATGCTTCCATGGAAGGCCTGTCGGTTTGTCTGTCTCTGCCAAAAGGCGAGGGCGATGTACATGTGCAATTCATCGAAGACAACGGCGCGATGTACGTGGTCAGACTGCCGTTGAAAAACTCGCCGCAAGAACCACAGCGGATCGTCGCCCTTTTTAACAACGCGACGTGGGGTTCGTATTCCAAGGAAGATCCCGACCACGCGCTTCAACCCCAAAATATACGCTCGGTGATGGTGGGTATCAATGCGAAAAAACACAGTACGGTGGAACTCGCCGTGCATGACATGGCCTGGATAAAATTCTAAACAGCGGTTTTAAAAAGGAGTGGCTGGCCAATGTGGACCATACTTGCGCTCTGCGCGATACTTTCCGCCAACAATTTGATCATCCCCGTTGCATCCCAAGAAAAAACCGCCTATCAGGCGGTTCATTCCATCCTCGTGGGATCACAGCAAAATGATTTGGTGCTGGCAGGCGGCCCTGCGGAGTTTGTTGCCCAGCCTTCTGACGGAAAACCGTGTGTGCGCGTTAGTGGACAGCAAACCATGATAAAAATCCAATCACCGCTGTTTATAACGCCGGAAACGGTCCTTCGTTGGTCGTGGAAAAAGGAAACCGGCCGTGTATGCATCCTTCAGGCAACCCTGAAAAACACCGTGACGAATCAGACGCGGTATTTCGGATATGCCGCGGGGGACTGGTCCGAGCCCGCATCGGCGGACCCCACCATCGAGGTGCTTGTCAGCAAAGAACTCCCCCAATCCTGGACTCCAGTGGAACGAAGGCTCTATGACGACATGCGGCAGGTGCTCGGTTGGGAATCGGCGCAGATTACAGAGATCTACCTCTCGCCCTGGGATGGAGAGCCGGGCTGTTTCGCCAATGTCGAAATCCAACATGCGGCTACGGAAGATCTTGAAGTGATGAAGCAGCAACAGGAACTTGCCATGCTTTCCAAAACAGGCAAGGGGCAATATCAGCCGCTTCCTCTTAAAAACTATGTGGATAAACGAGTGGATGTATTCCAGACATCCTTCGAAGAATGCGCACCCGGACGCAACAGCGCGGCCAATGAGTGGAGCGCCTTCGGACTCGACACCGGCAACAAGGACTTCAATGCCATGGGCCGGGAAATGCATGTCCGGTATCCGGCATTTGATCTGGTTTTCCAGCTCTATGACGGTGAGAATGAGATCAAGCCCGATACCCTAGAATCGTTTCGACTGGGATTGATGGAGAACCTGTATCCGGCCATTTGGGGCGGGTGGCAATATGACGATCTGCTGTATAAGGTCACGGCCATGACCGTTCCCTATAAGGAAAATGGCGCGGCGGATCTATTTAAGATTGAAGTGCAGAATCCTACGGACCAGCCACGTGTTAGTAAACTCATTGCAGGCATGGAAGGTCCGCCCGATATGCATCTCGATGCGGAAAATATTGTCCGCGGGCTCAGCGATGCACCCTTTCTGATAGCGGATGCCCCCAAGGAATCCCCGCTCTGGCTGCGGGAGTATGGATTGTGTGATAAGCGTGCCAAAGCCTATGCCGTTGGGGATGG
>JAKQOG010000123.1 GCA_029565395.1 Candidatus Hydrogenedentota bacterium | reverse complement strand
TCTTACGCCAGCACTTGCCTGGATGATCCTAGTAATCCGGACAAATACCGGATCTTCGGGAACGCTTCCTCTACCTTGCAGGGGGTCGGCGATAACGGGCCGGACGGGTACGCAACGGTTGAAATCGTGACGAATGAAAAGGCGCAAATCAAAGTGTGCGGTGCGACCGCGCACGCCAGTTTCATGGTTCAAGTAATGGGTTGGATCGACCGGCGGGGGAGGGATGATTGATGCTGCAATTCCTGCCGAAGCCCCTCTTTATGGATTGGGATGATTTCGGGTTCCCGTTGCAGGGCGGGAAACTGTATTCCTACGTGGCGGGGACCGATATTCCCAAGGACCTGTTTCACGACGCGGACGGGACTACCCCCTGGACGAATCCGATTGTCTTTGATGCGCGGGGCGAGGCGGGCGAATCGGGGATCTACGGCAGCGGGGTTTATAAACTGAAATGCCATGACAAGGATGATGTCCTCAAGTGGACGATGGACAACATCCGCCTGGATTGGGGCACGGACATTTCCAACATCTGGGAATGGCTGCAATACATCATCAACAACCTGTCCGGCCGGCCGAAGCCCTTCCCGTTCCTGGGGCGGGGCGATCTGCGGCCGATCCACATCCTCGACGGCAGCAGCCCGGCGTATTTCCACGTGCAAAGTTGCGTTTGCGAGGCGGAAGGCGGGACCAAGATCCGTTACCCCAACGTAGCGCCCTATTCCACCGCCGGATACCCCGACTACATGCTGTTTGACGTGTTGACCACTCCGGAAGGCTACGGGACGCATATCGTCCCCCGGCATGAGTTCACGTTTCCGCAGAACGCGCCTTGCGTGTTCCGATGGTTCCCCGCGGCGTTCGACGTATCCCATCTGCCGCCGCTCGACATACCGGAGGACTGACATGCGATTGTTGAACAAAGAACAAATCATCAACCTGCCGGATCATTTTTTCCCCATGGTGGTGCTGGCCGACAACCGTAAGAGTTTTTTCAGCAAGGCCATCAAGGCGCACACCCATGGACAGTATTCCCATGCCATGTGGATGCGGGAACCGTTTCTGGTGGTATCGCAGAACGGGCGCCTGGCTGAGAAATACATCACGGACTATTTGCAACCCTGGAACCGCCTGAAGTTTTTCAGTTACCCGGAGATGAGCGAGCGGGAAGAGAGTGAAATCCATCAGTGCCTGAACGCGCAACTCGCCCGCCGGTCACGATACGATTGGCTGGGGATTGTCGGGCAGTTGTTCAATATCCGGAAACTGAATTTTTCCAGCCGGTATTACTGCTCGGAAGCCGTCTGGGAACCGTTCGTGAAAGTATGGGGGTACAAACAAACCTATCCTTCCCCCAGCGAATTGGATTCCCGGTTGCCGCGGATCGGATGGGAAATCGTGGGAATATATGATCCCACCTTGCTGCCGGGGGCGTGATGAGGGGACGCGCACGATTCTTTTGGGGGGCATGGTTGGCGGTGATCCTGCTATCACCCGCGGCCAGTGCTTGGCAAGGCAATGGGATCACGGTTTCCATTGGCGCGTCGCAGACGGCCGATG
>JAKQOG010000095.1 GCA_029565395.1 Candidatus Hydrogenedentota bacterium | reverse complement strand
CTATAGCCGCTGAGTTCTGGATTCCCCAAAACATAGGCCCGGAACAGGTACCCGTCAACCTTGTGCTCTGGTTTATCGTCGCAGTTATGATATTATACGGGTGTGGCGAAGCAAACGCCGAAGTTCAGGAATAGGCATTGTGACACGGACCTCCACCCCAAAAACAAAGAATGTAGTTCAGACAACTTCGCAGGTGGAGGAACCCAAACGCTATAAAGTCATTCTGCTCAATGATGATTACACGACGATGGATTTTGTAGTTTATATACTGGAAAAGATATTTTTAAAGCGTCGCGCCGAGGCAGTAGGAATTATGCTGAAAGTGCATCGTCAGGGCGCAGGAATCGCAGGCATTTATGTTCAAGAAATCGCAGAGGCCAAGTGCGCGCTTGTTCATGAAATTGCCGGCGCCCATGGATACCCGTTACATTGTATAATGGAAGTAGAATAGGCGGAGGCCTGTTTCCTCTGATGTTACGTTCGGGACGGAGAAGAATACAATTATGATGACCCCGGAAGCCGAGGTGGTATTTGAGCATGCCGTTGATGAAGCCCAACGGCGGCGTAATACCTATCTCTGCGTGGAACATGTTCTGTATGCCCTTACCAAGGAGTTATCCGGAGCGGAAATTATCAACGCGTGTGGCGGCGATATTGGTGGCTTGCAGGAGCAGCTGGACCTTTTCTTCCAGCAGGAGTTGGAAAGTTATCCTGAAGGGGCTACCGTGCCGTTGCAGAAAACGCCCGGGCTGGAACGTATGCTGCGAAGCGCTTTCATGCATACGGAGGCGTCTGGTAAGCAGTTGGTGGACACCGGCGATATGCTCGCAGCCATTCTGGAATCGGAAGATTCCCATGCCGCCTACTTTTTACTTCGCCAGGGCGTTTCGCGCGTTGACGTGTTGCGTTACATATCTCACGGGTTGTCCAAATCCGCCACGCCCCAGGGCTTTCCCATGGCGCGGGGCTCCTCTTCGTCCGCCTCGGATGATGATTCCATCGACGACGAGGATTGTCTGGACGATGATGATGATGAGCCCTTCGGCGATGTGGAGGACGACCTGGAGGATGAATCGTCTGAAAAAGGCGGGAAGCGCCCGGCAAAAAGCGCTCTCGAGACCTTTGCCATATCCCTTACGCGCCGCGCCGCCGATGGAACGATTGACCCGCTTATCGGTCGTGAAAATGAACTGCGCCGCACTATCCGGGTCCTCTGCCGGCGGAAGAAAAACAATCCGGTTTTCGTCGGGGAGGCCGGCACAGGCAAGACCGCCATGGCGGAAGGTCTTGCGGCGCTTTTATATGCCGCGTCCCGGGGCGAAGCCCGGCAGCGTATCCCCGGGTTCTTGCGTCGGGCGGAAGTCTTCTCATTGGACGTGTCCGGAATGCTTGCAGGGGCCAAATTCCGGGGTGATTTCGAACAACGCATCAAGGCTGTTATCAACGAAGTGCTGCAGCGGGGCAATGTCATCCTCTTTATCGATGAAATCCATATGTTGGTGGGCGCCGGTTCCACATCCGAGTCCAGTATAGATGCCTCCACCATACTCAAGCCCGCATTGGCGTCAGGACAGCTGCGCTGTATCGGCTCCACCACGTATGAAGACTATAAAAACCATTTTGAAAAAGACCACGGCCTGTCACGCCGGTTTCAGAAGATAGACCTGAAGGAACCGACGGTGGAAGAAACCTACAAGATATTGAAGGGGCTCCGGGCCCGCTATGAAGAACACCATCGCATCCATTTTACGGACGGGGCGCTGCACGCTGCCGCTGAAC
>JAKQOG010000091.1 GCA_029565395.1 Candidatus Hydrogenedentota bacterium | reverse complement strand
CATGGCCATTTTCGTTTCCCAGGTCTCGGTGATGTCCACATAGATCTCAGGCGTAAAATTGATACCGGCAATCGTGTCATAGAACCAAATCTCGTGAATCTTCTCGCACGGCGGGTGCGCGGTGACAATATTCGGCACCGGCGTCATTACATGCGTCTCCCAGACAATCTGGCCCGTGCGCTGATGGTCGGGATGGTAATCATTATCCTTGTCGGGACATAGAATAATGTCCGGACGAAACTGTCGAATAACGTCGATAAAATGACGCCGCACCTCGGGTGTGTCATAGAGAAACTCATCCGGATAGCCCAGCCAATAGAAGTCAGCGTTGATAATGGCAGCCGCTTTGCGCGCCTCCTGTTCGCGGATAGCCGCAATTTCCTCCTTTGACAGCGTGGGCGAACCCACCTCGCCATTGGTGGCCACGGCAATCGCCACCGCATGACCCTGATTTGCATATTTGGCAAGTGTTCCGGCACAGAGAATTTCCACGTCATCCGGGTGTGCGCCAAAAGCCATTACGCGCATGGTACTACTCCTTTCCATTCAGTCTACCAGAACCACCAGTATAATCCGAAGAAGATGCACGCGTACACGGCGAACCAGAGGCTCAATCGCTTATACCAGGGCCGATCAGGCGCCGAAGTCAGCGCCGTGAGCAGCGAAGGCTTCCACAGGAATGGCTCCCAGACTTCTTGCGCGGGCGCCGGCGTCATCAACGAAACCGCAATGACCACCACGAACACGAGCATCTCGCCGATACATCCTAAATACAGCCAGTGCAGATGCCATCCCGCCATGTAATCCACAACCACCACCAGCGCCTGAATAATGAGTCCGCTGATCAGGCCCGCCAGTGCGCCTTCTTTCGTGGTGCGTTTCCAGAACAATCCCAGCAGGATTGCCGGAACAAAAGGCGTTGAGAGATAGGTAACACCCTGCTGGAAGTACCGGAATATGCCCCAGTTGCTCACCACCGGCGCCACCAGGGCCGCAATCAACAACGAGGCCAGCGCGGCCATGCGGCCCATGCGCACCACGTGCTTGTCATCGGCATTAGGAGCAATGAATCGCTTGTATACATCCAGTGAGAAAATCGTCGAAGTCGAGTTGGACAATGCGCTGAGCGTGGACATCACCGCGGCCAGAAATCCCATCAGGATAATACCGCGCAGCCCCCAACTCGAAGCGAACACCCGGAGCGCAAAGGGAAAGGTCAGATCTTGCGTTGCGAGTTTATCCGCCTGATGCATGACCATGATCCAGTGAAAGACGATGAAACCCAGGAAACAGGTCACCAGCGGACGCAGGAAATTAATAAATCCCGCGAAGATGATCCCAAGAATGGCATCCCAAGTCGAGCGCGCGCCAAATATCCTCTGTACCATTACCTGGTTGGTGGCCTGATAAAAAATGAACAGGCCCAGCGACCCTGCAATGAGACCCGCAAACGGCGCAATGGGATCATCAATGGGGTGATACAAGTGAAAACGTTCGGGCGATGCCGCCGTCATAGCGCTCCAGCCCCCCGGGATCTGGTGCAGCGCCACAAAGTAGAGAATAACGCCGCCGCCCATTAACATCACGCACTGCACGGCATCCGTCCACATGACGGAGAGCAATCCGCCCTTCACGCTGTAGGCGGCCACAAGCAAAACCATCGTCCAAAGCACGATATGGAAATGGACGCCCGTCAAATCAGAGAAAGTCAGTGCCCCGCCATACAGCACCGGCACCATGAACACGAGCACGTAGGCGAACAGCATCACATAGCTGTATACCGCGCCGCAGGCAGGGCTGAACCGGCGGGTCAGCAATTCGGGCACGGTTGTGATGCGGTTCTTGAGATAAATCGGAATGAAGACCGCAATCAGCACGGCATAACACGGCAGGCTCCACCATTCCCAGTTGGCAATGCCCATGCCGTGCTCATAGGCGATCCCCACCGTGCCGACGATCTGCTCGCTCGATACGCTGGTCGAGACAAATGCCGTGCCGATCATCCACCACGGCAACCGGCCGGAAGCCACGAAGTAATCCTGTGCCGTGGAGATCTTGCGCCGGGTGGCCCAGATCCCCACGCTCAGCACAATGCCCAGCGACACGAGAATAATCGCAATGTCGGCGCTGGAAAGCGATATGGCCATGGCACGCGGCTCCTCAACCCAAACATCCGTCCGTCACTGGCATGTACTGAAGGCAGGCAAGCGTACCGGCCAGCGGGAACAATCCATAAAGAACCCTATTTGACCAGAACCCCTTGCCAGAGTTCAATCCAGGAGTTGGACTCACTACACCATGCCCGGAACTATTGTTCGGAAATCTCCGGCAACTGAATCGTCACAAACCGGGACTCTCTGCGGTTACGGTCGTAGGAAAAGACTAATTTCCCATCAACGATCAGCGGACACGGATACGCAAGCTGGCCTCCTGTAATGACATCCTGCTTGATGTACCAACTGGCCAGTTCATCCTTGCTGAGCCAGATGGACATCGGGTCGCGCTTGTCATTCTTCCCCACCACGCCCCCGGAGGTGTTATGGATGAGGGCAATTCTTCCATCCGGAAGTCGAATCAACGCGGCGAGACTGGTCGGGTTCGGAATATCCGTTTGCCAGGCTTCGCTCCAGGTGCGTCCGTTGTCGCGGCTCTCTGAGCGCCACAAAAAGCCGCCATACTCCGAACGCATGAGCATGATAATTCGCCCGTCATTCAATTGGACCACCGTGCTTTCCAGAAGGCCCAGCGGACGGTTTCGGATACCCTGATGTTCCACCAGATTCCGCAACTCCGGATCGGAAGCCGTCAATGCCGAGCAGCCGTGCAGATGCGTGGCGAATTTATTTGTCTTATCGGCCATGGCGGGATCCGGCGGAAGCGCAAGAGCCTCCGCCTCCGATTTTGCCTGCGCCAGCGCCGGGACAGAGCCCAACAGCGCTTGCGGCCGCTTCTCAAAAAACGAAGTGGGACACAAATACTCTCCATTCTGCAACCGGATGGGCCGGCAGAACATGATATTATCTTCCTTGCGGATATGAACAGGTTCCCGTTCCGTCCAGGCAACTCCATTATCCGTGGATTCCATCCGGAAGTAGTGCCACACCGTATAGTGCAATTCCGAAGGCCATTCCGCGCCAAACGCAATCACTTTTCCCGACGGCGTGACATGCATGATGGTCAGCGCCGTCGCATGCGTCCCCGCGGGTATCAAAATATAGGGTTCGCTCCAGGTCTTCCCGCGATCCGTGGACCGCGAGGCAAGAACATTGTTATCCGTTGAAGGTTCATTATCGCTTCCGGAAAGCCACCAGCACAGCAAATCGCCATTGGGCATTTCCGCGATCTGTGCTCCGCACGCCAACCGATACGTTACTCCGTTATGCTCCCACCCCTTGTTCCCATCGAAGACAACGGTCTCCTTGACCTGAATATGAGTTTCCGCCTGCTGTGGCCCCGATATCAGTTCGGCCATCCCAATCCCCGACTCGCCCGCCACGGAATAGAGCAGATAGGTGTGTCCGTTCTCCTTGAAAATTGCGGGATCCCGCACCGCATGTTCACGCCCCGTTGATTTTCCCGGTTTTGAAGCAACACACGGCAAATCAACCCCTTCATATTCGGTTTCAGGTTTCAATACCAACTCCGGCGGACTGGCCCGCCAGTCATTCCAATCAGGGGTCAGCTTAATAGTGGTGCGCAGGATGCTTTCCGGCGTGTCGCCAATGTTGGTGTAGTACACACATAGCGTGTCACCTTCCAAATCCATCGCCACATGCCTTCCCCCAGGACTGTTTTCGTCCCCATCGCGCGTTTTGCCTTGGGGAAATGGATTCGGGCCTTCTTCAAACGGCGTGACCCCGTCTTTCGAGCGATACAGCCAGCCATGTTTGATCATGGCATACCAATATTCGCCATAACGAAAGACGCGGAAATAAAAAGGCCCCAGCGGAACGCCTTCCGCAACAAAATGCAGGCCATCCTTCGAGCGCGCCAGGTAGGTCATTTGCCTGCCCACGGTTTTCGAGGGACAATGAAAATACATCCGCAATTCCTTGCGCTCATTGTCCACATGAACATCCGGAGAGGCGATATGCTTCTTGCCGTCCGGCGTTTGTTCAAGCCTCAATGTCCCTGGTTTATACACCTTCCACGGCCCATTCAAAGCGTCCGCATACGCTAGACGAATATACGTTCCACTGTGGTCCGCAAAATACAGGTAATATTTCCCCAACGGATTCGGAATCCATTCTGGAACCCGGATCAACGACGGACCATTGATATTCCTCCCGTCATTACCCGGCAACATCTCCGGACGAATGATCGGATTTTCAGAAAACCGCTTCACCAACAGATCTTTCGCCGGTGCAGCCAACGCAAGGCCATCCGCACTCTTTTCCGCGTGCGCGGGAAAAATGCATAACGGCACCAGCAAAAAAACACCATTGAATACACACCACATCCAAATCGTTTTCATCCCATTCCATTCCTGCGATTGATCCTATGAAACAAAACCGACAAATTGAACTATACCATGTTCCCCACAAGACACACTATCCCTCTGCGAACCTTCGCGCCTCGGCGATAACGAATTTTCTAACGCAGAGTACACAACGGCCGCAGAACATCGCGGAGGTGGATAATGGTTTATGAATAACGCGTATATGCCACCAGATATTCACTCCTGCTTTGGTTATAATTCATGCAAGATAGTAAAGCGTAAGGCTGGGAGGGCGAAGCTCCTGCTGAGCCGTGAGACAAGATATCCAAAGTGTTGCCGGTGTTATCCATTTATACAGATCTTGTTAGACGGCTCAGCAGGAGCTTCGCCCTCCCGAACACGGTTGCTTTCTTAACAAGAACAACGTGGCGCAATCCCGGCGCAGTGTTCCCCTATCAACAATGGCGAATTAAGATTATCCCCCATTGCACAAGAGTCCCATTTCTTATCCGTGTAAATCCGCTTAATTCGTGCCTGCCGGGCTGTAGCCCTTTTGGGCGAAGGCCGGTGATCCGCGTTCCATTCTTCGGTAGCTGTCATGGAGTCGTGGCTTTCACCCGTTTGAATCGCGTTCACCTTTTGCGTTTACACCACAACCCTCCGCCCAGGCATCCCAGGCCTTGTAGAGTTCAGAGGCCTTATCGGGCTGATCTTTTGCCAGATTATGGAGTTCCGTACGGTCGGCTTCGAGGTCATACAACTCCCAGTCGCCTTTTTTCTGGGCTACCAGCTTCCATTGACCTTCGCGGATAGCACGGTTGCCTTCGTGTTCCCAATACAGGCGTTCGTGGGGTTCGCGTGTTTTTCCTTCGAAGATCGGAACGAGGCTTTTCCCGGCGGTGGGCGTGATGGCGTTGCCGTTGAAGGTTTCCGGGTACTTCACCCCCGCCAAATCGAGGCACGTGGGCATGATGTCCGTGATGTGGGCGACCTGATGCGTCAGCGCGCCCTTTTCCCGGATACGTTTGGGCCAGCGCGCGATCATAGACGTCGAGATGCCTCCCTCATGACACCAATGCTTGAACAGGCGGAACGGCGTATTGCTGGCGTTCGCCCAATTCCGTTCATAGGCCACATACGAGCCGCGTTCGCCCGGCTTTGCGCCCGGTCTAGCAAGCTTGTCCTTGCGGATGCGCTCGTGACATCCCCCATTATCCGACAGGAAAAGCACCAGCGTGTTTTCCTCGGCGCCCATTTTACGGAGCGTCTCCAGCACGCGCCCGATGCCGTAATCCATCCGGCTGATCATGGCCGCGTACACCGCCATGCGCAGATCCCAATCTTCCTTGTTGTCCACGCTGTCCCACGCGGGCACTTCCTCATCGCGCGGCGATAGCGCCCATTTGGGATTGATAATCCCCAACTCCAGCAGGCGCTTGTAACGCTGTTCCCGCAGGGCATCCCAGCCCATCATGTACTTGCCCTGATACCGGGCGATGTCTTCCGGCCAGGCATGCAGCGGCCAATGCGGCGCGGTGTAGGCAAGATAGAGCATAAAAGGCTTGCTTTGATCATGTTCTTCCAGAAAGCGCACCGCGTTGTCCGAAAAGGCATCGGTCATATAGAAATGGTCGCCCTCTGGCATGTACGGTTCATCATCGCGCACCATCACCCGGTGCGGGAACTCCTCCTTGAGAAGCTCGAAGTAGCTGCTGGCCCCGCTGATCAATCCGAAGTACCGGTCAAACCCGCGTTTACGCGGCCAGTATTCCGGCTTCTCGCCCACGTGCCACTTGCCCGACATGTACGTGCGATACCCTGCCGCTCTCAGTGGCTCGGCGATGGTCACGCACTGCCGGTTGAGATATCCTTGGTACGGTCCGGGCGAAGCGGATTTCTTCACCGTGCTCACCATGTCGCCCATGCCCGCCTGATGCGGGTAAAGCCCCGTGAGCAGTGCCGCCCGCGAAGGACAGCACCGCGCCGCATTATAGGTATGCGTAAACCGGAGTCCGCTATTGGCAAGCCCATCAAGATTGGGCGTGCTGATTTCCGATCCGTAGCATCCCAGATCGCAGTACCCCATGTCATCCGCAAGAATGACGACGATGTTGGGCGGTTTGGTGGGTGATTCCGGGGACTGAGCAAAGGCGTTGCCCCGCGTTCCCAACGATGCCGCCGCCACAGTCCCTGCCACCCCCCGCATAAATTCCCGGCGATTCATAGCTGCCATTCCCTCCATAACGTTCCACGCCTAAGGAAGCGTGCATTCGCACTCTGTTTTTACATGGAATTGGTAAAGCACTATCGGCTTAACTGTAAAGTAAATGCCCAAGCCGCTACAAGCCCCTGCGCCCAAGAGGCCGCTGCAAAATCATTACGGATACAACCCGTCAAAGGAATATAAAAAATGAATAAATCCACGTTTCCTGACCCAGCCTCAGGAAACTTACATTTTATACTTGCAAACAGGGAAAAAATCCTGTACAATCCCCATTCTAACGAACGGTAGGTAGTGCGCCGGGCGGCTGGCGTCCTGGTGTACGCCTAGCGGACGTGGCTCGCTTGGGATGAGCCGGGTCCGCCGCTAAGACAAGTTCCGATGAACGTAACCGCACGCGCCAGCCGCGCAGGTGGTTTGTTTTAGTTGTCCATGGCATCAATTTAACCACAAATGGAGGATGGAGTATGGGAACTGATGTAAAAAAAGCCATTAGCTCCCTGATGGTAGAGAACCGGACTTTTCCACCATCGGCGGAAGTAATCGCCCGGGCTCACGTCAAGTCGTTCGAGCAGTACAAACAGATGTATGACCGGTCGATTAACGACCCTCAGAAGTTCTGGCTGGAGATGGCGGAGACGCTCTCCTGGACCAAGAAACCCACCAAGGCATTGGATTTCACGTGGGACACGGAAAAACGGATTGTCCGCCATACGTGGTTTGAGGATGGCGAGATGAACGTCTCCTACAACTGCCTGGACCGCCACTTGGGCACGCCGACCGCAAAGAAGACGGCGTTGTTATGGCAAGGCGAACCCGAAGACGACGTCAAGGCTATCTCGTATGAAGATCTGCACAAGGAAGTGTGCAAGTTCGCGAACGTTTTGAAGTCCATGGGCGTCAAGCGCGGAGACCGCGTATGCATTTATCTGCCCATGATTCTCGAACTCCCCATCGTCATGCTGGCGTGCACGCGCATTGGCGCGATTCACTCCATCGTGTTCGGCGGATTCAGCGCGGACGCCATCCGTGACCGCGTCACCGATTCCGACTGCAAAATGCTGATCACCTCGAACGTTTCGCTGCGTTCCGGCAAGAACATCAAGCTGAAGGACATTGCGGACGAAGCGATGAAGAGCACGCCGACCATCGAAAAGTGCATCGTCGTAAAGCGCACTCCGGACAATTGCCCCATGCAGGACGGGCGGGACTTCTGGTATGACGATCTCATGGCCAAGGCCAGCGATACGTGCGATTATGAGTCGATGAAGGCGGAAGATCCGCTGTTCATCCTGTACACTTCCGGTTCCACCGGCAAGCCCAAGGGCGTCGTCCACACCACGGGCGGCTACCTGATGCACGTCGCACTTTCCCACAAATACATTTTCGACATTCATGAAGACGACATTTACTGGTGCACGGCGGACATAGGCTGGGTTACCGGCCACAGCTACATTGTGTACGGCCCGCTGGCCAACGGCGCCACCTCGGTGATGTTCGAAGGCGTGCCGACCTATCCGGACGCCGGCCGTTTCTGGCACATTGTTGAAAAATTGAAGTGCACCGTCATCTACACGGCGCCGACCGCCATCCGGTCCCTGATTCAAAAAGGCGACGAGTGGCCCGCGAAGTACGACTTGAGTTCGCTGCGCGTGCTGGGTTCGGTGGGCGAGCCCATCAATCCCGAAGCCTGGATCTGGTACTACGAGAAGATCGGCAAGAGCAAGTGCCCGATCGTGGACACCTGGTGGCAGACGGAAACCGGCGGCATTCTGATTAATCCGCTGCCCGGCGCGCACACCCTGAAACCCGGCAGCGCGAGCCGTCCCTTCTTTGGCGTGGATCCCATTATCTTGCGCGATGATGGCAGCGAATGCGGTCCGAACGAAGGCGGCAAGCTGTGCATTCGCAAGCCGTGGCCCGGCATGATGCGGACCATGTGGGGCGATCATGATCGCTTTGTCGACACGTATTTCACCATGTACAAGAATCTGTATTTCACCGGTGACGGCTGCCGGAAAGACGACGATGGCGACTTCTGGTTAATGGGCCGCATCGACGACGTCGTGAACGTGTCCGGTCACCGCATTGGCACGGCGGAAGTCGAGAGCGCCCTGGTGAGCCACGACAAAGTGGCGGAAGCCGCCGTGGCGCCGATGCCGCACGACATCAAGGGGCAAGCGCTCTACGCCTATGTCACTCTGGTGGGCGGCGTGGAAGAAAGCGACGCGCTCCGCAAGGAACTGGTCATGCATGTCCGCAAGGAAATCGGCCCGATTGCCGCGCCGGATGTGATTCAGTTCGCGCCCGCGCTGCCGAAGACCCGTTCCGGCAAGATCATGCGCCGCATTTTGCGCAAGATTGCCGAGAATGCGATAGACCAGATTGGCGACACCACGACCCTGGCCGATCCGCATGTAGTGGAGCAGTTGGTGGAAGGCCGCGCGAAACTGTTAGGCAAATAGCCCGAAAGGCAAGACTTATGTTCAGGGAGCCGAACGTAGTGCCTGCGTTCGGCTCTCTGTGTAAACTTTAGGAGAAACGCCATGTCTCAAGAAAAAGTCATGAACCGGTGGATCGTTGTGATAGGGGCCATCCTTATCCAACTTTGCCTGGGGGCAATATATGCTTGGAGCGTGTTCACCACCTCCTTGAAAGATCCCCAGGGAATTTATGCCTTCACCCAACAGCAAACCCAGTTGGTCTTCTCTGCCGGGCTCGCCACGTTTGCCGTGGTTATGGTCGTTGCAGGACGCCTCCAGGCAAAAACGGGGCCACGGCCCATTGCTATAATTGGCGGGATTGTCTTGGGGATCGGGTACATTCTCGGTGGATTTATGGGGAAAACCTTCCTGGCCCAACTTATCTGCATTGGCCTCATTGGCGGCGCCGGCATCGGATTGGGATACGTGGTTCCCATTGCCGTATGCGTAAAGTGGTTTCCGGATAAGAAAGGTCTGATCACCGGCTTTGCGGTCGCGGGATTCGGCTTTGGCGCCACGTTGTGGGTAAAACTGGCGGGAGGATTTAAATCGCTTCTTTGGATTATTCCCTGGGACTTCAAAGGACTCATCGCACTTACCCATATCGCAGGATTGCCGGGGGTGCAAAGTGTCTTCCTTATTTACGGAATCATTTTCCTTGTGCTCGTGGTACTGGGCAGCCTTGTGATGATCAATCCGCCCGCGGGATTTAAACCGGCCGGCTGGAATCCTCCCGCGGCGAACACGGCCGCCAGCGGGGCCACCAACCTGACTGAGCGTGAAATGCTCTCTACACCACAGTTTTATCTCCTTTGGCTGACCTTTATGGGTTCCGCCATGGCGGGTTTGATGGTAATAGGATGCATTGCGTTGTTTGGAACAGATGCCCTCCAGGCGAAGGCCGGCATGGATGCCGCCACCGCGAAAGTCACGGCGGGCACCGCCATGGCGCTCTTTGCCATCTTCAATGGCCTCGGACGCATTATCTGGGGTACGGTGTCGGATTTGATTGGCCGAAAAACATCGCTTGTTCTGATGTGTTTGCTCCAGGGCGTCACCATGTTCGCCTTTTACTACATAGGCGGCACGTCCATGGGCCTTATCGCCGGAGCATGCACCATTGGATTCAATTTCGGTGGAAACTTTGCACTGTTTCCCGCCGCAACGGCGGATTACTTTGGCAACAAGAATGTGGGCACGAACTACGGATGGGTGTTTCTCGCTTATGGCGTAGCCGGTATTGCCGGTCCATACATCGGCGCGCTTTTCAGCGGCGGCGTGCCCAAGGACGCGGAACTGCTGGTCAAGTTAAACGCCTGGTTTATTCCTTTTGCCATTGCGGGGGTGGCGTGTTTCGTTGCTGCTGCCCTGTCCCTTGTCCTGAAGGCCCCCAAAGCGCCTAAAGCATAATTTCAGAAAGTGTTCAAAGGCCACGCAGTGTACTGCGTGGCCTTTTTATTTAAGCAATCATGGATGCATATGATATGGTTTTTTCTATCAATGCTGATTTCTAACAAAAAAATTGATAAATCGTTACCCAATTTTAATTTTTCGTGGTATAATAAAGGCGATTGTGGGCTGGGCAGCCCTACAACAAGTGGCTGTGGGGCTCTAGCAGGTAGTGCAGATACACTCGCGTGAGCGTGAAGTGTGTCTGAATGCAGAAAGGAGGCGGCGCTATGAATCGTTATGGGCTCCCTGAAAATCCTGCTTTAACTACAACCTCTCGGTTGCGAATGTGGTGGCTGCACACCATATGGGGGTATAAGATTATTCGCAAACACAGCCGGCCTCACACGGGCGCCTTCGGCCTTACCTTTGAGGATGA
>JAKQOG010000084.1 GCA_029565395.1 Candidatus Hydrogenedentota bacterium | reverse complement strand
CACCGACATTGGCAGCGTTACCTCCCATACCGCCATTCTCGCCCGCGCTCTGGAAGTGCCCGCCGCGGTGGGCATGAACAACCTCAGCGAAGCCATTCAAACAGGAAGTACTATCGTTGTAGACGGCTCCGAAGGACTTGTCATCATCAATCCTTCCCCCGCCACTATTAAACGGTATCGCGCGGAACGTGAACTGCTGGAACGCAAACGCCTGGCCCTCCAGCGGATTGTGGAGGCCGGCCCATGCCATACGCTGGACGGTGTCGAAGTCCCCTTATACGCCAATATCGAGTTGCCTATTGAGATTGCGCATAGCCAGAAAGTCAACGCCCAAGGCATTGGCCTCTATCGAACCGAATATCTCTTCCTCAACCGGGACGCCCTCCCGACGGAAGAAGAACAATACGAAGCCTACGCCGAAGCCGCCCGCGCCATGAATCCATTGCCGGTCACGCTGCGCACCATCGATGTCGGCGGTGACAAACTCGTCGCGCACATCCACATGTCCAAAGAAGAAAATCCACAACTGGGATGGCGTGCCGTGCGCTTTTGCCTCCAGCGCCCCGATATATTCAAAACCCAACTGCGCGCCATGCTCCGCGCCTCAGTCCATGGCAACGTCAACATCATGTTCCCCATGATCAGCGGCCTGGAAGAACTGCGGCAGGTCAAGGCCATCCTGTGGGAGGTGCGGGACGATCTCAAACGCCACCGCATCCCCGTCAGCCGCGATATCAAGGTCGGTTCCATGATCGAAGTGCCCTCGGCCGTCACCCTGACCGATCTGCTCGCCAAAGAATGCGACTTCTTTAGCATTGGCACCAATGACCTCATCCAATACTCGCTCGCCGTCGACCGTGTAAATGAAAAAATAGCCCATCTCTATGAACCCGCCCATCCGGCCGTGCTGCGCATGATCCGATGGACCGCCAATTCCGCCGCCGCCGAAGGCATTCCCTGCAGCATCTGCGGCGAGATGGGCGGCGACCCCCTCTTCACCGAATTGCTCCTGGGCCTTGGCGTGACCTCACTCAGCATGTCCGCCATCGCCCTCCCCCTCGTTCGCGCTGAAGCTTCACAGACCAACCTCCAAGAGGCGCAGGCCCTTGCCAAACGCATCCTCCGCCTGGCCACCTCCACCGAAGTTAAATCACTCTTGCGCGAGCGATTCGAGCGAAAAGGCGCCATCGAGGCGTATTTGGCCAAATCACGCCCCAAGAATCCAAAAGAGACGACTCGCCGTGGCTAATCCCAACCGTCCCAAACGCATTACCATCCTCGGTTCCACCGGGTCCATTGGCCGAAACGCCCTCGAAGTCGTCCGCAGATATCCCGGACGATTCGAAGTCGTTGCCCTGGCCGCCCACTCCAACATCCATCTGCTTAAAGAACAAATCGAAGAATTCCACCCCCACTATGCCGCCCTTACCGATGAAAATGCCGCAAAAGGCCTTGATTCCAAATCCATGGGAGTCACCCTCTTCAGCGGCCCCGAAAGCCTTTCCCAGACCGCCTCTGTCTCTGTCGACACCGTGCTATGCGCCGTCGTCGGGGCCGTCGGCCTGCAACCCCTCCTCGCCGCCATCGAAACCGGCAATCACGTTGCCGTGGCCAATAAAGAACCCTTTGTCATGGCAGGACGTCTCATCATGGAACACGCCCAAGCCAAAGGCGTTCACGTGCTTCCCGTCGATAGCGAGCACAATGCCATTTTCCAATGCCTGCAGGGCCATAATAAACGCGATGTGCGATGCATTCACCTCACCGCATCCGGAGGTCCTTTTTATGGCCGGCCTCGAAACACCCTGGAGAACGTCACGCCCGATGAAGCCACTCGTCACCCCACTTGGGATATGGGCGAAAAAATCAGCGTCGATTCCGCCACGCTCATGAACAAAGGGCTCGAAATCATCGAAGCCATGTGGCTCTTCGGACTTCCCGAAAACCTCATCGAGGTCGTGATTCACCCGCAAAGTATTATTCACAGCCTTGTGGAATTCAATGATGGAAGCATTCTTGCCCATCTCGGCGTCACCGATATGAAATTTCCCATTTTATTCGCGTTGACATGGCCCGAACGGGTAGAATATCCCATGCACCGGCTGGATTTGACCACCGTGCGTGAATTGACATTTGCGGCCCCGGATTTCCAGGCTTTCCCGTGTTTAGGGTATGCGCGGCACGCCGCCGCCGAAGGCGGCACGGCCCCCGCCATCCTCAACGCGGCAAATGAAGCCGCCGTTACGGCCTTCTGCGAGCGGCGGTTGCCGTTCCTGAGTATCAGCGATATCGTGCGCGAGGTGCGCGAACGATGTACGGCGAGCCAGGAGTACAGCCTCGAGGCCATCCTGGCAGCGGATGCCGAAGCGCGAAAAACAGCGGAAATCCTTATCGAACGTCAATAACCAAAACGGATAGGACAGCATAGTAATGGTTGATATTTTGATCTTTCTGGCGGTATTGAGCGGCCTGATCTTCGTCCACGAACTCGGGCATTTTCTCGCCGCCAAAGCCTGCAATATTTACGTGGACCGGTTCAGCATCTTCATGCCACCCCGTTTATTTGGCAAACGGCTTGGCGAAACCGATTATTGCGTTGGCCTCCTGCCCATTGGAGGGTATGTAACAATGCCCGGCCAGGAAGACACGCCCCTCACCGAGGAGGAACGCCAGAAACAATTCGGACATGTGCCTCCGGACCGGTGGTTCGACAAAAAACCCGTTTGGCAACGGTTCATTGTATCTTTCTCCGGCCCTCTCATGAATTTTGTGTTCGCCATCATCATTTATTCCATCATGGTCGCCATAGGCAGTAATGTGCCCGAATCCGAAGTCATGTGCAGGATTGGCATGGTAGAACCGGAATCTCCCGCGGCTTCCGCCCCCCTTTATATAGAACAACCTGGAAAAGCCTTGAAAGAATACACGGGTCAACCCGATGCCACCGGGTGGCAGACAGGCGATTTCCCCATCGCTATTGATGGAAAAGAGACCCGTACTTTTTCCGATCTCGCCTATGCGGCTGCTTTAGGCGGCACCAACTCCCCCCATTACATCCTCCTGGAACGCATACATCCAGACCAATCCCGAACCCGCTATGTTTCCCCCATCATCCCCAAAATCATTAACGGCGGGGAGATTCCCCGTTTCGGCATAACGCCTTTCGATACCGCCGTTGTCGGCGAAGTCATGGACAACACTCCCGCAAAAGCCGCCGGACTTCAAAAAAACGATGTCATCGTGCGCGCGGATGGCGCTTTGGTGGACATGGCCTCTTTCCGGAAAAAAACTGAAGAAACACCGGAAGGAACCACCATTAATATCGAGGTGCAACGAGACAAACAAGTCATCAAGCTTGCTATCGTCCCTCAGACCATTGGACGCATCAAGGGGCTTGCCTATGGGCCTGAAAACGAAAAGAAAGACGACCTCCAAGCCCAACCCGTAATTAAATACATCGAAAACGACTTCGCAAAGACCACCGGCATCAAACGCAAAGACATCATTAAGACCGTTAATGGCCAGCCCGCCACCATCGAATTAATGGAGAAACTGGAACGGGAACATCAGGCGTCTGAACTCAATGTGGACATTGATCGTCCTGCCGTGTTGTTTGGCCTGATTCAAAAGGAATCCACGCTTACGGCCAAAGTGCCTGTTGAATCCGTGCGCGCCATCGGGGTCCGGTTCGCGCCCAAGCTGGTATTCCACCGAAGCCCGCCCTCGCAATGGCTTTCAGAAGGCTTCCGGCAAAGCTACAGCGCGCTGAGAACCACATGGAATACAATCGTGGCCTTGGTCAAGCGCGATGTCAGCCCCAAGGAGCTCGGCGGACCAATCATGATAGCACGCATTGTCACCCAGGCTGCGGAAAATGGATGGTTCTGGTTGATGAAATTCACCGCTTTCATCAGTGTGAACCTGTCTCTTGTTAATTTGCTGCCAGTGCCTGCGTTAGACGGCGGCCTCATCCTCCTTCTCGGCTACGAAACCATTCGCAGAAAACCACCGAGCAAGAAATTCATGGTGCGTTTCCAACTGGTGGGCATATCCTTCATTGTCTTTTTGATGATCTTTGTCACCCGGAACGATATCTACCGCTGGATCCAAGACTTGACACCGTAATAAAAAAACCGTACATTTTGCGTCATTCTCAGGCCATTGGGGTGATTCCTTAAGAAAAGGACTCCTATCAGGCCAAAGACAGGATATTCGGCTGATCACAACATCTGAGAGGAACATAACGTGGGCGACATTACCTGCAAGTTCGGTGGTTCATCCTTGGCGGACGCTTCTTGTTTCCGGCAAGTGGAAAAAATCATTCATGCCAATCCGCAACGGCGCTTTATCGTCCCCTCCGCGCCCGGAAAACGCGACACCAAAGACAAAAAAATCACTGACCTTCTCTATGCCTGGCATAACATGGCCAAACAGGGACTAGACGCTTCCGAACCTGCCACCATCATCGCCGAACGCTTCTCCGAATTGGCCCGGGAACTCGGCGTGCACTTTGACATTGAAAAACATCTTGCTGAAATCGCTGCGCAAGTCAGCATGCATGCCACCCCCGATTATATGGCTTCCCGCGGTGAATACCTCAATGGAAGACTCATGGCAGAAGTCCTGAACGCCACTTTCGTGGACCCCGCCGACTGTATTAAGTTCTCCAAATCCGGCGATCTCGACCCCGTCACGTACGAGCTTCTCGGACAGTGTCTCAACGGTTCCGGACTCTTTGTAGTGCCGGGATTCTATGGCTCTTTGCCTTCTGGTGAAATCAAGACATTCTCCCGCGGTGGAAGTGACATCTCAGGCTCCATTGTCGCCCGCGCTTCAACATCCGCCCTGTATGAAAACTGGACCGATGTATCCGGTTTCCGCATGGCAGACCCGCGAATTGTCCCGGAAGCCAAACGAATCGAAGAAATCACCTATCAGGAATTGCGCGAACTCTCGTACATGGGGGCCACCGTCCTTCACGACGAGGCCATCTATCCCGTCCGCGAACATAAAATCCCCATCCATATCCGCAATACCAAAGATCCTGACAGCCCGGGAACCCTCATCGTCGCAGACCGCGAAAGCAAAACGCCTGTCTGCGGTATTGCCGGACGCGCCGGCTTCTCCATGATTACCATCGCAAAGGCGCTCATGAACAAAGAACGCGGCTTCGGATTCCGTGTCCTGGAAGTGCTCGAGGAATTCGGCATTGCCTGGGAACATATGCCCACCGGAATCGATGACATTTCCCTCATCATTCGCGATGAGGAAATCGGCGATCTTGGCGATAAGATGATGAACGAAATCACGAAACGTTGCGACCCCGATGAAATCTCCCTCTCCCCCGGCCTTGCCATGATTGCCACCGTGGGAAAAGGCATGAACCACCATGTCGGCGTCGCCGCACGCCTCTGCTCCGCACTCGCCGGCGCGGATATCAACATCCGCGTCATCGATCAGGGATCCAGTGAAATGAACATCATCATTGGCGTCGAAGAACAAGACCTCGCCCGCGCCGTCCGCGTTATCTACTACGCATTCGAAAGTTGGACATAACCATGACCCGCCGCGCGAAAATCGTCTGTACCATCGGCCCCGCCAGCAGCAGTTCTGACGTAATCCGGCGGCTAATCCTATCGGGAATGGACGTGGCGCGGCTTAATTTCTCCCACGGCACGCACGAAGACCACAGGGCGCTGTATACCCTCATCCGCAGCACCGCTGAAGATCTTGGCGTAAACGTGGCCATCCTTATGGACCTCCAAGGGCCAAAAATCCGCACCGGAAAAATGAAAGACGGCCAGGAAGCCGAACTCCGCAACGGCGAGACCATCACCATCACCACCCGCGACGTTCCCGGCAGCGCACAATGTATTTCCACCACCTATGAACACCTCCCACAGGATGTGAAACCTGGAGATACCATCCTCATTGCAGACGGCATCATCGAATTGAATGTGCGTCAAGTAAATCCCCCTGATGTCCTCTGTGAGGTCGTGCGCGGCGGCATGCTCGGACAACATAAGGGCATCAATCTGCCCGGAGTCCACATCGCCGAACCCTCCATGACCGAAAAAGACCGGCGGGACCTCGCCTTCGGCTTGGAACTTGGCGTGGATTATGCCGCCCTCTCATTCGTCCGTTCCCCCGATGACCTCCGGCTCATGCGCGACATCATCGACGCCTCCGGAAAACAAACCCGTATCGTGGCTAAAATCGAACGGCCCGAAGCCCTCGCCTGTTTTGACGATATCCTCGCCCTGAGTGACGCCATTATGGTCGCCCGCGGAGACTTGGGCGTCGAAATGAACTTCGAAGACATCCCCTTCGTCCAAAAACGCCTCATTCAAAAATGCAATGCGTGCGGCATCCCCGTAATTACTGCCACGCAAATGCTTGAATCCATGACCAGCCATGCGCGCCCCACACGCGCGGAAGTCACCGATGTCGCCAACGCCATCCTTGATGGCACCGATGCTGTCATGCTCTCCGGGGAAACCGCTTCCGGCCAATTCCCGGTCGAAAGCTGCGAAGTCATGGTACGCATCGCCGCCAAAGCCGGTGAAGATATGGCAGGCAGATCTTCCCTAAAACGCTGGGAATGGCTCCAGTCCGAATCCGTCCGGCAGAGTGTGGAAAAATTCAATACTCCCGGCTTCATGGAATCTGACGCCATCGGGCTGGCCGCCGCACAAATGGCGGAATCACTCCATGCCAAGGGCATCGTGTGTTTTACCAACTCCGGCTTCACCGCTGCCGCCATCGCACGCTACCGGCCAAAGGTTCCCGTGATCGCTTTCACCCGTTCCGATGAAACATGCCGCCGGTGTGCCCTGTATTGGGGCGTCTCCGCCTTCAAAATCAACCGTATCATCGACCTCAATTCCCTCCATGAACAGGTCGATGAACTTTTGTGCGAAAACCATCTTGACCACCAAGGCGGAATCATGGTGATCACCGGCGGTACGCCCGAAGGAATCACCGGACGCACCAATTTCCTGAAGATCCACAAAATCGGTGAGATCGTATCTTGACCCTCCTTCTTCGTTGCTTCCCCGCTCCAGTTGACCGCATAATATTCACTATACAATGAACGCGCATAGTTGCCATAACCGAAACATTCCCCAGGACTGGTACGCCACCTCCTTTGGCGCACTCTATCCAATTCTTTACGCACACCGGACCATTGAAGCCGCTGCCCAGGAATGCACCTTTGCCCTCCAACAGACCAATCTGTCTCCTGACACACATTGTATCGATCTCTGTTGCGGAAACGGACGCCACCTTGTCCACCTCGCCCGGCACACCCCTTGGGCATCCGGCATTGACTACTCTACTGAATTGCTCCGCATTGCCCGGACTACCTTGGCAAACCGCGCCCGTCTTATCCGTGCCGATCTTCGAGCACTGCCCTTTCAAGAAAAGTTTGATGTTGCATTCAGCTTCTTCACCAGTTTCGGATACTTTCAAACAGAAGAAGAAAACCTCACTGCGGCGCGAAACATGGTTCATACGCTGAAACCGGGCGGAAAGCTGTTCATGGACTCCTTTAATCCCATCTATCTGGAACAGCACCTTCTCCCCCACTCCGAACGTGTGCAACAAGGCTGCCGCATTACGGAAGATCGTTGGATAGATTCACAAACGCGGCGCATTAACAAAATCACCACAGTTCATCAGGACAATACATTGACCGCGCAGGTGGGAGAATCGGTCCGTATGTATGCCCTGGACGAATTGTCGGAAATGTTTGCCCGCACCGGGCTTGAAATTGACCGTGTATTCGGTGATTATGGCGGTCAGGCGTTTGGCGATACCCAACCGCGCATGATTCTCCTGGGCCATAGGACCAAATAATATGCCGGACATCTTCAATGACTACCTCAGCGGCAACACCGCCTTGAGCGCGTTCTATACCTATGCGCCGCAGGACCTATTCTCCTTACCCTTATCCCCCACACAATGGCCTAACGGCGTGGCGGAGGAAGTCCGGCAGTTTCAAAAACGCATTGGTTCAACCGCCTTCTTGGAGGGTTCCGAACCCGTTATCGTGACCGGCCAGCAACCCGGACTCCTCACAGGTCCCCTCTATACCATCCACAAAGCAGTGACAGCCATTCTCTTGGCACGGCGCGTATCGGAAACCACCGGCACCGGCTGCCTCCCTGTTTTCTGGATTGGCGCGGACGATCATGACTTCGAAGAAGTGCGCTCCGCTAATCTCCTCACACGCCAGCATGAATCACGTACATTACGGTATGACCCGGAAGAATCGGTGCATGGTTTTCCTATGTACAAGATTCCTTTATCGGCGTCACTACACGTCCTCATTGATGAAGCATCCCGGCAAGCCCCCGGTTCGGAATTCAGCAGCGAAGTGGCCGCATTCCTCCATGAATCCCTGGACGCCTCCGATTCGCTCGCGGACTGGTTCGGCAGAATCATGGCGCGGCTCTTTCAAAACACCCCGCTGCTCCTCTTCGCACCCTATCTGCCGGCCGCGCGCCGAGCCGCGATCCCCGTGCTGGAAAAAGAAATTCGAGAACCCTTATTGAGCACACGAATCGCCAATGAAACCGGCGAACGCCTGCGTCAGCTCGGTTATGAACCGCAAGTTGTCAAAAACGAGACAGAATGTGGTTTCTTTCTCGAAATGGGGGAATTCCGGCGTAAAGTGCTGTTCGAAAATAATCGTTTCCACCTCCCGGAAGAAGAAATATCCTGCACAACCGATGAAATGCTGACGTTGCTGCATGCCGCACCTGAACGATTCAGCCCCAATGTCCTCTTGCGGTGCCCCGTGCGCCGGGCGGTCCTGCCGGTTGCCGCCTATGTAGCCGGACCCGGTGAAATAGGCTATTGGGGCCAAACCAAGGCCCTGTTCGACGCCACCGGATATCCCATGCCTGTGGTATATCCTCGGGCACGGTGCGTTTTGGCTACTCCAAAACTCAATAAGCTCCTAAACAAACTTGGACTCGCAGCAGCGGGCTTGTTTGCCCCTGAAGACGATTTACTCGAACGCGCCCTTCGAACTCAAACACGCCATCCGGCCTTGCCGCCTCTTACACAACACCGCACGCGTATCGAAAAAGAACTCCACAGCCTGCGAACCGATTTGTCAGCTTTGCGTTTAAAAGATCAAACCGAATCCATGACAAAATCCGCTTCAGAGCAAATTACCGCTGCCTTGGACCGTCTTGAACGCGCTATCCTGCGTGCCGATGAAACTCAGAATGAAGCCACACGCAAACAAGTGCACCGCCTCATTGCCGCGCTGGCGCCGGACCGCAAACCCCAGGAACGGCATTACACCGTTTTTTCCTTTCTTTTTGAACACGGCTGGGAATTAATCCCTCGGCTTTTGGATTCTATCAACATAGATTCATTCCAAATTCAGGAGATAGAACTGTGAGTGTGGATATTCTCGCTATTGGCGCACACCCCGATGACATCGAACTGGGCATTGGCGGACTGATCGCAAAACTAGCCCGCGAAGGCAGGACTATTGCCCTTCTCGATCTCACCCGCGGCGAAATGGGAACGCGCGGCACACCCGAACTCCGCGCACAGGAAGCAGAAGCCGCTGCGAAGATCCTGGGAGTTGCCCATCGTGAAAATGCGAACCTGCCTGACGGCGGCCTCGCCAATACCTCCGAACAACAACAAAAAATCATTCCCTTCCTTAGAAAGTTCCGCCCCGCCGTCATTCTTGCCCCCATGGCGCCAGATCGCCACCCTGATCATCAAGCCGCACATGCCCTCGTGCGCGACGCCAATTTTTTCGCCGGTCTGGAACACATCGACACTGGCCAGAAACCCCACCGCACCCCCCAACTCTTTTTTTATCATCCCTACTTCGAACATGCCATGCCCACCTGGATTGCGAATATCTCCTCTCATTTTTCCACAAAAATGGATGCTTTGCGGGCGTATGCCTCGCAATTTCATAATCCCTCCGGCCAAGGACCGGAAACCTTTATCTCCTCCAAATCCTTTTGGGACAGCATACAAACCCGTGCGGCCTATTGGGGCAGCCGCATCGGTGCGGCCCACGGCGAAGCCTTGTACGCGGATGGCCCGATTCGATTGGATCATGTTCCCGGTCTATAATGACCAAAGAAAGGAGTCCCCATGAAAATCGGCATTACGTGTCATGCCTCTGCGGGGGGAAGTGGCGTCCTTGCTACGGAACTCGGCATTGCCCTCGCCGCACGCGGGCATATCGTGCATTTTGTCACTGAGGAAGCGCCCTTTCGTTTAAAGGAATACCGAAGCAACATTTTCCAACACTATATCAGCTCGGTTTCATATCCTCTCTTTCACACTCCTCCCTATTCCTTAGCGCTAACCACAAAAATCTGTGAAGTCGCTGAAGAACACGATATCGAACTCTGGCACGCCCACTACGCCATCCCCAACGCCGCCGCAGCAATCTTCGCCCGCGAAATGCTCCCCCCCGAAAAACGCTACTGCCTCATTACCACCCTCCACGGCACCGACATCACCCTCGTCGGAAGCGATCCCTCCTTCTTCCGCGTCACCAAATACGCCATCGAAAAAAGCTGCGCCGTCACCACCGTCTCCGAATGGCTCCGTCAGGAAACGCTCCGTGAATTCCAACTTTCCTGCCCGGTCCATACCATACACAATTTTGTGGACGCCAACCGCTTCATGCCCAATGCGGAAAAACGCTGTCCGTTCGCAAAAAGCGGTGAAAAAACGATCATGCACATATCAAACTTCCGGCCCGTAAAACGCGTTACCGATGTGGTCCGGGTCTTCAAGCGCATCCTGGACCGCGTCCCCGCGCGATTAATCATGGCTGGCGAAGGGCCTGAGCGCCTCTCCGCCGCCGGGATCGCACGGCAACTCGGCATTGCGGACCGCATCACATGGCTCGGCAATGTCCCCAACATCGAAGACTTGATCCCCAGCGCCGATCTTCTCCTGCACCCCAGCGAACACGAAAGCTTTGGCCTGGTGCCACTGGAAGCCATGGCCTGTGAAGTGCCCGTTATCGCCACCGCCAGTGGCGGCATCACGGAAGTGATCGAACAGGGCATCTCCGGTTACCTCTGTGAAGTCGGCGACATCGAATCCATGGCCTACTGCGCCATCGAAGTGCTGCTCAACCCCGCCACCGCCCGGCGGCTCGCACAAAACGGGCGGCGGCGCGTCCTGGAATGCTTCGACCAGGAACGTATTGTCGCACAATACGAAGCCCTCTATGAGGAAGTGCGGCATCGAAGACAAACGGCAAACCTCCCCCATTGATCAGGTTCGTCTTCCCTGCAAAACGTATTTGAAAAAGAAGTCAATATGAGCCAAATTTTCTCTCCGGTGAAATGTTGCTGAGTTGCTTTTCCCCGCCAAATGCGCAACAATGAACTTCGCTTGGGCGTAAGACGAAAAACAATGAGGAGAACCACCATGAGCATGTCTCGGCGTACGTTTCTAGGCACTTCCGCCGCCGCGGTATTGGCCGCTGGAACCATGACTAAAGGCAAGGTATTCGGCGCAAACGAAAAAATCGGCGCATGCGTCATGGGCGTGAACGGGCGCGGCGGCGCGCACTATGAAGCCTTCACCAAATCACCCGATTCCGAAGTGGTCGCACTTTGCGACGTCGATGAAAAAGTCCTCGAAGAGGCTGCACACCGGATAGAAAAAGTGACCAGCAAGCGGCCTAAAACCTATACGGATATCCGGGAAGCCCTAAACGACAAGGCCGTACACGTGCTGGGCATCGCCACCCCCAATCATTGGCATTCCCTCGCGGCCATCTGGGCCGTGCAAGCCGGAAAAGACGTCTACGTGGAAAAGCCCCTCTCCCACGAAGTCTGGGAAGGCCGCCAACTCGCCGAAGCCGCCAAACAAACCGGCCGTATCGTTCAGCATGGCACCCAAAGCCGTTCGGAAGCCTCGTGGCGCCGTGATTTGGCCCTTCTGCAATCAGGCGAAATCATCGGTCCGCTGTACATGGCCCGTGCCCTCTGCTACAAACGCCGCGATGCGGTTCCTATCGCCCAAGATCAGGACCCGCCGGCCCATCTCCATTGGCGCTTATGGCAGGGCCCGGCCTCTGAAAAACCCTATAATCCGATGTATGTCCACTACAATTGGCATTGGTTCTGGCACTACGGCAATGGCGACATCGGAAACCAGGGCGTGCATCAAATGGATATCGCCGTCTGGGGACTCAACAAGGGATTGCCCGTGCGCGTGTTCAGTGCGGGCGGACGCTACACCTACGAAGACGCCTGCGAAACCCCCAATACCCAAGTGGCCACCTTCACTTACGCGGATGGCACTTTGCTGCAATTTGAAGTGCGTGGGCGCTGGACCAACAAGGAAGAAGACGTCTGCGTGGGCAACCTCTTCTACGGACAAAACGGATATTACGTCGGTGGAAAAGGATTTTTCGATGCGGACAGCAAGCCCATTGTCATCGATGAAAGCAAATATCCAAAACCCGAAGACATCAATCACTTCCAGCATTTCCTGAACGTCGTCAAGAGCCGGAAACAGGAAGACATTCACGGAAACGCCCTTGAAGGCCATATTTCCTCCGCACATTGCCATCTCGCCAACATCGCCTATCGCATCGGACGCACACTAGAATTCGATCCGCAGACTGAGACCTTTAAAAAGGCGAAGGATGCCAATAAACTTCTTAGACGTAAATATCACCCCGATTTCACTGTTCCCGCATTCACCTAATAATCATTCTAAAAACAAGGGTGGGTGAAGCGAAGCGAAACCCGCCAACATGCCATGTATGACACCGAATTCGTCAGACGACGGTCCTATCTTTCGGTAATCTCAATTCTACCGGAAAGGGAACTACGTTATGCGCAAACTGCTATTTCCTTTGGCTTTTTCCCTCATTTGCTGCTGTTCTATCGGCGCCGAATCCACCGCCAACAAAGACTGTATCCTTTTCGCAAAAGATTATGGGAAAAAACTAATCCAATCCAAGAACGGCGTGCGCCTGTGGTGGACCTCTTCCGGATGGAAAATCAGCCAAGACCGCCCCGTTCCAAGAGGGCATGATCACGCCATCACTGTAAGTCTGGCGAAAAATGAATCCGAAGCCGTACAACTGGTCGTAAATCCTAAACGCGGTCTCAATAACTTCACCGCCCAACCCGGGGATCTCTACGACCCCGATGGCAATAAAATAGATGCACCATGGATCACTGTATTGCGCGTGCGCTATGTTTTCATTGACAGCCCAACGGATCGCTCCAGTGTGCGTGCATGGTGGCCTGATCCCCTGCCCCCCTTCAAAGCCCCCATCAATATCGAATCGAAAAAGAACCAACCCCTGTGGGTGCGTGTTCAAACGCCCAAAAATGCCCGGCCCGGCGTATACACCGGCAGCATCAAACTCCAGGCGGACGGATATTGCGCCGAGGTTCCAATCCAAATCACCATCTACGATTTCACCTTGCCGGATCGAACAACCTGTATCACCGCGTTGGGCTTTGACAGCGGCGCGGTATTCCAGTATCAGAAGATCTCTGATCCCGATCAGCGGCATGCCGTCATCGACAAATATCTGCAAAACATGCGCGAGCATCGTATCACCCCCTACGATCCCGCGCCCTTCTCTAATGTCTCTGTTACATGGCGAACACTTAGCACAAACGAAGGTGCGCAATTCCCCGACGAAGACCGAAAGTTATTTCAGACCTATCCGATCACCCCGGTGTTCGATTGGACCGCGTGGGACGCGGAAATGGAACGTTCCTTTGAGAAATTTCACTTCAATTCCTTCCGCCTCGGCATCCCCGGCATCGGCGGCGGCAACTTCTTCGGAAAATCTGCACCGGCGGAAGTTCAGGGATTGAAAACTTCGGATCGTGCATGGCAATTGGCCTTCGACACCATGTGCAAAGGCTATCAGGAACATCTGCGCGAAAAAGGGTGGCTCGATGAATCCTATATCTACTGGTTCGACGAACCCACCCCAAAAGACTATCCCCACGTCCTAGAAGGATTCCTCCGGGTGAAAAACGCCGCGCCCGACATCCCCCGCATGATCACCGAAAAACCCGTTGCCGGCCTTTTCGATGGTCCCAACGTCTGGTGCCCGGTTTCCTGGAAACTAAACCCAAAAGAAACCGAAGCACGCAGAAAACTCGGCGAAACAATCTGGTGGTATGTCTGCACCATCCCCAAGGCACCTTTCGCCACTGAATTCACCGACCACGCCGCCGTCGAACTGCGCACATGGCTCTGGCAAACCTGGAAATATAACATCGAAGGCATCCTCGTTTGGCGAATGAATCTCTGGACCACGGGGTGCGCCTACCCCGACCGCCTGCAAGATCCCTACGAAGATCCCATGGCATGGATGTCCGGCTATGGAACCAAACCCGGCGAGAAACGTCCCTGGGGCAACGGCGACGGGCGCTTCATGTATCCTCCCGAAGGCGCCACCGGATATCAAGACAACACTATCCTCGACGGACCGGTGGACAGCATACGCTGGGAAATGCTTCGCGATGGCATTGAAGACTACGAATACCTTGTTATCCTGCGCGAAGCACTACAGAAGCACGAATCCTCCTTGTCAGAACAAGAGCAGAAAGATTTTTCCGCGCTGCTAACCGTCCCAGAAGAAATCACCACGGACCTCAAGCATTTTTCGAAAGATCCCGCGCCTATCGAAAAACAACGCGATACCATCGCACGGGCCATCGAGCGATTACTCACTAAAAGCCCCAGATAACTGATTTCTCCTTGTGAGGAATCTCCCCTTTTTGTCATTGCGAGTTCTCCACCCGCCGTAGGCGGGGTGAACTAAGAAGGAACACCTAAACTCATCCACCCAATTATCGCTACCGCTATCGCTATCGGTATCGCTATCACTCTCGCTATCGCAATCGCTCTCGCTATCGCTATCGTGTTCCCCATTATATTTGCTTCCTCTTCTTCCACCTTATCCAATTGCTTCTATTAGTCCTATTCTCCCAGTCCTCCCAGTCTTCCCAGTCCTCCCAGTCTTCCCAGTCCTCCCAGTCTTCCCAGACTTCCCAGATCTGCAACCGGTTTGCATCCCCTGCTGCCTTATGTTTCTAAAGAGGGCGCGTTTCTAAAACTCCCATTTGCTTCAATATCACCCGCGTTTTATGTACAATAACGAAACATCCTGTAACGGAAAGCAGTCAAAAAAGATAACGGTAACCGTTCTTTTGAACATACGATGGAGGAAACCATGGAACTTTCTCGGAGAAAATTTCTAGGAGCCACCGCATCCGCGGTAATTGTCGCCGGAACCCGTGCTAAGGGCAAGGTGTTTGGGGCCAACGAGCGCATCCGCATGTGCACCATGGGCTTCAACGGCCAGGGTGCAGGACACATCAAGGATATCCTTGGCATGAAAGACGATGCGGAATACGTCGCATTATGTGATGTGGATTCCAATGTTCTTGAATACGCCAGCAAGCGGGTGGAAGCGACCCAGGGCAAGAAACCGAAATCCTACAAGGACATCCGCGACGCACTGGCGGACAAAGACATTGACGCCATCACCATCGCCACCCCCAATCATTGGCATTCCCTGGCCACGGTCTGGGCATGCCAGGCAGGGAAAGACGTCTACGTCGAAAAACCCATGTCGCATAATATCTACGAAGGCCGCCAGGCCGCGGCAGCCGCCGAAAAATATGGGAAAATCGTCCAACATGGCACGCAAAGCCGATCGAATTCCACCCTTATCCGCGACATGAAGCTGATGCATGAGGGATTCATCGGCGACATCGTCCACTCGCGCGGATATGTTTATAAAAACGGAAACCGAAACGCCATCGGTCATGGAAAACCCGGACCCGTCCCCGAAAACATCGATTGGCCGCTGTGGCAGGGACCCTCGCCGGACCATGAATACATGATCAACGTCGACCGCAAGAAACCCGGCCTCTACATCCACTACGACTGGCACTGGTTCTGGGAATACGGCAACGGCGAAATTGGCAACCAAGGCGTCCATGAAATGGATATCGCAAACTGGGGCCACAACCGCGGCCTCCCTGTGAAAGTCTATAGCTCCGGCGGTCGCTACGGTTGGGACGACGACGCGGAAACCCCCAACACCCAAGTCACCACCTTCACCTATGCCGACGGAACCATCATGTCCTTCGAAGTGCGCAATCTCGGCTCCTTCGAGGAAATGGACGGCGGCAGTTGCGGCAACAGCTTCTTCGGCACCAAAGGATTCTACGTCCGCGAAAAAGGCTTCTTCACCTACAAGAGTGGAAAAATGAACGAACGCGAAGCCATCCCCGTCGAGGCCCCCATGCCCGAAGACGCCAACAAATGGGTGCGCTTCTTCCGCGCCATTCGTTCCCGCAAGCAGGAAGACCTCCCCGTCACCCCGCTTGAAGCGCACCTCTCCTGCGCACACATCCACATTGGCAACGCCGCCTACCGCCTCGGACGCGCCCTCGAATTCGACCCCAAAACTGAAAAATTTAAAGACGACGACGCCAACAAACTTATCACCCGCGAATACCGAAAAGGTTTCGAGGTTCCCCAAATCGCATAATTTTTGGTAACCAACCACCCCGAGGAAGCCTTCCACCTCGGAAGGCTTCCGTTTTCTTTCGCTATCGGCATCGCTATCAAAGTCAAAGTTCAGCGTTCGATCACCCTAAATTCCACCCCTCTCCCCCCATCCACTCCATCCCCGTCCATGCCCCGTCCATACCGTCCATACCGTCCATTCCCCAAACCCCTCCTCAGGGCAACTCCCCCCCAGCTCTTTCCGTCGTTTATGTCCCTTGCGTCCTTTACGTCCTTTTCCCCATTTATCCCAGACCTCCCACTGTGTTTTGTCCTGACGAAAGCTGACCGCTGATAGCTGAAAGCCAATTAAATTTTCCCCTTGCCCCCCTCCACAAATCCGTGTATAGTACACCCCATAGAG
>JAKQOG010000283.1 GCA_029565395.1 Candidatus Hydrogenedentota bacterium | reverse complement strand
ACCATTCTTCCTGTTTCTCCATATGCTTCTCCTTCTGTTTGGAAAAGCATATGTTCGCCGATTCAGATCTCTAATTAGCTCCGCAGTAAACGATGTCCTGGCACTAAATTCAGTAAACGATGTCTTGGCACTTGTCAGTTAGCCGTTGACCTCTATCCATTGTTTGTCCAGAATCGCTATCGACATCGCTATCGCCATCACCCTCTCCACGGCACACTCCTATCCAATACCCAATTCACATAGTCCATATACCCCATATAGTCCATATACGTCAGTGTACGTCCGTGTCCGTCCATGCACATCCATGTTAACTGCCACCGTGTCTTGTCCCCCAACATGTTTTCCAAAATCACGCGTTTCGCGCGACGAAGGAGTAAGCTTTTGCGAAGGAAGATAATGACTGATAGTCCTTTCCCAAAATCCCGGAAACTAAACGCATTCGTTTGGCATTAATTGCAGTATCATTGATTTGACAACCATAAGGAGGAGCGTGTATGAAGGGGTGAGGAAAAAAGCCCCGATAGTTCAGTGGATAGAACGAGGCCCTCCTAAGGCCTAAACCCGCGTTCGATTCGCGGTCGGGGCGCCAAAATAATGCCAAGGGGGAATACCGATACCCGCCTTTGGACAGTGCCACGCATATCGCATCCAGAATAATCCTCATTTTTCGTGTGTTATACTGAAACCTTACCGCGGATAAACCGCTTTAAAATGGGAGTTGCGCGCCATGCGTACCGTTCGTTCAATGCTGATTTCTTCTCTACTTTTGCTTTTGGTCCTCTTCCCGCTATGCGTCCATGCAGCGGATACGCCTTCAGGACCATTGAAGATAGTAGGTACTTTCCCTTTACCGACGGAAAAATTTACGGGGCGGGTCGTGCTCTATTTTGACGAAGCCTTGGAACCCCTCAAGGACGCTTCTGGAAGTCCTTTGCCCGTATTGAGCTTCGATCCGAATGTGGACGGGCAAACGGAAATCAGTGGTAATTACATCAGTTTTACGCCCATGGCAAATCAAGCAATTTCCGGCTTGACCTATGCTGTGACCGTGAACGAGGGATTGCGGTCCGCAAGCGGGCGGGCGATGGATCCCAACAACCGTGCCTTTTACTTTGCCACGGGACCGAACAAAGTGATCAGTGTTCAGGCATTGGATGCAGTAAGCACGGGCACGCCAATCCTCGTGAACTTTGTTGCACCCGTAATTCTGGAAGACTTGATCAAGAGGATTTCCATCACGGACGCCGCGCAACAACAGGTAACCCCTTCTATCACCGAGGGAGGCGTTTCCAATCAGGTCCAACTCATGATCCCTCCTTCAGCCAAGTTGCCAATACGAGTAATCTTCCCGGCGGGTCTGAAAGATGCGTACGGCCGCTCACAGTTCCTGGAAGAATACCAATTCCAATATCCACACGAAGAGCCCCTTAAAGTGGGCTGGGCAATCTGGAACACCGCTCAACCCGGGCGAAAATTCGCCTTGCGATTTGCCTCCAATGTGCCGTCGGAATCCTTGTCAAAGGCTCTGAAACTATACCGTCTCAGCAACAATCAAGAAGTGAGCTGCCAATTGAAAACTCAGGGGAATTGGTTTCAACATGAAATTGAATTGCCCGAACCCTTCCCCACTGACGAGATACTCCGTATCGTGATTGCAGCGGGTTTACATGATGAAAGCACTCGCGTGCTTCCCGAACTCACAACAATAGACTTGCGGCAACAAAAAATTGCCGACACTCAAGCACAACCACAACCCCAAGCACAACAAGAAGGCCAATCCGAAGGTCAACAGGAAGGTCAGCAGGAAGGCCAACAGGAAGGCCAACAGGAAGGCCAACAAACCACCCCCATTTCTGAGCATCATGTAAGTCCCCTGCTCATTGACTATAATTACTGGCGGCGGGAAGGTATTGATGGTCCAGTACTGTATTTATCCTTTAATGCCAATATTCAAGCGCAGGCGGTGCAGGAACATCTTCAAATAGAACCTGCGGTAACCAATCTAAAGGTAGATTCCAGTTATCCTGGCACCGTGCTCATCAAGGGGGATTGGAAGTCCGGTGAATCGTACGCCCTCACCTTTACCCCCGGACTGACCGATACGGAGGGCAATCATGAAGTATCCTCGGCGTTAGTTTTCAATCCCAAGAAAGTGCCGTTGGTCAAAGGCGCCGCTTTTGGCTATGAGGGCAAGATATATTTCCCACGCCGCAATGCAGGGCAAATGACCGTCAAAGCGCGCAATTACCCGGAAGCGAATGTCTCGCTGCATTGGCTCTTTCCGAACAACATCGCGCAAGCGGTAAGCAGCACGCATAACTACGGAGAGTTGTGGGGATTCAACGATCGTCTCGCACGATTCATAAACTCTCAGAAAATCAGTTTCCCGGACTCAAAAGACAAGACCGTATCGGTTCCCTTGAATGTCAGTGGGTTATTGCCACCGGACAAAAAGGGCGTGTTCACGCTGGCGTTGGAAGACCATACAAAACTTGTGGTATGGACGGACCTAGGAGTGATTAGTCACTGGCAAAACGACGAAGTGGCGGTGTTTGTACATAACCTGTTTACACTCGCGCCCATTGCAAACGCAAAAGTGACGGTCTATACGCACAAAAATCAACTAATGGGCATGGCCGTAACGGATCTGGAAGGAATTGCCCATTTAACGAATCTGGACAAAGGACTCGGGCGGCCCTTGGTGGCCGTGGTGGAAACAGACACCGATGCCACCTTCCTGGAACTGCAGGCAAAAACGGGTGATCCCACGGGCTTCACCGACAGCATGCCGGGGTACAAAATAGACGGATATGACGTATATATCTATACCGACCGCAATCTATACCGGCCGGGGGAAACAGTGCATGCACGGTGGATTGGCAGAACACGGTACGGCGATGCCCTGCCCAACGTGCCCTTGCAGGTGAAACTAATCAACCCGAAAAATGTCACCACGCTCACCAAAACGACAACCTTATCGGCCTTTGGTACGGGCGGAGACGATTTCACCACGCAACAAAGTTACTTAACGGGCAGGTACGAATTGCAGTTGTTGACTCCGGGTTCCAATGCCCCGCTGGCAACAAGTTCCTTTAATATTGAAGAGTTTGTGCCACAACAAATTAAAACCGAGGTGAGCACCGGCGCCGGACCATGGCTTCCCAACACGGAACATGCCATCAACGTGTCGGCACAGCATTTGTTCGGCACGCCTGCTTCAAACCGCACCTGTGAGGCGGCGGTGATTTTGCGCAAGGGCGAATTCAAAAACGATCTATGGAAAGAGTTTCGTTTCACCAACGATACGGATTACACCTCAGAGGTCAAACCGCTGGGTGAACAACAGACGGATGCCTCCGGACAAGCCTCGTTTTCCTTCACGTACCAACCCTCCAAGAAATCAACATTCCCGTTGCGCGCGACCATTCGCGGGGAAGTAAAAGAAGCCGGCGGGCGCGGCGTGGCGAATACCACGGAAGCGTTGGTGTTGCCATCAGAAGTGTTATTGGGCGTTAATGTAGCAGCGGTTCCGAATACAAAGAAAGTGGTGATATCCGCGGCGGCTATTAAGCCCGATGGCAGCCCAGCGGTGCTGGGCTCAGTCAAAATCATGCTGGAGCGTGAGACCTGGGACTACTATGTCCGGCGATATAACGACTATAACGAGCCCAATTGGACAAAGTCGTTCGAACCGTTGGAAACACGCGAGGTTTCCCTCCAAAACGGAAGGGGCAGCACGGAATTCGATCTGCCGGGCCATTATGGCTATTTCCGGGTGCGCGTGTTTTCAACAGAAACGCCGATGTATAGCACGGCCAACTTTTATGCCTGTTGGCGGCGTATTGAGCTTGTGGAAAGCGCGCGGCCAAGTTTAATCAAGCTGGCATTAAACAAAGAGCGGTATGCATTCGGCGAAGAAGCGGAATTGCGTATCGAATCGCCCTTTGACGGAAAAGGCGTCATAGTGCTCCAAGGCGAGCGCATACAACAGATGCATACCGTGGATGTGAAAGACGGAGTGGGCATCTTCAAGTTAGCGCTGACAAAAGATCAGTACCCCAATATTTGGGCGGAAGTCACGGTGGTGCATCAGGTACAGACAGAACGCACAGGCGCCTATCCTTATTCGAGTTTTGCCATGATCAACGTTCCACTGGAAGATCCTCAGCGGCAGGTGGCGGTGTCGTATCCGGGATTGCCGGAAGAAGTGAAACCGGCGCAACAAGTGCAGGTAGCCATAGAAACGAAAGACAGCGCGGGCAACCCCATGGCGGCGGAAGTAACCCTGGCCGCCGTGGACGAAGGCATCCACGCCATTTTGGACTATAAGGATCCCGATCCCTACCGCTGGTTCCAACGCGCACGACAGGCCGGCTATGCCCGTGCCGAATATTACGACCGCGTGGCATATGATTTCACGCCGACCCCCATCGGCGGCGATGCCATCGCACAACGCCTGGGCAAAAACACTCCCACCATTGGCGAAAACTGGATCAAACCCGTGGCTTTGTGGTCGGGCCTGGTGCAGACCGATACCAGCGGAAAGGGCGTGGTCACGCTGGACGTCCCGGAATTCGATGGACAATTGCGGCTGGTGGCCGTGGCGGTTTCACAGAATGCCACCGGAGCAACGAGTGCAAAATTGTTCGTGCGAAGGCCTTATATTCTCCGTACGAGCATGCCCCGCTTTATATTTCCCGGCGACACATTCAATTGCTTTGCCTCTGTATTCAACACCTCAAAAACTCCTGTCAAAGCGAAAGTGCAGTGGACGCCTGCGGGCGCCTTAATGGCCAGCGCGGGCGCAAAAGAATTGGAGATCGCCCCTGCGAGCGATATCAGCCTGACAGCAGAATTTACTGCCCCGGCGGATAGTGGCCAGGGCGGAATCACGTGGGACGTGGACATACTCGGCGCGGACGGCGCGGTATTGGAACACGTACATAAGGAAATGCCCATACCGGTGCGTCCGCCAACCACGTATGAACAGCGGCGCTCCATCACTGTGGTGCAGGCGGGTGAAACAAAAACCTTTGTGAACGCGGAGTTTGTGGATGATGCAAAACTGGAAACCGCTATCAATGTTGGCGCGAATCCGTTCCTGCGTCTGCGCAAACCCCTCGATTTCCTTGTGCATTATCCCTATGGCTGCGTGGAGCAAACCACATCCTCCGTCATGCCATTGTATGTGCTTCGGAAAAATGCATTTCTTCTCAGCGACAAATTCAAGGATACAAATGAATTGGATCATTATGTACGCGCAGGCGTCAGCCGCTTGTTCAGCATGCAGACTTCGTCGGGAGGTCTTGCTGCCTGGCCCGGCGGCGGTTCCCCATACGCCTACGGTTCGGTATATGCATGTCATTTCTTGACCCTGCTGCACCGGGAACACGAAGTGAGCATTCCCGAGGATCCATATCAGGCACTCCGAAAGTACGTACGCAGCGTGGCGGAAGGTTTTGTCAAAAACTCTTCTTATTCCGATCTGTATCTCCGGGCCTACGCATACTACGTGCTGGCCCTTGAAGGCGATTTGAAGGCTATCGAGCAGATCTCGCGCTTTGACGCCATCAAGATGCCACGCGCGGGACGGTATCTGCTCGCCGCCGCCCTTGCGCTCAATACACAGGATCCACAACGCGTTTCCGCCTATCTGACCAGTGCGCCCTATATGCCCTATAATGATCGGGAAACCTGGTATACCTTGAACTCAGAGATTCGCAACACGGCGGTGGAACTGATCGCCATGATGCAAATCAACCGTGCCGCCGCGGATCTGCCGGAAAAAGCCAATGTATTGATTCAGTATCTCGAAAAAGACTATTACACAACCCAGGAATCGGCATTCGTCATGTCCGCGCTGGGCCTGTATTTGTCCAAACTCAATGAAAACACGGACTTGGCGGCGGCCACCATTACGGGACCGGAAGGTTCCAAGACCATCAAAGGCGCGGAGCTTTTTAACCATACGGCCACCGGGGCCGGCATTCAATATACAGTGAGTAATTCAGGATCTGCCCCAATGTATGTGAACCTGACCCGGGGCGGCATCCCGCTGCAATCGGGATTAAAAACAGAATCGCATGGCATGACCATCGGGCGGACGTTCAGAGATAACACCGGCGCCGTATTTACCGGCACGGTGTTCCCGCATGGCGAGAGCTACGTTGTGGATTTGACGATCACGTGCGATCAGGACACCAAGAACGTCATTGTAGCGGACTTGTTGCCTGCGTGCTTTGAGGTCGAAAATCCTAGGCTGGACGCGAATGTGTTGGCCACGCAGGGTAAGGGCGATGTGGTGGCGGAAGGCACGCCTCCGAGAGAGTATGAGGAATCCGAATACGATGACGATGACTACGGCTATGATTATGGCTATGATCGCCGCCGGGCGCGGCAATCAAAGACCGCAGGCGGCGCAATCACGCCGGAATACCTGGAATTGCGTGATGATCGCTTAGTAGCCGCATTCATGGAATTGCCAAAGGGCGCCCACCACTATTACTACGTGGTGCGCGCGGTCACGCCGGGAACGTTCCAATATCCCGGCGTTCATGCGGAATGCATGTATGATCCGATGATTCATGCGTCATCGGCTCCAGGCGCCATCGAGGTCAAGACGAACAACCCATGAAGCACACAGTGCAAAAAGCAGGGCGCGCCCTCCTTTCTGGAGGGCATGCCCTGCGGGCAAAAAAAAACCGCGTTGCCGGAGCAGCAGTCTTCGCTGCGTTGGCGCTTCCATGCGGGATCTTATTACTGGCACACATATTCCCCAACAATGCGGCTTCCTGTATCATCCAACACCCCTCCTGGGAAATGACGGACCGGAATGGACAGTTGCTGCACGCGTTCATGAACCAAGGCGAGCAATGGTGTTTTCCTCGAACGCTGAAACAAGTGAGCCCGAAGTTGGTGCAGGCGACCATTGCGGTGGAAGACCAGCGGTTTTACTGGCATTGCGGTGTGGATCCCATGGCCCTGGCTAGGGCATGCGTGCAAAATGTCTGGCATACCGGCGTCGCCTCCGGAGCCTCAACACTAAGCATGCAGGTGGTGAAAATGCGGCCACAGGATTCGCGATCGATCCTGGGAAAAGCCGGGCAAATATGGAACGCCTTGCGACTGGAAGCAGGCTCCAGCAAAGATGAGATCTTGACCACCTACCTTAATAAAGCCCCGTACGGATTGAATCTGATTGGCGCGGAGGCGGCGGCACGGCGGTATTTCGGAAAACCGGCGATGGAACTCACCCTTCCGGAAGCGGCGCTGCTGGCAGGGCTGCCAAAATCGCCCAATGGTTTCCAGCCATTAAAACATGCAGCGCGCGCGAAAACACGGCGCAATTATGTGTTGCACCGGATGCATGAAGAAGGATTCATCTCCCAGGAGGAGTTTGCCCGTGCAAAGAAGCGGCCATTGAATGCGGCGTGGCATGAATTCCCGCGTCTTGCGCCCCATCTGGCGCAGGGTCTGCACCAGCGCAAAAAAGACGATGCCTTGGCGCCGGTAACGCTAGACGCGGATGTTCAATCGCGCGTGGAATCGCTCATCACACGGCATCTGCGGCGTTTCGACCATGAAGTAAATAACGCCGCGGCCATCGTGGTGGATGTTGCAAGCGCCTCCGTACTGGCACGGGCGGGCGGCGCGGACTTTTTCATGAAACAAAGCGGCGGACAGATGGATCTCTGCCAGGCGCCACGTTCGCCCGGCTCCACCTTAAAACCTTTTACCTACGCCCTGGCCATCGAGAATCAGAAACTCTACGCATCGGAACGCCTGCTCGACGATACGCTCGACCTGGGCCAATACAATCCGGAGAATTTCGACGGATATTTTAACGGCTTGGTGACGGCCACGGATGCTTTGCGGTTCTCACTGAACGTCCCAGCGGTCATGATATTGGAAAGACTCGGCGCCGACACACTGCACCGCTTTTTACTAAAAGCCGGCCTGAGTACCTTGTCGAACTCCCCTGAACATTATGGCTTGGGCTTAACTTTAGGAAATTGTGAAGTGCGGCTGGATGAAATGGCTGCCGCATACCGCATGCTGGCGGATCTGGGTGTGTATACGCCATTACGCACCCGCGCAGAAGAAAAGATCGCTGAGGAACGCCGGGTGCTCTCACGCGGCACGGCACTGACTCTCTACACCATCCTGAATCAGTCTTTGCCGCAGGAAACGGACTCAAACCTTGCCAAAGCCGTCGGCGTTCTCCCAAAGGTGTGCTGGAAAACCGGCACTTCCACAGGCTATCACGACGCCTGGACCTTCATGTATAACCGTCAATACGTGGTTGGGGTTTGGGTGGGCAATAGCGATGGAAAACCCTCGCAACGGCTGGTAGGCGCATGGGCGGCCTTACCCCTGGCTGCCGCAATATTCCGTTCATTGCCTCCCCTATCCTCACCGGCATGGCCTGATCCCGGCGATGCATTAAAATCCGTGAAAGTATGTTCTTTAAGCGGGTTACCTGCATCGGAATATTGTCCGCACACCCAAACCGTGATCCTGCCCCGTGATCAATACCTCCACCGGCAGTGCGACATGCATTACCCCAATCCCTCTCAGCAAGGCATTGTCGAACGCTGGCCGGGTTCCGCGCGAACGTGGGATTTGGCCCACATTATGAATCCTGTAACCGTAGAGCCGCTGAAAGAGGGCGGATCAGTGGAGGAAAAAGTGGTGCTCCGCATCAAATCCCCGGCCAACAAAGCACATTATGTATTAACGGGCGAAACTGGAGGCGACCGTATCCGTTTGGATGCCTCATTGGAAGGAAACGCCACCTTGCATTGGTACCTGGATGACCGCTACCTCGGCACATCCTCTAATGAGGCGCCGCTGTATTTAAATCTTGCCACCGGCGAGCATAAAGTGTCCTGTATGACCCCGAACGGTGTCACGGATGTTGTAAACTTCGAAGTGACCCTACCCGACGCAGGAACACCGTTGAAGACATCGTAATCTAAAACATCGTGGGAGGGCGAGGCTCCTGCCGAGCCGTCAAACAAAATATCCAAATGGGTTGATATGGTGATCCTGATCTTGTTTGACGGCTCGGCAGGCGCCTCGCCCTGCTGACATTGCCAAAGGATGCATCAATAAAAACATTCTGTTTGATTTCTAACGGTTTTGGGGCTTACAATACCCGCTGAAGCAACCAACAGGAGAAACACTGTGGCGGGCGAAACGAAACAAACGACATTACGGGCGCATTACAGCCCTTTCATGATTTGGCTGGGGCGGACCATGCTCCGCATTTTGGGCTATGAATGGGTTGGTGGACGGCCGGAGGATCTCAAAGCGGTAATCACGGCGGCGCCCCATACCTCAAATTGGGATTATTTCTACACGATGCTATTTTCGTTTGCGATAGACGTACCCATCGCGGTACTTATCAAGAAGGACTGGTTTTTCTGGCCGGTGGGGGTGTTTTTGCGGTGGCTGGGCGGCGTGCCGGTGGATCGCAGCCAGCACAGCAACCTTGTCGACGAGATGATTGCGGCGTTTAATCAACGGGAACGCATGTTCATGGTAATTACGCCGGAAGGCACCCGCAAGAAGGCAAAATATTGGAAAACCGGCTTTTACTTTGTCGCGCAAGGCGCTGGCGTGCCGATTTTGCCGGCCTTCATGGATTACGTGAACAAACGAGGGGGATTTGGCCCCATTATCCCCGTCACGGGCGATTTAGAAGCGGATTTTGTCAAAATCCAGGCATTTTATAAGAAACAGATGGACGTAACGTTCATCTTGAAGCCAAAAGAAGACGGACCGAGGGAAGCGCCGAAAACAGAATAAACGGGAAATCCGAAGTGCATCACTGCCGCGCTGTTTCACCCACGTCATGGCGTGATTGCATTGTTTGGGTTCATCCACCCATCGATTTGTCGTCTTCTTCTTCGCTCAGGCGGTGATCGAAGGGATCTTCGGGCGTTTCGTTATGACACACCGAACAGGTATTGATTACCCCGGCATGACCCTGCACTGCAATGGCCTGCACGTTGTCATTGGGAGTAACGGTGGGCGTTATGGCATGGGGCGAACCATGACACGCCGAACAATGCACGCCGTGATGTCCCTTCGAATCACGGAAAAGAGTTCCAGGCTGCTCAAACTCGAAACCAGCGCGTGTATGGCAGGAGCCGCAGCGGGGCTCGTCCACCCACGGCCTGCGTGCGGGATTCCCGACATCGGTCATATCCCCATGACAGTCCGTGCACTGTATTCCATTCGAGAAGTGAATGTCTCTCTGGCAACGGGTCCTTATGCCGGGATGGCAGGCATAACAGCTCACATCGATGTCGATCATACCCATGCGGGGCGCATGCGCGGAGTGCATGGCGCTCGACAGGCTGGGAGATCCGGTGGTGCCCAACGGCGCCTGAGCATGGCATCCTCCGCAAAATACAGGTTTGCTGTTTTCCAAATCGGTACCGTGCATCGAATCGTGGCGGCGCAAGATATCGGTGGCAACCGAAATACCGGGGGTGTTGTGGCAGAGATTGCAGCTAATTTCCCATGAGACAGGCACCACCGCCTGGGTGAAGGCCACGTTCACATCATTTTTCTTCACGAGAATCCGCGACAGCGGATAAGCATTTTCCTCGCCCGTATCCATCATGGGGGTGACTGGGATGCCCGTGGCGATCCAATCATTTGTGCCCGTCGTGGTCATCGTTCCAGACAGGCCAAATCCACCCAGCCCAATATCCGGCGCCAGGGTAAGGCCCAACAAATCCTGTACATAGTCCCAGAAATTGGTTTTCGTAGAAGAAATGGTATTCCCGGGTATGCTGTAGGAAACCGTAACGCCGCTGGCAACAATCACCGGGTCTTCGCCACGTCGTATGACCTGCGCCCGCAGGTTGTTGTAGGGCGGCAAAATCATCATCTCGGAAAAATCCTGATTCATGCAGTGCATGCCCAGATCATTGTATCCGAGAACGACGTGTGTGCCATCCGTGGCAGGCGGTGTTTCAGGAGCAGTTCCCAGACAAAAGCCATCTTCCGAATCATTGTCCGGACAGAAATAATACGCCGGCGTATTGTAAATCTGGATAACCCGCAGCAATTCACTCAAATCGATAACCCAATCTGCATTGGTGTCCGAGGCATAGCGAAGACAATCCTGCGGCCCCCCATAAGGATTGTAACCATCTTCCGTCAGCGCCAGACAACTGATCCCGTGGGAATTATAGAATTGAATGACCCGCAACAACTCGGAAAGGCTGATGTGATAGTCCTGGTCTTGATCCGCTGTATAGAATTCCCCTGCCAGCGTGGCCAAAATAAGTTCATGCCGTGACAACACATCATCCCCATTAAGGTCTAGTTGGGTGAATTCCGCCGGCGTTAAAACTGGTACGGCGGCTTGGGCTTCCGGCAGGGTCAGGCCAAAGGCGCCATCGGTATTGGCCGTATCATATACAGCGAGTAAATCTTGCGCATTGGTTTGGACTGTGGCAATCGCTCCGATTCCCGGAGAGATTAGTACCAATGCCATTCCGAAACATGCTGTGATTGTTCCAACTCTCATGGGTTTCTCCTTCACAGGCAATTGCGAAATAGCCTTTTTTCTCATAAGTACGCCGTATAGGGCAAATTACCAGCATTTCACGCTCAAACGGCTCCTTTTCAACCAACCCGAAAAGGAAAAGG